>JANYJD010000058.1 GCA_025358555.1 Rhodoferax sp.
CGAGTTCTCCACGCATGACAACCAACGCGTCACCAAATCGTTGAACGATGGCCTGCAGGCGGCGCTGACCGGCACCAAAACGGCAGCCCAGGCGATGCAGGATGCGCAGAAAGAGGCTGACCGGTTGTTGCGCAGCTACAAATAGAATTGCTATATATAAAGTAGCTGTCTATGCAATGTGGACAAGGGCTAGAGGTCGATTTGATCATTTTTTTAGGCATTTTTGACCAATGTCAGCCAAATTTGGCCAAGATGGTCTTATTTAGTCGTCATTCATGAGTGAAAGACCTGCTGGCACCGCGTCAGTGCAGGCCTATCTGCTGCTGCTGCCAGCCTTTGTGCTGCTGGTCGCCTTCACGCATTACCCGGCGGTTGCCACGCTGATCGACAGCTTTTTTTCCACTCCAAAAGGCTCACGGCCCGCGCGCTGGGTGGGACTGGAAAATTACGAGGTGATGCTGGCCGACCCAGTGTTCTGGAAGGCCGCTACCAACAACCTGTGGTTTGCGCTGGCCACCATTCCCCTGTCCATCGGGCTTGCACTGGTGATGGCGCTGTGGGTGAATGAGCGAATCGCCGGGCGCGGCTTCTTGCGCATGGCGTACTTCACGCCGACCGTGCTGCCGATGATTGCGGTGGCCAACATCTGGCTGTTTTTCTACACGCCAGGCTATGGCCTGCTGGAGCAAATCACCGGCCTGTTCGGCCTGCCCTCGCACAACTGGCTGGGCGACCAGCGCACGGCTTTGGGTGCCATCACCGTGGTGGCAGTGTGGAAAGAAGCCGGGTTC
This sequence comes from Rhodoferax sp., assembly GCA_025358555.1. Classification (GTDB taxonomy): domain Bacteria; phylum Pseudomonadota; class Gammaproteobacteria; order Burkholderiales; family Burkholderiaceae_C; genus JANYCG01. Next base: position 792 of record JANYJD010000058.1, read on the forward strand.
TTCATGATCTTTTACTTAGCCGCGCTGCAAAGCCTGAACCCAAACCTGCGGGAGGCGGCTGCCATAGAAGGCGCGTCCCGCTGGTATTTCTTTCGGCGGATTCAGTGGCCACTGCTCATGCCGACCACGCTGTTTGTGATGATCAACGCTGTGATCAACGCTGTGCGCATGGTGGACCACGTGGTGGTGCTCACGCGCGGCGGGCCAGACAATGCGTCCACCCTGCTGCTGTACCACCTGTTCACGGTGGGCTTTAGTTTTTGGGACACCGGCTACGCCTCAGCCATTACCGTCGTGCTGTTAGCGGTGCTGGCGGCGGTGGCGCTGTTTCAGTTTTTTGTGCTGGACCGCAAGGTCCATTACCGATGAGCGCTACAAACCCGTCCCGCCTGGTCTACAACGACCCTGGCTGGCTTGACACCATTGCCGCGTGGCTGCTGGCACTGCTGTGGATTCTGCCGCTGGCGTACGCGGTGTGGACGGCGTTGCACCCGCCCGAGTTTTCAACGCGGTTTGCCTTGCTGGCCCCGCTGACGCTGGACAACTTTGCCCGCGCGTGGGCAGCGGCACCGTTTGCACGCTACTTTGTCAACACCACCTTGCTGGTAGCCATGATTCTGGCCAGCCAGCTGGTGCTCAGTACGCTCGCCGCCTATGCCTTTGCACGCTATGAATTTGTGGGCAAAAATTTGCTGTTTGCACTGGTGCTGATGCAACTGATGATCATGCCCGACATTTTGCTGGTGGCCAATTACAAGACCATGGCGCAGCTGGGTCTGGTGGATACGCTGCTGGCGATTGGCTTGCCGTACTTTGCGTCGGCGTTTGCGATTTTTCTGCTGCGCCAGACCTTCATGGGCATTCCCAAAGAGCTGGACGACGCGGCGCGCGTGGAGGGCGCCAGCGCGATGCAAATCCTGTGGCGGGTTTATGTGCCACTGGCTCGACCGGTCTACACTGCGTTTGCGCTGGTGTCGGTGAGCTTTCACTGGAACAATTTTCTGTGGCCAGTGATCATTACCAACAGTGTCAGCGCGCGGCCCCTCACCGTGGGCCTGCAAGTTTTTTCGTCCACCGACCAGGGCGTGGACTGGTCCATCATCACCGCCGCCACGCTCATGACTTCGGCCCCGCTATTGATCGGGTTTTTGCTGTTTCAGCGGCAGTTTGTGCAGAGCTTCATGCGCGCGGGAATCAAGTAACTTGGATGTCATGGGCACTTCCAGAAATTCAAATTTTCGGGATGAAGTGCTAGGCGCCCGGAGCACAGCAACCGGAATGTACTTCGGGTACATGAGAATTGCGAGCACCGCGCAACAACGCAATTCGCCCTAAAAATGAATTTATGAAAGTGCCCCGATGAAATTGATCACCTGGAACGTGCAGTGGTTTTGCGGGCTTGACGATGTGGTGAGAGTCGAGCGCATCGTGGACGAAGCCCGCGCCATGGCCGACTTTGACGTGCTGTGCCTACAGGAAGTGGCTGTCAATTACCCGCAGCTCATGGGCAACGCCGGTTTTGACCAGGTGGCGCGCCTGCGCCAGTTGTTGCCCGGTTTTGAAGTGTGTTTTGGTGCCGCTGTGGATGAGTTGGGCCGCAGCGGCAAGCGCCAGCAATTCGGCAATCTGGTCGCCACCCGGCTGCCTGTGGCCCAGGTGCAGCATTACCCACTGCCGTATCCAGCAGACGCTGGCGTGCGATCAATGCCGCGCATGTGCACCAACGTGACCGTGATGGCCGCGTTCGGCCCCGTGCGGGTGATGACCACACACCTGGAGTTTTACTCAACCCGCCAGCGAATGGCACAGGCCCAGGCGCTGTTGGACATCCACTCGCAGGCCTGCGCGCAGGCGGCGCAGCTGCCATTGGCGGATGAGACCGGTGGGCCGTTTCAAAGCAAGGTGCACACGCCCAGCGCCGTGCTGTGTGGCGATTTCAATTTTGAGACGGCGAACGAGGAATACGCGCTCCTCACGAGCAACCCCGCATCCGGCACTGGAGCGGCCGTGCAGAACCACCATGCCCCTTTGGTCGGGCATCCGCTTGTCCATCCATTGATCGACGCCTGGCAACTGGCGCACGGCAGCGCGCCGCACGAACCCACGTTTCGCCTGTTTGACCGGCGCTATGGGCCCGAGCCAATCTGCTGCGACTTTGTGTTTGTAAGCGACGACTTGAAATCGCGCGTCACAAAAATCGAGGTCAACCCCCATACACGCGCATCAGACCATCAGCCGGTCTTGCTGGAGCTCGCGTAGGGCAGAACGCAGGCCCGAGTGCAGGTCAGGCTTTGCGGCGGAAATTACTTTGCCACCACCCGCACCATCTCCAGGCACTTATTGGAGTAGCCCCACTCGTTGTCGTACCAGGCCACGATTTTGACGAAGGTGCCGTCCAGCGCAATGCTGGCGTCAGCGTCGAAGATGGAAGTGCGGGTATCGCCACGGAAATCGGTGGCGACTACTTTGTCGTCGGTGTAGCCCAGCACGCCTTTCAGCGCGCCTTCAGACTGCGCTTTCATTTCGGCGCAGATTTCCTTGAGCGTGGCTTGCGTGTTCAGCTCACACGTCAAGTCCACCACCGACACATCAGACGTTGGCACGCGGAACGACATGCCGGTAAGTTTTTTGTTCAGCGAAGGAATCACCACACCCACCGCCTTGGCCGCACCGGTGCTGCTGGGGATGATGTTTTCCAGAATGCCGCGGCCGCCGCGCCAGTCTTTGTTGGACGGGCCGTCCACCGTCTTCTGCGTGGCCGTGGCGGCGTGCACGGTCGTCATCAGCCCGCGCTTGATGCCCCATTTGTCATTGAGCACCTTGGCCACAGGAGCCAAGCAGTTGGTGGTGCAAGACGCATTGGAGATGATGGCCTCACCCTTGTAAGTTTTGTCGTTCACGCCGAAGACGAACATCGGCGTATCGTCTTTGGAAGGCGCCGAGAAGATGACTTTTTTGGCGCCGGCCGCCAGGTGCTTTTCACCGGCAGGCTTGTCCAGGAAAAGGCCCGTGGCTTCGAGCACGATGTCAGCGCCGACTTCGCCCCACTTGAGGTTGGCCGGGTCGCGCTCCTGCGTCAAGCGGATTTTATTTCCGTTGACGATGAGTGTGTTGCCATCCACCGACACCTTGCCCTCAAAGCGGCCATGCACCGAGTCGTACTGCAGCATGTAAGCCAAATAATCGGGCTCCAGCAGGTCGTTGATGGCGACAATTTCAATGTCGGGGAAATTCTGGATTGCCGAGCGCAGCACATTGCGCCCGATGCGGCCGAAACCGTTGATGCCTACTTTGATTGCCATGGAAATGCTCCTCAAGTGTGAAAATTAAGTGAGAAAAATTAGTTGCTGCGTGATTCGATATACAGAGTGTCCGGGTCAAAGTCGATTCCGCCCGGCCACTCTACCGTGCCATGGTCAACCTTGGCGCGGTTGAAGTAGGCCGGGTCCTTCAGGCGCTGGAAAACTGGGAAATCAACATAGGGCGCAACATCAAAAAACGCCTGCCTGCCATTTTGGAATTCCAATCGTAAAACCAGCCCGGGCAAGGCGGAAACTGACGTCACCCTCGGATTCATCGCAGCGGCTCCACACGTTCAACCCGGGAAAACACTGCTTCAAAACCTTGGTACATCGCATGGATATGTGGCGTGTGGTGTTGCTTCGTATCCATGAAATACATGTAAATCAGGACACCGTAGAAGGACGAGATCAGCGGCATATCGCGAGCGGCTTACTTGCGCAAAACCTTTTTCACCGTTTCCGCCACGTTCTCTGGCGTGAAGCCAAAGTGCTTGAACAGCACCGGTGCGGGCGCCGATTCGCCATAGGTGTCGATGCCCACCACGGCGGCGCAGCCGTATTTCCACCATCCGCCGGTTACGCCCATTTCCACGGCGATGCGGGGAATGCCTGCGGGCAGCACGGCGCGCTTGTAGGCTTCGCT
>JANYJD010000145.1 GCA_025358555.1 Rhodoferax sp.
GTGCGCATCGGCAACGTGATGCTGGGCAACCTGCCGCTGGGCCAATGGCGCTACCTGGCACCGCACGAAAGGTTCTGAGCGGTTCTCAGCGGTTCTCAGCGGTTTTGAGCCCAAACGGCTGTTAGCTTCATTATTAATAGCTGATTATGCACACTGGACAAGGGCTACAGACCATTTTTATTGCAATTTAGCTACCACGGCGCTCCTGTGAGCAATCCCTGGCTGCCCAGGTAATAAATGTTCGCGCCAATCTGCACGCTGCGCTCAAATGCCAGCGACGACGCCTGGTACCCTGCAAAATCAGTGGCAAAGGTTTGGCCGGTCATCACCGGTTTGTCGGTCAAGGTGCGGTTGACCGCATCCACTTCAAAGCGCGCCAGGCTCTGGTAGCCGGGCCGGTAAGAATTGCTTGAATTGGGTGCTGAGACCAATGTGTCGTTCACGTGCACCGGCAGCGCCACGCGGGTGATGTTGCCCACCGCAAACAGGTTGATGCCGTGGCGGCCATAGTCCAGGCCGCTGGCACTGCCCGCCTTGCCCAGCACGCGGGTGGCCAACTCTTTGGGCGCGGCCGGGTTGGCCACGTCAAACAACGACACCTTCACACCCTGCACCCGGCCATCTGCGCTGGCGTCTTTGCCCACGCCCAGCAGCAGGCCAGAGCCCTCAGGCCCCACGGGCAGCAGGTAATCGGAGTAGCCGTTGGTCTTCAGCTCGCCAGCCACTTTGGGGTCGGCCGGGTCTGCCAGATCGACCACGTACAGCGGGTCGGTGCGCCTGAAGGTGACCACGTAGGCGCGGTCGCCCAAAAACCGCACGGCATACACCTGCTCGCCGCTCAGGCCAATCGGCGCCGGGCGCGCGGCGTTGGGCAAGCTGGCGATGGTTTTGAGTTTGGCTGCCGCCGTGTCTTCGCGCAATACCGACAGAATGGCGGGCGACACCGGCGCGTTTTTGACCGCCGCGCCCAGCTCGCCGAGCCAGCCTGTGGCGTTGGTGAAAGTCACCACGCGCAGGTCGTTTTTGTACTCGCTCAGGCGGTACGATGTTTTGCTGGCGTCCCAGCCCAGGTGGCCCGGCACCTCGCCCGAACCCCGGTACGTGATGGCCATGGCGTTGACAGCAAATTTGTGGATGTCGGTGGTGGGCTGGGACGGATAGAACAGGTTGTTGCCCTGCGCCACCGTGTTGTAGCGGCTGGTGGCCAGGTACAGGTTTTGGGTGGACATGTAGATGGCGTTCACCCCGCCCAGCAGACAGCGGCTGCTGCGCTCCAACGTGGGCGAAGCCAGATTGATGGCGGTGATGGTGGTGAGCTGCACGGCGTTGGAGGCGTTGGCGGCCTGCAGCTGGCAATCGGTGTCGGCCATCAAGGGTTGCGCGGCGGGCTGCGTGGCACCAAGAGAGTTGCTGACCGCCACCATGGGCAATATCTGCGCGCTGGTGAGGCGCGCCACCGCGTCTTTGCGCTGCGCTGCGCTGGCAGCGGCGGTGGGGAACACGGTCTCGAACCGGGGGAACCAGGTGGTCACCACGTACAGCGTGTTGTCGATGGCGCGGCTGTCAACCAGCTCGCCGTCAATGCGCAGGCTGGCCGTGTTGCCCAAGGGCTGACCGGGTTTGGTGCTGACGAGGTTGATGACGGTTTGCGGGGGCGTCAGGTTGCGCGGCGCGAAGGTGAGCGCGGTCGATGTCGACGTTGTTGAGACCAGCGGGATGATGTCCACCGGCATGGCAAATTGCTGGTTTTGCCCGACCAGCGCCAACAGCTCGCCGCTGGACGCTACATGCATGCCGTCAAAGCGGTCACCCGCAGGCAGCGCCAGGCTGCCTGCCGCTTGCAGGCTGCCATCGGCCAGGCGTGTGTACGCCGCAAGCTTGCCCAGGCGCTGCTCGCCGGGCGCTGCAACCGTCATGCTGAAAAGGCGGCTGCCATCGGTCTTCAAAATATCGGATTCGTCCACACCGCCTTCCTGCAAGGTGGTACTGGAAAACGCGGGCGAAGCCGTGTCTGCTCCCGACACGCCCGAGGGCGTTACGGATGCCGTTGTGGCCGTCGAGACGCCAGGCAACGCGGTGCCTGCAAGGTTGACAGCGCCATCGCCATTGCCTGCCAGCCCCTGGTCAATTTGCAGGTTGAGCCGGTTTTGCACATAGCCCAGCAGCGCGCCCGGCTGCGAGGCCTGCAGCACCACCGGCGAGACGGCTTGCACCGGCTCTGGCGGAGCGACTGCGCTGCCACTGCCACTGCCACCGCCGCAAGCCGCCAACGCCAAAACGGCAACCAACAGGGGGACGCGAGTTGCAGGCAAGGGGCAGAACATGGTGGACTCCTTTTGACAGATATGTGAAAGGCATGCGAAAGACATGCGAAAGACCGATACGATGTGGGATAATATCCCACAAACCAAATTATGAATCAATTCTTTTTTGAAAGTCTTTTTGAAGACCGCCACCAGCGCATCTGAAACCATCCGTTAGCATAATTTTTTTGCATCCGCCTGCGACGCGTGACCTCCCGCTCCACCCTTGTCCTGAACAGCACATTGCACCTGCTGCGCCCCGCTGTGCGGTTGATGCTGCGCCACGGCGTGACGTACACCGCGTTCTCCCAAGCGCTAAAAAGGGTGTTCCTGCAGGCCGCCAAGGAAGAGCTGCAGGCCAAGGCGATGCCGCAGACCGACAGCGCTATCAGCGTGCTCTCGGGCGTGCACCGGCGCGATGTGCGCAATCTCACCCGGCTGGCCACGCCGGATGACACGCCCGAGAGCTTTGCCGGCCTGGCATCCCAAGTGGTGGCGCGCTGGCTGAGCGATGACGCCTACCTTGACACGACCCTGGACGCGGATCTTGCACCCCGCACGATTGCCCGCTCGGGCGACGCGCCCAGCTTTGACGCACTGGTGCACGCCGTGAGCCGGGACGTGCGTCCGCGCGCCGTGCTGGACGACCTGCTGCGCCTGGGGCTGGTGGAAGATGTTGACGGCCAGGTCACGCTTCTCACCCAGGGCTTTGTGCCCAAACGCGGCTTTGCCGAGATGGCCGAGCAACTGCAAAACAACGTGCAAGACCACCTGGGCGCGGCCTGCCAGAACCTGGACAGCAGCGGTGAGTTTCTGGAGCAGGCGGTGTTTGTGGATGAGATCACCGCAGAGTCGGCACTGCACCTTCACAAGGCATCGGCCCAAGCCTGGAAAGTGGCTTTCCAGAGCGTGATGCGCCAGGCCCAAAAGCGCTTTGACGCAGACGCCAAGTCGGCCCCGCCTGAAGCGCGCACGCACCGCGCGCGCATGGGCATGTATTATTTTTCAACCCAGGAAAAAACCGGCCATGAAACTCCTGACTAGCCTTGCCCTAAGACCCGTGACGCAGCGCCTCTTGGCCTGCCTGTCGATTGCCCTTGCCATGGCCATCACCGCCTGCGGACCGGGCACAGGCGGCACGGGCGTGGGCCCGGTTACTGGCGCCTACATCAGTGCGGGTACGACAAACACCGCCACGTCGACCGTGCCCGGCAGCGCGCCATCCACCATTGCCAGCGCCAGCTATGTGCTGGTGCTGGAGCCGCTCGCGATACGGCTGACAGGCGATTGCCTGGCCTTCCAGTTTGACGGCGCTTGGGTTGAGGCCAATGGTGAAATCCGGGTAACCGGCAGCTACCGGCAAGCGGCACCCGCCAACGATCTGGCGCTGGCGCCCGCACTGCCTGGCACGCTGCTGGCGCGGGTGGAAGGCACCGGCTTTACGGTGACGTTGCTGGACGCGCGGGGCACTGCAGTGGTGAGTTTTATAACCGGTGCAAAACTGGCAGACGGTGCTGCCGTGGTGTCCGCGCCTGCCTGCAAATCGCTGCCTGCCGCCTCAGCGCCCTGAGTCGGCACGGGGCTTTGGTGTGACAAGCAGCGCGCCATATCAACAGGCGATTCAACATGCAACTTGCTATGTTTGTAGTAGCTAGTTATGCACTATGGACAAGGGCTACAGCCCTATTTGCTTGATATTTTGGCCGTTTTTGGCCAGTTTTCAGGCTTTTGACGGTTCCATCGGCCCAATTCGCCCGCACCACAAGTCCCAAGCACGCAGCACCTGCCCCTCGGTCGAGGCGGCCGCCAGCGCGGCTTCTTCTTCGTTGAGGAAATTGACCGGCCCCAACGCTGCCGCCTGGATTTGCAGCTTGGCATTCACCTCGGCATAAATTGCGCGGTACACCGCCACCTCAATCGACGGCGCGACGACAGTGGAGCCATGGCCGCGCATCAGCACGCAGTTGCTTTGGCCCATGGATTGGGCCAGCGCCTTGCCCAGGCCGGTGTTGCGAATCAGCAAGTCGGTGTTGCCGCCCGCATCCCGAATTTCAAACAGCGCCGAGCCGCTGCCCAGAAAACCGCTCATGTGGAATATCGGCCGCAGCCGCTGGCCGGTCACGCCAAACGGAATCACGCTTTGCGAGTGGCTGTGCACCACCGACATCACATCAGGCCGCGCCCGGTAAATTTCGCTGTGGATGAAGCGCTCAAGGTAAGAGCGCCTGTCTGACGGCACCGCCAAGTCGCCGTTGATGTCGTAGGTCAGGATGTCATGCGCCGTCACCAGCCCCGGCGCGCGGTTGCAAGACAGCAAGAAATGCGCAGGCGACTCGGGGTGCCGCACGCTGATGTGGCCAAAGCCGTCCACCACGCCCTGGTCGTAGAGGATGCGGTTGGCCAGAGCCAATTTTTCAGCGAGTTTTTCAGAAAACGCAGGCACGGGACTGGG
>JANYJD010000064.1 GCA_025358555.1 Rhodoferax sp.
CAGCGTCATCCAACTCATCAAGGCCAACGCCCGTGGGTTTCGCAACTTCACCAACTACCGAGCAAGGATTTTGTTTCATTGCGGCAAGTTGGATTTGGGTTCGGCGTGAGTGAAAAATCACAGTGAAATTGACGAAGAGCCGATTTTTTTGAAATGGTCAATGTCCACCATGATCAGAGCCAGCGGCTGCTCGGCCCGCTTGCACCGCAGCAGCGCCTGCATGAGTGAGCTGTCCAGGTAGCGGCGGTTGTACAGGTGGGTCAGCGAATCGCGGTTAGCCTGGTCGCTCAGGCGGGAATGCACGATGTCGGTCTGGCGCAGGTTGCGCTGCAGGCCCTCGATCTCGTGCAAGTTTCTCACCAAGGCTTCATTGGCACCCAAAAGCTCGTTTTCACGCTGGCGCAACGTTTCTCGGGTGAGGCGCAGTTGCCGGTTGCGGGTAAACCCAAGGTTGCTCATGGTCAGCAGATACCAGCCCAGGGAAACCATGCAAAACGCAGTGGTGATTGCGTCGGTCTCGGGTGAAAAATGAAACCCCATGATCGCCACCCAGGCCAGCGCACCAGCGGCCAGTGCCAGCGTGTTGTCGGCCACGCCGCGCCAGCCCTTGTTGGTGGCGTTATTGGTCAGCGCACCGGTGACGGCCGAGAAGGCAATCCACAGCGGAAACCCGAGCGCTGCAATGCTAACCCCCAGCAATAACGAATCCACCAGCAGATTGCTCATTTCCGCACGCACGGCGTTGGCGGCCCGCCTGACGCGCCAGTACTGCACATGCGGATAAACCAGAAAAACCAGGGCCAACATCACCCACACAACCGCCAGGTTGCTTTTTGAATGGCTGTGCAGCACGGCTGCAACAAACGCCATGCCAAATGACAGCACGCGCATGCGGTAATTGATGCGCACCAGCCAGGGAGGGCGTCTGCGTGTTTCTGTCATGCGGTGGGGAATGCCTTGGAACGAAAAATGTCGTCGGCCTATTTTGATGTGTTCCTGGCGCCGAGTCAAATGCCAGATCAAGGGCAAAACAGCGCGCTAGCCCTCGTCCATGTTTCATATGTAGTTACAAATACAATAGCAAAATGATGTTGTACGCTGGTCTTAGCCGCCTGTCGGGTTTGGCCGTTGGCTGATCAATTCCATGGCGGCGGTGGCCAAGGTGCGCATTTGCGCGATTTGCGCGGCGGAAATTTGCCGCGGGCGAATGTCGTAGGCGCACAGTGTTCCAAGCGTGTGCCCGCCCATTGCAAGGCGTGCCGCTGCATAAAAGCGGACAAAGGGTGCATTGACGACCAGTGGATGGGTGGCAAAGCGCGGGTCTTGCAAGGTGTCCTGCACCACCAACACGTCCTCTGCGGTGGCGAACATCGCTTCGCAAATTGACTTGCTGGCCGGCGACTCGGTCCAAGGCAAACCGACGCAGGACTTGAACCAGTCCCGTGCATCGTCCAACAGATTGACCATCACAATGGGCACCGCCAGGCCGCTTGCCAAGAGCCGGGTCAAGTCATCGTAGGCCTGCTCTGGGGAAGAGTCGAGTATCAGATGACGACGCAGTTCAGCCAGCCGAGCCGGGTCGTTGCGCATCGTCCGTGGGTCTTCGGCGCGGATGGCGATCACAGCGCGCGACTCGACAGATTGCGCCCAAACAGCGCATGCAGCCGCTCCCAATGGCGCTCGGCAGATGGCTTGTCGTATGCGCCCTCGCGCTTGGGGAACACAAAACCGTGGTGCGTGCCCGGGTACCACTCCACCCGGTAGCGAATGCCGGTGGTTTTGAGGTGCGCGTCCAGCGCGTTGATCATCGCCACCGGGGCATAGATGTCGGTCTCGGCGGCGCCAACATACACCTCGGCCTTAATGCGGTGCGCGGTTTTGTGCGGCGAATCCGCGTCGTCCGTACACAGGCTGACGCCGTGGATGCTGGCGGCGGCGGCGATGCGGTCGGGGTGCGCCTCGGCCGCCCAGAAGATGAACGGTCCGCTCATGCAGTAGCCCACCACGCCGACTTTGGAACCAGGCCCTGAAAAGGCAGCGGGGTCTTGGTCAATAAAGTCAAGCAGCGCCTGGGTGTCTGACAGCACCATCGGCCGTTTGAGCGAATACATGTGCGCAAACATCACCGCCATCTCAGGCTCGGTGCGGCCCTGCAGCACATAGTCCCGGCTGCGCCGGTAGTACAGGTTGGGCAAAATCACGTAGTAGCCCGTGGCCGCTAGGCGGCGCGCCATGTCGTGCAGCTCTTCTCGCTTGCCTGGCGCGTCCATGTAAAAAATGATGGCCGGGTGCGGCCCGCCTTCTTCAGGGTGCGTCACAAACGTGTTCATCACGCCATCGGGCGTGGGGATGTCAAGCTCGCGGTCAATCATGATTTGCCACCGCCTGTGCGCTTGACTTCATCGGCCAGTTGCTCGCCCGTCTGGTAGTGCGGCACGCGGTTGACGATGAGGCGTTTCACGCGTTGCACAAAGGCGTTGGAGCCCTTGACTTCTTCGTTCCAGTACTTGTTGGCATACGCCATGTTGCGCGGCACGTCCACAAAAAAGCCATCGCGCGAGCCCTTGCCGCCAAACATGTAGAGTTTGCCGTCGATGATGCGCCACGAGTCTGCGTCGCCGCCCCAGGGAATGCCATAGACGATGCCGTTGGCGCAGTAGCCGTTGAACTGCGGCATGTACTTGGCGGGCTCCTTGTCAAACAGCGACTTGTGCTCGGCCGTGGCAAAGCGGAAGGTCACGCCGTCAATCACCGTCTTGATGGCGGGGCTGCCCAGACGGTGTTTGCTCTCGGTGAAATAAGAAACCACGTCGTGCCCGAACAGCATGAGGTGCTTGTCTTCCCCATCAGCCACCGCGTTGAGCGGGCGGATGCTCCCCTCAGGGCTTTGCGTCATCAGCGGCGCGCAGCCTTGCAGTGTGGCTACGGCGAGGCTGGTCAAGAGCAGTTTGGGCAGGAGCGTCATGGGTTGGGGTCTTTCAGAGTTTGCGGGTTAAATTGCCACGAATCCAGTGTTATCTAAGCATAACGACAAACGCGGCCCAAAAAATTACGTCGTGGTTCCTGGTGGCTTACTCCTTTGCCACCACCGTGTCATACAACCCGTAATGGGCCAGCCCGGCATGGCCACAGGTTGGCACCGCCATGGTCTTGGCCCCAAGCCTGAGCCAACATATCCAGCATGCGGCCCGCCAGCTCGGGCGGGGTAAACACCTCGTCATTCGACAGGTTGGCAATGCAGGTCAGCACGTCCGGGTTGCGGCCGCGCAGGGTGAAAGAAACTTGCTCGTTCATGGCTGCTTGCCTTGCAGCCGCTGCACGCCAGCATCGGCCAACAGCAGCTTCATTTGCTGAATGGCGGTCTGGTTCAGCAGGGTGAGCCGTTCTGACTGGGCCAGCCCTTGATGAATGAAGTGGGCGTTAAGCGTTTCCAGGTTGGCCAGGCACACCAGTTGCGCCGCATTGGCCTCGTCGCGAAGGTTGCCCTTGTTGCCGGGGTTTTCATCACGCCACTGTTTCGCGGTTTTGCCAAACAAGGCCATGTTCAGTAAGTCGGCCTCGCTGGCGTAGACGAGGTTGATCTGCTGTGGGGTCAGTTGCGGCGGAATCAGATGGGTCTTAATGGCGTCGGTATGGATGCGGTAGTTAATTTTGGTCAGGTTGCGGCGAATGTCCCAACCCAGTTGCTCGCGCTCGGTTTCTTTGAGGCGCTGGAACTCTTTGATGAGGTAAATTTTGAACTCGGCACTGATCCACATGCCGAATTCGAAGGCGATGTCCTGATGGGCGTAGGTCCCGCCGTAGCGCCCAGCCTTGGCAACGAGCCCAATGGCGTTAGTTTGAGCCACCCATACTTTGGCGCTGAGCTTGTAGTTGTTAAGCCCCGCCTGACTTTTAATTGTGGCGAATCCGCCATAGTTGAAATTCGGGTTGTGGACCTGCTCCCAGATACCCAGAAATTCCACCGTGTTGCGGTTTCGAAGCCAATCGGAGATAAAAAAGTCACCATCCTTGGCCCGGATCATGTCAGTGAGCGAGATGAAGTCCTTATCGCCCACGGTGTAGACCGAAATACTCGTGCCTTTCACATCAATTTTGGCCATGTTCATTGCTCGCCTTGCAAACCAGCCAGCTCGCGCATCGTCATGGGCGGGTGGGTTTTGATGGGGGTAAAAATCTCGTGCTTGCCTTGATCAGCCCAAAGCGAGCCTGCTTCGCTGAATTTTGACGAGCCGGTAAGTACATCAAACCGGAAGTCGCGCCGCTTGTACTTGCCTTTGCCCAGGTAGCCCCACTCGGCAAAGCTGATCGGCTGGTCACCCGTGCTAACCACGGCGCGCATGGTCAGCGCGTCGCCATGCACCACGTTTTCTGCAAGCACATGGGTTGCGGCCAAGTACAAATCGTCTGTTTCATCAAGGTTAAGGTATTCAGCAAACACGTCAAGCATGTTGGCGCGGCATTCAGCAATGTTGTCGGCCAGCAGCTCAACGCCGTAAATGCACATCAGCCCAAACAGCGCGTAATGCTGCCGCTCAAAGTCAGACTTGCTGTATTTAAGCTCTACCGCAGCAAGCTTGCGCCGCAAGATTTGCACCATAAAGTTGCCGCTGCCGCAGGCGGGCTCAAGAAAGCGGGCATCAAGGCGCTCGGTCTCGTCTTTCACCAGGTCTAGCATGGCCTCGACCATCCATGCAGGTGTAAAGACCTCGCCGTGGTCAGCGACGCGTTGTTTGGATTTAACGAGGCTCATGGGGAGGGCTAGTTATAGGTAGGCGCTTATTCAAAAAGCTTTTCGACCAATGAAATTTGGACAATCGCGGTCTGGGCCTGTCCGTGATTCAAATAGGTGGTTAGATGCAAGTCACGGGCTATTAGAACCCAGCTAACCCACGACGCTCGCCTGTTGACGGGCGACTCTGGCAGTGGGCCAGAGGGATGGGAAGAAGCAGGGAGCGACACGTTCCCAGGACCGCAACGGGGTAACGATTGCCCGTCGAGTCAGCCCTTAACCGTAAACGCCTTGGATGAGTTGTCGTCCACCAGGCCATGTGGCGCGATGTCGAGGTCAGTGGTAAGCATTTTTTTCTCAGCCGCCATGGCGATGCGTATGCGCCCTTGCGCGTGGGTCACCCCCAGGCCGCAGGCCATGCAGGTGAGTAACGGCTGCAACGGCTTGCGGCAGGGCGCATGGCGCAGCTTGACCGGCGAGCGCACGCGGTGGTGTATCCACTCGTCGGCCCAGCTCTGGATGGCAATCAGGATGGCGTAAAAGCCGCGCCCTTTGGGCGTCAGCAGGTACAGGCCTTTGCGGTGGGTGTCGTCGTCATCTGCGGTGCGGCGCAGCAGGCCCTCTTGCACCAGCCGCTCAAGCCGGTCTGTCAGGATGTTGGTCGATATGCCCAGGCGCTTGCCGAAATTGCCAAACTGGCGCAGGCCAAAAAATGCGCACACCAGCACCTCAATGCTCCACTTGTCGCCCAGCACGGCAAGCGCCTGCGGGATGGGCGTCATGGCGTCGCCTGGCTTGACAGCAGTGTCTTGGCTGGTCTTGCGGGTGGCGGTGCTTTTGGCTGGCATTTTTGCCATTTCGGTCTGGCTGACGCGCAGCGAAATGTCACGCGGGGAAACCGGCACCTTGCAGGCGGCGCAGTGCATTCTGACGGAGGTGGCTGCACTGACCAGCCCGTGTGCCGGCTTGCAGCCCAGGTGGACGATTTGGGCCACATCATTTGGCCCTCCAGCGCCAGGCCAGGCCTGCTCCCAGCTGACCAGCAGGGCCAGCACATCAAACAGAGCCACACCCATGTGGGTGAGGTGGTAGGCATGGCGCAGTGGCCTTCGGGAATAGGGAATGCGCACCAGCAGGCCGTCCTCGGTGAGGCGCGCCAGGCGAGAGCTTAATACGCGGCTGGCCAGGCCGGTTTGCATGCTGAAGTCCGCATAGCGCGTGGTGCCGCCATGGGCGTACAGCAACACCAGCAGCGTTGCCCGGTCGCACAGCACTTGGGCCGCCTGGCGCACGGCAATCAGCGCCGCGTTGATGGCGATCAAATCAGGTGGCGGCAGTGCCAATGGTGTTACGCCAGACATCGGGCGGCGTGTGAATAGACTTGCACAACAACAGTCTATTACAAGTTTGCAGGCAATCACAAGGGCGACACCAACGAGTAAGTGATAACCATTACTTGCATTATGAGAGTGACATTTCTAAAATCAAACCAGAAGATTCGTCGCCGAGCAGGCTTTACGATTGATTCAAACCAGGAGTCCCCGATGAACACAGCCACCGCCACTGCAACTGTCGCCATGCCCGTCAGCCGCAAGAACCCGGGTGGCGGCGTACCCCGCTCGCCCGCCATATCGGTCCAGGAAATCCTTCGCAGCGACGCAAAACCGCCACCCGCCATCCTGCTGGTGGACTCGCCGCGCGACATGGGCCGCGATGATGTGTCGCTGGATCGCTACTACACCAAAGACTGGCATGACCGCGAGGTGAAGACCGTGTGGCAAAAAACCTGGCAGATGGCCTGCCGTCTGGAAGACATCCCCGAGGTGGGCGACACCGAGGTGTATGACATCGTGCATGACTCGCTGATCATCGTGCGCACCGGCACGGGCGCCACCGACATCCGCGCCTACGTCAACTCCTGCCTGCACCGCGGCACGATTTTGCGCACCGAAGGCGGCAATGTGCGGCACCTCAAATGCCCAGTGCATGGGCTGACCTGGGGGCTGGACGGCAAACTGGCAGGGCTGCCCTGCGCCTGGGACTTCCCGCAAATTGACCGCGAGAAATTTTGCCTGCCAGAAGCGCAGGTCGGCGTGTGGGGCGGCTTTGTCTTCATCAACTTTGACGCAAACTGCGAGCCGCTTGAGAGCTATCTTGAATGCCTGCCCGAGCACTTCAAGGCCTTTGGCCTGGAAGACCGCTACAAGGCCGTGCATGGCGGCAAGATTCTGCCCTGCAACTGGAAGCTGGCGCAAGAGGCGTTTATGGAGGGTTTTCACATCGCGGCCACGCACCCCCAGTCGGTGGAGTACACCGCAGACACCAACACACAATATGACGTGTTTGACGGGCGCCACGTCAACCGCTTCATCATGCCCGAGGGCGTGCCCAGCCCGGCGCTTGGCAACTACCCGCAGCAGAAAATTGTGGACGCCATGCAGCGTGACATTGAGTTTTATGGCAAGCGCGAAATCAAGGTAAAAGAAGGCGAAACCGCGCGCGAAAAAATTGCCGAGCGAGCGCGCGAACGGTTCTCCCAATCCACCGGGCGCGACTTTTCCAACCTGTCCACCAGCGAGGCGGTAGACCTCATTCAGTACCAGCTCTTCCCCAACCTGGGCCCCTGGGCGGGCATGGCGACGCCCCTGGTCTACCGCTTTCGCCCGAATGGCGACAACCCCGAAGAATGCATCATGGAAATCATGATGCTGTTCTCCAAAAATGCCGACGGCACCCACCCGCCTGTAGGCAAAGCCACCATCGTGGGGATCAACGACTCCTGGCACAAGGTGCCGGGCATGGGCTCGGCAGCCGACGTGACCGACCAGGACACGGAGAACCTCAAGCGCATCCAGCGCGGCATCCGGGCCTCCAAAAAGCCCGGTGCCACCATGTCGGTCTATCAGGAAAGCCGCATTCGGCATTTTCACAAGACGCTGGAAGCCTACATGGCCCTGGGCTGATTAAAAGGAGATTTCACATGCCAAGCCTGATCGAAGACAAATTTGCCATTGAAGAGCTCATTGCCCGCTACAACCAGTCGCTGGATTCGGGCGACTACCCCACGTGGGTGGCGTGCTGGGCGGACGACGCCGTTTTGGATGGCATTGGCAAACTG
>JANYJD010000076.1 GCA_025358555.1 Rhodoferax sp.
GTGGAAGGGCGAGCAAACCAATGTGCCGCTGATGGTCGAAGGCAGCCGCGCCAAGCCGCTCAAGAAGATCCGCACGCCTGACGAGAGGTTAATCTAATTACTTTGCGGGACAGACGGTCGTTACGCGAAGCGAACAAGCTCTGTCCTCAACACTTCAAGAATTGCGGGACAGACCGCAGCCACACGCAGTGTGGCCAGCTCTGTCCTCAACATTTCGTCGGATGTCGGATGCTCCTCGTTTTTTCCCACGCCAACAGCTTCCCGGTCAGCACGCGAGGTGGAGACCGCCATCTACAACACCCTGCCCGACAACTTGGACCGCCTCATCAAGCGCCACCCGCTCAAATGCCCGGTGGCGTTCATTGGCGGGCGCCAATCTACCGAGATGCAGCAGGTTGGCATGGCCATGACTGACAAGCTGGCGAAAGGCCGCATCTCGATGCTGGACGGCAGCCACCTGTTTCCCCATGGAAAAGCCCTTCGCCACGGCAGCGGCGATTGAGGCTGCGCTGCGCGACATGCAGCCTGCTGCTGCGGCCTGATTGCCGGAACTTGGTGAGGCGTTTGCCTACTTTGGCAGGGGCGATGGCGGAACTTTAATCCGCTCGTCATTCGATAGTCGCAGCGGCTCCCCCGCCTGTGCCGCCACAAACTCAAACAACTGCGCGTGCGACGCCTTTTGCGCCGCCGGATTGCCGCCCACCGTGGCCTTGCCACTGCGCGTATTGCCCACATTGTCCCGGGTGCGCACCTCGGCAAGCCCGTCAAAGCCGTGGTAGCTGTCGGGGTAGATCACCAAGTCGAATATAGGACTCGATCCAGCGCCCATTGCCGTGCCAGACGTTGTGCCTGATGACGTCTCCTTCTGCCCCCGCAGCACCTTGTCGCGCAGGCTCGCACACTGGCTGGCCAGCGTCCAGTCGTCCAGCTCGCCGATCATCGCCAGCAGCGGGGCCTGGATGCTGTAGTCCCCCATTTTCACGAACTTGTTGCAGCCGGGATAAAACGCGGCGGCGGCTTTGGGCTGGATTTTTTGGGATTGCACACCCTTGTCGCTTGCATCCATCACGCTCAAAACCGTTTGCGCGCCATGCGACCAGCCCACCACCATGATGCGGGACGCATCCACAGAGGGCCGGTCGGCCAGCCACGCGATGGCCGCAAACACGTCTTCGCGCCGGTCTTCTTCATGAACCGTGCGACGCTTTGACGGGGTCGCGCAAATGGAGGTTTGCCCGCGCGGGCTGAAGCTGTCCAACACGACAAAGTGCATGCGCTCGGCGTTGAAGTAGCCCGCATAACGCCGCCAGATCGGGTTGAGCTGGCCCTTGGCATCCAGCGCGCCGCCGCAGCCATGCAGGGCGATGACCACGGGGCGCGGCTCCTGGGAATCGGCCTTGAACCAGTAGGCTGGCAGCATCAGCTTGCTGTTTTGCGCCGGGATTTCAACCTGCGCCTGGACGGTCACCCCCGGCCAAAGGCCAGCGCACAGCCAAAGCGCGCCACACCGGGCCAGGCAGGCAATACGGGTGGCTAACATTGACGTCAATTTAGCCTCAAGCCGCCCACTTCACCGTGCCGGTGTACGCCGTGGCCAGCACCACCAGACCAAACGCAATGCGGTAGTAGGCAAACCCTACAAAGCTGTGCGTGGCGATGTAGCGCAGCAGCCACTTAATGCACAACCAGGCGCTGATGAACGACACCACCAAGCCAACCGCGAACAGGGGAATATCTGCTGCGGAAAGCAAAGCACGCTCTTTATACAGGCTGTAGACTCCCGCACCGATCAGCGTAGGAATGGCAAGAAAGAAAGAGAACTCGGTAGCGGCCTTGCGCGACAGGCCCAGCAGCATGCCGCCGATGATGGTGGCGCCGCTGCGGCTGGTGCCGGGGATCATGGCCAGGCACTGAATCAGGCCGACCTTTAACGCGTCCATGGGTGTCATGGCGTCAACGTCCTGAATGCGGGCGGCAGTAGCCGCGTTCTTCTGCCTTGCCTCTGCCCACAGAATGATGAACCCACCAAGGATGAAGGTGCTGGCCACCACCACCGGGGTGAACAGGTTGGCCTTGATGGCCTTGCCAAACAGCAGACCCAAGACCACGGCCGGCACAAAGGCGATGAGCACGTTCAGTGCAAAAGCCTGCGCCTTTTTTTGAGATGGAAGCGCGATGAGCGTGTCGCGGATCTTCTGCCAGTAGACCAAGATCACCGCGAAGATGGCCCCCGTCTGGATGGCAATGTCAAACACCTTGGCCTTGTCGTCGTCAAA
>JANYJD010000101.1 GCA_025358555.1 Rhodoferax sp.
ACCGACAGCACCCACTGGCGCACCGGCAGGCGGGGAAAAACATGATCGCAGAGGTGTGCCGCCGTCTCCACCATGCGCCGGGTGTTGCACGAGGGGCAGACGCCGCGGCCCTTGCAGGAATAGGCCACAAAGTAGTCGTGCCCGCAGTCATCGCACCAGGCCCGGGCAAAGACTCGATTCGCGCCAGGGGCGCACGCCTGGCAATACCCGGTCTGGTCGATTTATCCGACCTTGCGGCTGACGCGGATGGAGGTAAGCAGCCGGGCAACACACCTTGACGCAAGCATCATTGCGTGGGTAATGCTTCTGTCTGGACAGGCTGCCAGCGGTGGGGCAGCAGCTCTGAGATCTGGCTGTTTTTCTGCGTGGGCAGCCGCGTCAGCACATCCTTGAGGTAGGCGTAGGGGTCATGCCCATTGAGCCGGGCGCTCTGGATCAGGCTCATGATGGCAGCGGCGCGCTGGCCTGCCCGCAGTTCTGTTCAGCGGACGTGTGCATCGCGCCACGTCCGCCCTCATGCGGCCGTGATGATCCTCAAGCCTTGTAAGCCGTTTCAAAGATCGAGAAGTCAGAGTACTTGGAGGCCGGCAGCGGATCTTTCATCGCGCCGAATTCCACGAAGAGCTTCGTGACCGAATCAAGCATGTTCACCAGAGACCCATCCTTTATTTTTCCTGCCCATTGTGATGTAGAGAACAGGTCCATCGCATCGAAATTGGCGCGCATGTCGCGAATGTCCATGTCGTCCTTGTAATACTTCGACTGCAAGATCTGCGCGGCTTCTTCTTTCTTGCTGTGCATCATGTCGTTGGCGGGGCCCCACGCGGCGACCAGCCGGCGCATCAGGTCAGGATTGGTCTCCAGAATCTTGCGCGTAGACGAGTACGCCGCAATCACATAGCCCGCACCTTTCGACGCAAACTGGCGGCCTTCGGCGAGTAGCTTCGATGATTTCGCATCGCGCGCGCGCAGGTTGAATGGCACCCAGGTGGACAGGCCGGGCAGGCTTCCGGTGACGTAGGATGTGACTGCGGCCGGCATGGTTTGGCTGATGATCTCAACGTCCTTGGTGGAGTCCAGACCAACGCTTTTCAGGGCAGTGTGTAGGAAGATCTGTCCGGTGGTCCCAAGCGTTGTTGCGATCTTTTTGCCCTTCAGATCGGCCAGCGTGTTGATTCCTGCGTCGGCGCGTCCGAAGACCTGTCCGCCGTATTCGACGACGTTCGGCAGTATCACGACGCCCTGTCCGCGTGCGGGAAAGTTATGCGTGACGCCGCCAGTGGTGAACACATCCACGCTGCCGCCTACCAATGCCGAGAAACCGTCGATACCGGTGTTGAAACGGGTGAACGTTGGGTCGAGTCCCTCTTTTGCATAGGTACCCAGCTCTTTCATGAGCCACATCTGGCCGTCGCAGGTCGGGATGTGGAGGTAGCCGATGCGGATGGGCTTCGCCGTCTGGGCATAGACATGGCGAAAAGGATTGGCGATGACCACCGGAGCAGCGGCGAGCGCTGCGAGGCGGATGAGGGATTTGCGGCGTGATGCGACTTGGGTCATTACTATCTCCTGGGTTGGCTCTAACGGGATTCGGCGGCTAGCCGCTGTTGCTGGGCGTATTGCTCCATGCTCATTTCCTCAAGCTCGAGACGCAGCCGCTGGAAATCGGGCGTAGCGGTCAACTCGGGCGTCCTGGGGTATGTGAACGGCACGTCGATAACGCGAAGGATGCGGGAAGGCCGCGCACTGATCATGAGGATGCGTGTCGACAGAAAAATCGCTTCCTCCACCGAGTGCGTGATGAGCAGCACGGTCTTGCGCTCTTTGGTGAGAACTTCCATCAGCTGGAGCTGCAGCGCCAGTCGCGTCTGCGCATCCAGAGCCCCGAAAGGCTCGTCCATCAGCAAGATGTTCGGGTTGACCGCGTAGGCGCGCGCCAGTGCCAGCCGCTGGCGCATGCCGCCTGAGAGGTGCTTGGGGTAGGCCTTCTCAAAGCCGTTCAGGTGCATCAGTTTGACGTAATGCGCGACGATTTCCTTGCGCTCAGCCTCGGGCTTGGCGTTGCGCCTGAGCGTCAGGCCAAACGCGATATTTTTTTCCACTGTAAGCCAGGGAAATACACCGTACTCCTGAAATATCACCCCGCGGTCGCTGTCCGGGCCTTGCACGGGCTGGCCGTTCAGGGTCACCATGCCGTTGTCCGGCTTCACGAAGCCGGCGAGCATCTGAAGCATCGTCGTCTTGCCACAGCCTGACGGGCCGATCAGCGAGACGAAGTCGCCCTCGCCCAGCGAGAAGGAAACGTCATCGACAACCTTCACGTCGCCCTGGGCGCCGGTGTAGGTTTTGGAAACATTTTCGAAGCTGACACGTGAGGGGAAAGTGTTACCTACAGCGTTCATTGGAGCGACTCCTGCCAGTTGAGAAGGCGGGCAGTCGCAACGCGCAGGACTTTGTCCATGACGAGCGCGACGGTGCCGATCATGATGATGCCGACGAAGATCGTCGGCACCTGGAAGAAATTCTGGCCACTCACAATGACGGCGCCAAGGCCGCGTTCAGCCGCCACCAGTTCGGCAGCCACAAGCGTCGTCCAGCAGACGCCGACGGCAATTCGGAACGCAGTCAGCACATGCGGCAGTGCCGCCGGAATCACGATGTGGCGAAAAATCTCGAAGTCGGTCGCGCCCAGCGCCCGGGAGACTCGCACGTAGATGGGAGGGATCAGTTTGATGCCTTCGTAGATCACAATGACCCCGCTGAAAAAGGCCGCGTAGATAAGCACCGACAGCCGGGCCGGCTCGCCGATGCCGAAGTACACGATCACAAGCGGAATGAGGGCAATCGGCGGCAAGGCTCTGAAGAAATTGATCACCGGATCGACAAATGCGCGCACGCCGCGGTACCAGCCTAATAAAAAACCCACAGGAATGGCGATTGCGAGCCCGCAAATCACGCCAATCAGCACGCGCCGGGAGGAAAGCAGGATGTCGAGCCAGAGTTGTTTCTCGGCCATCATGCTGAAAAAGTGGCGCAAGACCTCCAGCGGGGAGGGCAGCAGCCCCCGGTCCACAAAACCGCCCCACCAGATCAGCGCCCAGATCCCGATGATCACGGCGAAGGACAGGGCACCGTATAGCGTGCCGAGCATCTTTGCCGCCCCCGCCTGCAGCCGGGGGCTGGCGCTTCTACTGCTTTGCATGGTTGCTCCTCGCCGGGTGACTGCGGCATTGGGGTCGGTTTACTTTTTGCTTGCAGCTTGCGTTTCTGCCTCAAAGCTCTTAAGCTCTATAACTCTAGTGCATACTTTATACGAGGTAAGGGAAAAAATCAATGGTGTTCGAAGCTCAAGGTGCTTTGCCGGGGTCTGATTCAGGCAGTCAACCGACTGCCCTCGATCGATTGAGGGCGGCGGTTCAGGCCAAACGGGCCAGTGACGAGCCGCGCCATAATCGCCTGCGCACCGCAATGCTTGAATTGATGGCGGCTGGCTACTGGGCACCGGGCGACAAGCTGCCGCCGGAAAAGGAGATTGCCCATGTCGTCGGCCTGAGCCTCGGGACCGTCCAGAAAGCGCTGGCGCGGCTGGCTGAAAGCAACATCGTCGTGCGTCGTCACGGGCACGGAACATTCGTCGGCACGGGAGCACAGTCCGACCACTTGCTGCACTTCCGATTTATTGGCGATGACGGCACAGCGCTCGTGCCGGTTTACGCCGAGGCGCTGGAATGCAAGCAAGTCAATAGCGAAGGACCATGGTCGAAGTTTATGGCGGGCGCTTCGAGTTTTGTCCGGGTGCGTCGCCGCATTAACGTTGCCGAGGAGTTCGATTGCCTGAGCGAGTTCTACATAGATAAGGATCGCTTCCCCGAGATTCTCGCGATACCGCTGCAGCAGTTTCATCGAGTGCGAATCCGCACACTCCTTGCCGAGCGATTCAACGCGCCGACTCTCGCGCTTACACAGCATGCCTACGCCACTCAGTTTCCTGATGAAATCATCCATCTGCTCAAGTTGCCGAAAAAGCGCAGTTGCGGAATGGTTTTAGAGGTCTTCTCTTTCACCCATCACCAATCGCCGGTGTCCTTCCAGCGCATCTACATTCCGCCCGACGTTCGGCATCTGGAAATCCCGAGCCCACCATTGCATGCCAAATGACCGACGCCAAACATTTTGACTACGTCATCGCGGGGGCTGGCACTGCCGGCTGCGTGCTCGCCAGTCGTTTGACCGAGAACGGCAAATACTCGGTCCTGCTGCTCGAATCGGGTCCGCGCGACTGGTACCCGTGGATTCACATCCCGATCGGCTATGCAAAGACAATGTACAACCCAAAGTACAACTGGGGCTTCGAGACCGAGCCCGAGTCAGAGTTGAAAAACCGCATGCTTTACTGGCCGCGCGGGCGTGTGATGGGTGGCTCAAGCTCGATCAATGGCCTGGTCTATATCAGGGGTCAGGCGGAAGATTACGACCTTTGGGCCAAGGCCGGCAACGAGGGGTGGGGCTGGAAAGATGTGCTGCCATATTTTCGAAAGCTGGAGGGCAACGAGCGTGGTGACAGTCAATACCACGGAGGCTCCGGCCCGCTGGCCTGTTCCGACATCCATGAGCGCCCCGAACTCATGGAGGCGATCATCCGTGGCGGCAACGAGCTGGGCGTTCCCACAACGGACGACTTCAACGGAGCGAAACAGGAAGGTGTGGGTTACTACCAGCTGTTCACGCGCAAAGGCTGGCGCTGCTCGACGGCGGTGGGCTACCTGCGCTCGGCGCGCCATCGCGAACACCTGACGGTGCATGCGAATGCGCATGTTCTGAAAGTTCTCTTTGAAGGCACCCGCGCCGTCGGCGTGAGTTACCAGCACGAGGGCAAGACCATCGAAGTCCGGGCGGCGCGCGAGGTGATCCTCGCGGCCGGGGCGGTTCAAAGCCCGCAGTTGCTAGAGCTTTCCGGCGTCGGGCAGGCCAAACGGCTGCAGGAGCAGGGAATCCCGGTGATCGCCGATCTCCCGGGAGTGGGGGAAAACCTCCAGGATCATCTGCAGTTCCGGCTGATGTACAAGTGCAAGAAGCCTGTCACCACCAATGACGACCTGGCGTCCTTCTGGCGCCGTATGGGGATTGGAATGAAGTGGATCTTCCAGCGCTCCGGTCCGATGTGCGTGGGGATCAATCACTGCGGGTTGTTCACCAAGGTGCTGCCGGAATCAAAGACCCCAGATATCCAGTTCCACTTTGCCGCGCTCTCTGCGGAGACGGCTGCGGGTAAGCCACACAACTTTTCCGGCTTCACCTTCAGCGTCTGCCAGTTGCGTCCCACCTCGCGCGGATCGATTCACATCCAGTCGAACGACGCCCGCGCGGCTCCGGCCATCCACGCCAACTACCTCAGCACGCAATTGGACCAGCGCTGCGCGCTAGAGGGCGTGCGCTTCGCGCGCAAGCTCGCCCTGACCCGCGCCATGGAGCCTTACACGCTTTCTGAATATCGCCCCACCGCGCAGGTGCAAAGCGACGAGGACCTGATGGAGTTCTGTCGGCAGTACGGCGTCACGATCTTCCATCCGGCAGGCACCTGCAAAATGGGCTCGGACCCGATGGCGGTGGTGGACTCGCGCCTGCGCGTGCGGGGTATTCATGGTCTGCGTGTGGTCGATTGCTCGATCATGCCCACACTCAATTCCGGCAATACCAACGCGCCAGCAGCCATGATCGCCGAGAAGGCCTCGGCCATGATCCTGGAAGACGCGCTCAAATAACTTGAAAGGATTTCCATGCAGGCTCAGAACGCGGCATCGCCGCCGCACCCATCCTCCAGGCCTCCCACTGGCAGCGCGGTGCTTGAAGAACTGGCGCACAACGACGTCCGTTTTGTGGTGACTGTGCCCGACTGGGTGCAAGTTCCGTTGCACCGCGCGCTTGAGGGGCAGCGCGACCGCAAAATCCGCACGCTGAACTGCTGTACCGAGCACGAAGCCTTCATGATCGCGGGCGGTTTGCATATTGGCGGCTCGCGCTCCGCGGTCGTCATCCAGCAGCAGGGCTTTTATGCGGGACTCAATGCGGTGCGCGGCGTCGGCCTCGACGCAAACATCCCGATCGTAATGCTGATGGGGCAGTTTGGGCGGGAGGTGGAGAACTTCGGGGAATCGACGCGCCTGTCGAAGCGCCGGATGGTACGAATGCTCGAGCCTCTGCTTGAGACGCTAGAGATCCCGTACTTCAAGATTGAGGCCGCAGATCAGGTCAGCCGCATTTCCGACGCCTATGCAGAAGCCGCCAGGCGTAATTCGCCGATCGCGGTAATTTTCGATCGCAACCTTTCCTGGGATTGAGAGAGCCGCCGTGAAATGCAGTGAAGCCGTAGAAATCATCCTCAAACATCGTGGCCGCGCGATCGTGGTGAGCACGATGTCCGCCATCAAACACGTGGACCGCCTTGACCCTGACGGTCTCAACATCGCTTGCGTTCCGCTCATGGGAGGTGCCAGCGCATTGGGGCTGGGGCTTGCGGTAGCGCAGCCTGACCGGCCCGTGCTGGTGCTTGACGGCGACGGGAGCCTGGTGATGCAGCTAGGCTCGCTTGTCAGCACCGCAGAAATTTCGCCGCCGAACTTCATCCATTTTGTTTTCAATAATGGTGTGTGGTTTGAAAATCTCGCCAACATCCCCATTCCCTGCGGAGAAAAGCTGGATTTCATGGGTCTGGCCAAGGCCGCCGGCAACCCCTCAGTCACGCGGTATGCCACTGGCGCCGAGCTTGACGCCGCGATGCCCGGGCTTATTGGGTCAAAAGGCCCATGCTTGGTCGAGCTGGTCATTGAGCCGGAAAGCGTGGCGCTGTGGTCTGGCAACAACTTGCAAGCCGACCTGAAAGACTTTCACTTCACACGGATGGGCGAAGAAGCCAGGCGTTTGCGGGACCGACTGCAGCAGCGCTAGCGCCGTCCGCCACAAAACCAACCCAGGAGCATCCGCATGACAGCCCATCTCTATACACCGGACAACGAGCGCCGCAGACTGCTGCGCGCTCTGACGGCTATTGCCGTTTCCGCGCTGGCCTGGCCGGTGCGTGCTCAGACGTTTCCAACTCGGCCGGTACGGCTGATCGTGCCGTTTCCGGCTGGCGGGCCGACCGACATCGTGGCGCGTCCCTTGGCGCAGATGCTTGGCGAAGCGCTTGGACAGCAGGTGATTGTCGACAACCGCGGCGGAGCGGGCGGCTCCATTGGTGCTGACATGGTGGCAAAGGCAGCGCCTGATGGCTACACATTGCTGATCGGAACGGTCGGCACTCACGCAATTAACCCCAGCCTTTACCGCAAGCTGTCTTACGACGCTGCCAAGGACTTTATGCCGCTTGGGCCTATCGCCACAGCGCCGGTGGCGGTCGTCACGTATCCGGGCGCGCCTTATTCCACTGTGGCCGAGCTCATTGCCGCAGCCAAGCGAGAGCCCGGCAATATCAACTTCGGTTCGGCTGGCAACGGCACCCCAGGTCACCTCACCGGTGAAATGTTCGCCAAAGCCGCTGGGGTGGATTTGAAGCACGTGCCTTACAAGGGCAGTGCCCCGGCTGTGACTGATCTGCTTGGCGGTCAGATTCCGTTGATGTTTGACCCGGTGCAGTCCATCTTGCAGCACGTGCGTGGCAGCAAGCTTCGCGCGCTGGCGGTAAGCAGCACGGCGCGTTCGCCAGTACTGCCCATGGTGCCGACCTTGAACGAAGCTGGACTGAAAGATTTCGAGGCAACCGCCTGGTGGGCGCTCTATGCGCCGGCTGGACTGTCGCCGGCTGTCAGCGCAAAGCTGAGCGCCGAGGCCAGGCGCATCGTCATCTCTGACGCGTTCCGGGACAAGCTGGTCGAGGTCGGTGTACAGCCCGTGTCGGGCGCGACGCAGCCATTTGCCGACTTTCAGCGCACCGAGTTGGTCAAGTGGGGCCGTGCTGTACGCGATGCCGGCGTCACGCTCGACTAAGCGGCAAGCGGCAGCAACAATTTACTTCACCTGAAAGGATTCAACATGAGGCTCAACGACGACGAGCAGGCCATGCTGGCGGGATCACTGGGCCGCGTGCCGCAAATAGCCATTCAACATCAAATCAAGGTGGGTGACTTCTTCGGTGCCACGGATTTCGTGCCTGTCACCCAGGCGCACATCATGGCCGACACCGAGAGCCTCGGCGAGGCCGGTGTGCGCTGGCTCGAAGCGCTGGCCGACGAAGACGCCGGCGGGGGTCGCGTGCGCATACCGTCGATCACCGACCCGCGCGGTACGGACTTTTCGAAGTCGGACCTGCTCAAGCAGGCACCCTGGATGTTGACGCTTGAGCGGCGGGCGATTGACGCCTTCGTCAGGCTTGGGGTGTCGATGACCGACACGTGCATCAACTACCAGACCATCCAGGCACCGACGCGCGGCGAGCACCTGGCCTTTGGCGACACGGGGGTGGTGATCTACTCCAACTCGGTTTGTGGGGCGCGTTCCAATTTTGAAGGCGGGCCGTCCGCGTTGTCCGCCGGGCTCACCGGGCGCACGCCGCGCTACGGCTTTCACCTTGAAATGCATCGGCAGGCCACGATCCGCATCTGCGTCGATTGGACGCCGATCACGCTGAACGACTGGGGCGCTCTAGGCGGCGTTATTGGCCGGCTGGCGGGCAATTATTGGTCGGTGCCGGCGGTTGAGGGTCTTGACGGCGCGCCCGGTTCAGATGCGCTGAAGCATTTTGGTGCCGCCATGGCGAGCTTCGGGTCTATTGCCTTGTTCCACCTGGTGGGCATCACGCCCGAAGCCGCCCGACTGGAAGACGTCGGAGGCGATCGCCTGCCGGTCGCGCACCGAATTGGCCAAGCTGACGTGAAAGCCTTACAAAATTCGTATGCAGTTTCCGACGAAATTGACGTGGTGGTATTTTCTGCACCGCAGCTGAGCCTTTACGAACTTCGCCGGATTGCCGAACTGTGCGATGGCCGACGGTTTCTCAAGCCGATGCTCGCGGTTACCAGCCCGCAGGTCAAACCCGACGCAGACCGCTTCGGCCTTACTGAACGCATCGAAGCCGCTGGCGGCCAGGTGCTGTCAGGCATGTGCTTCTACCAGTCCTATGCGCGCGAGATGGCCGAAGCCAATGGCTGGAAACGGTTGGCGACGAACAGTGCGAAGCTGGTCAATATTCTGGGCGGTTACGGCTACGTGCCGATGCTGGCGACGATGGAGCAGTGCATCGAAGCGGCGGAAACAGGGAGGTTGGCATGAGTACGAACATCGATGACAACGCATGCAATGACAGCTTGGTCATGGAATTCAAGGCGCGGCATGCCATAGGCAAGAAGGTCACCGGTTTGTCCCTCGTCGCGCACGACGGCTTTTCTGCACGTTATGACCTGGACCGCATCGCGGGCACTTTTTCGCGGCCAGCGCACAAGCTGGCCGGTCAGTCGTACGTGGGTCGAATCCTGGTGCTGGACACCGCCAAGGGCGGGGTCGCCAGCGCCTGGATGTTGCACGAAATGGCTTCGCGCGGCGTCGTGCCGCTCGCGATCGTATTTAACAGCGTGAACCCGATCCTGGCGCAAGGAGCGGCGTTCGGCGACATCACCATGTTGGCCGGCTTCGATGAAGACATCACAGCTAAGGTACCTCATGGTGTAAGAATCGAGATCGATCCGGTATCGCACACCTTGCGCGTGCTCCGCTGATGATCAGCGAGGCGGCGCAGGGGTTGGCCCGGCGGTCAGCCCACCTGCCCGCCCGGGCTGACAGCCGGTGCCTATGAATCGACCTGCGGGCAATTCGTGGTTGCTGCGTCTGCTACCTTTTTTGCACTGGTGCCTACTCGTGCCGAGGAGGCAGTCATCAAGGAGTTCCGGCGAAAGACGCTGTTGCCTCTGGACGATAGGTTGGGCTGCCTGCGCGAGTGCATTCCAAAACTCACCCGATCGAGCCTGCATCGC
>JANYJD010000172.1 GCA_025358555.1 Rhodoferax sp.
GCCCGATTGACTGGCTGGCCAACGAACGAGATTGACGCACTGCCCGGTGCCTTGCGGTTCTCGGGGCTTGCGGTGCCCGGCAGCTCTGCGCCTGCGGCGCCGCAAAAAACCGACAAGCCTTGGTGGGAGCAACTGTTTAAAGCGAGCGGCACAGGGCAGACCAGTCGCCGCCCGCAGATCGGGCAGTCCTCCACCCGGTGGGAATCGGGGGGTGGATCGTGGATACTATAAATACAGTAGCTACTCATGCACTACACACAAGGGCTATAGGTCGATTTAATGCATTTTTCTGGTTAAATTTGCGTTATTTGGACGCACGCTGGTTCCAAATCCTGTTTCTGGCCAGTTTTTTGACCCTGGGCGCTTTAGCGCGTGATTTTGCACTGACGCCGGTTCAAGTAGTGCTCACATTTTGCAGCGCCCTTGTCACCCAGACGGCCTGGCAGTGGGGGCTGGATCTGCCGGGCAAAAAGAGCTGGGGAGGCTATTTAAGCGCCATCATCTCCAGCTTTGGCATCTGCATTCTGGTACGCGCCGAGAACGCGTGGGTGCACCCGTTGCTGGCCAGCGTGGCCATGAGCAGCAAATACCTGATTCGCACCGGCCCAGCGGCTTGCAAAAGCCATCTGCTCAACCCGGCCAACCTGGCCGCGTTTGCCGCCTTTGCCTGGGTGCCTGGCGCGTGGCTCAGCCCTGGGCAGTGGGGCTCCGAGAGTCTGGCCGCACTGTGGTTTGTGGCACTCGGTGGCCTGGTAACGCAGCGCATCAGCCGCTGGGATGTGTCGCTTAGCTTTCTGTTGACCTGGGCGACGTTGCTGGCATTGCGCTTGGTGGTGCTTGACTACGCCTGGAACCCCGGCGCGGCCATGTGGCTGCAGCAGGCCGGCAACGGCGCGGTGCTGCTGTTTGCGTTCTTCATGATCTCCGACCCCATGACCACGCCCCAACGCCGCAGCGCACGGATCGCCTACGCCGTAACGGTGGCGCTGCTTGCCTTTGTCTGGCAATTTTTACTGTTCAAACCCCACGGACTGATCGTGATGCTGTTTCTGGCCAGCTGGACGGTGCCGATCTGGAACAGTCTGTGGCCGCAGCGGCGGTTTGCATGGCGTTGAGATGGGGTGAGTCGGGTGGGGTAGCTCGGGTGGGGTAAGTCGGCTTTGGCAGGTGCAACGCTGGCGTTACCATACGAGGAACTCCTGCGGATCTACCCATGCCCATCATCACCAACATAGAAGACCTGCGCGTCATGGCGCAAAAACGCGTACCCCGCATGTTTTACGACTACGCCGATTCAGGCTCGTGGACCGAGGGCACGTACCGCGCCAATGAGTCTGATTTTCAGCGCATCAAGCTGCGCCAGCGGGTGGCAGTGAACATGGAGAACCGCAGCACGCGCAGCACCATGATCGGGCAGAGCGTAGCCATGCCGGTAGCGATTGCGCCGACCGGGTTGACGGGCATGCAGCACGCCGATGGCGAGATCCACGGTGCGCGGGCGGCGAAGAAGTTTGGCATTCCGTTCACGCTGTCCACCATGAGCATCTGCTCGATTGAGGACGTGGCGCACGCGACCGACCGGCACCCGTTCTGGTTTCAGCTCTACGTGATGAAAGACCGCGACTTCATTGAGCGCCTGATTGACCGCGCCCGTGCCGCCAATTGCTCGGCGCTGGTGGTGACGCTGGATTTGCAGATCATCGGCCAGCGCCACAAAGATTTAAAGAACGGCCTGAGCGCACCGCCCAAGATGACGCTGGCCAACCTGGTCAACATCGCCACCAAACCGGCCTGGGCGCTGGGCATGCTGGGCACCCAACGCCGTGGTTTTGGCAATATCGTGGGCCATGTCAAGGGCGTGGAAAACATGGGCTCGCTGTCTGAATGGACGGCACAGCAGTTTGACCCGGCGCTCAATTGGGGCGATGTGGAGTGGATCAAAAAACGCTGGGGCGGCAAGATCATCCTCAAAGGCATTCAAGACCCGGAAGACGCGCGGCTTGCGGTCAACAGCGGTGCCGATGCGCTGATTGTCTCCAACCACGGCGGGCGCCAGTTGGACGGCGCGCAGTCTTCCATTGGCGCATTGCCTGCGATTGTTGACGCCGTGGGCAGCCAGATTGAGGTGCACATGGATGGCGGCATCCGCAGCGGGCAGGATGTGCTGAAGGCCCGCGCGCTGGGCGCAAAGGGCACCTACATTGGCCGCTCATTCCTGTACGGCCTGGGCGCCATGGGTGAGGCCGGCGTCACCAAGGCGCTGGAGATCATCCACAAAGAGCTAGACCTGACCATGGCGTTTTGTGGGCGCACGGACATCAACACGGTGAACAAGGGCATCTTGCTGCCGGGGACGTTTTGAACGTGTAACCTCCTGTCACATAACAGGCCTTCCGTGCTACGCTTGAAGTTCGTTCTTCAAACACGTCCTGCTGGTTGCCAATGTCCCAAAGCGTTCGACGGTTTCTTGCCCTGTTCACTTGCATCGCCGCTTGCGCATTGGCCACGCCATGTTTTGCCCAAACTGACGCCGCAACCGAGCTGACACTGGGCAACCAGGCGCAAGCGCGCAAAGACACGCCTGCAGCCCGCCAGCATTACCTTCGGGCACAGCAGTTGGCGGGCAGGTTTACCTCTGTGGGAGTCAGCGCCAGTTTGAACCTGATCCGCACCGGGCCGACTGAAGGCAAGCTCCAGAGCCTCACAGCCCTGCATGAACAGATTGAAACTATCCCGGCCACGCAGGCAGAAGCCACGCTGTACCTTAACCTCGGCCACCAAGCCGCCAGCCTGGGCAGCGCAGGTTTACCGTTGGCCTGGCGCAGCCTGGACAAGGCGCGCGCACTGTCCGCAGCGCAGCCTGGCCTGCGCCCCAATCTTGAAGCGCTTGACGCCCTGGCCCAGCTTTATGAAGAGCAGCAGCGTTACCCTGACGCGTTGCGCCTGTCGCAGCAAGCGCTTGGCATCTTGCGTGCCGATGCGCAGCGCAAAAATGGCGACGTGCACGTCGCGCTGGAATGGCGGCTGGGCCGGGTCTACCGCGCCACAGGCCAAAACGAACAGGCACGGGGGGCTTACCAGCGCGCCGTCAACCAGCTTGAAATCCTGCGGCCCGATATTCCGATTGAGGACGACGATGGCCGGCCGTCTTACCGCACCACCTTCGAGCCGGTCTACATGGGCCTGGTGGACAGCCTGCTCAAGGCCCTTGATACTCAGCCGCGCAGCCAGCACCAAGCTTTTCTGCGCCAGGCGCGCGATGCGGTCGAGCTGGTCAAGCAGACCGAGCTGCAGGACTACCTGGGCGACCGCTGCGTGGTGGACGCTGTGAAGGGCGGCAGCGCCACCGTCATCCCGCCACGCACGGCTGTGCTGTACCCCATCATCTTTGCCGACCGGCTGGAGTTGCTGCTGGAAACCGCCACCGGCATCACGCGCTTCACCACGCCGGTGCCAAGTGCGGCGATTGCGCAGACCTCCGACTTGCTGGGGCGGGAACTGCGCAGCCAGGGCGACAATTACCGGGTGCACGCCCGGCAACTGTATGACTGGGTTCTGCGGCCCCTGGACGCAGCCCTGGCTGGCGCAGAGGTTGACACGCTGGTCGTCATTCCCGATGGCACCCTGCGCACCGTGCCACTGGGCGCGCTGCATGATGGCACCCGCTTTGCCGTTGAGAAATACGCCGTTACCACCGCCACCGGCCTGTCCATGACCAACACCACTCCGCCGCTGCGCCAGTCGATGACGGCGCTGGTGGCGGGCGCGTCAACCTTTGGCGGCGTGGTTGAAAAAATCGGCGCGCGCCGCGTCCAGGCCCTGCTGGGCGAGCAGCGTCCAGCCTCGTTTTCAGCGGCGTCGAATGGGCCAGGTGCTGCATCTGTTGCGTCCACCCCCAACCCGCTGGTCGCCACCAGCCGCAGCCTGCGTGCGGTTGACATCCGTAATCTGGTTGTCATGCAGGCCGACAACGCCGCAGCCAGCAATAGCCCTGGTTCCATCGCCAGCTCCAGCTCCAGCTCCAGCTCCAGCTCCAGCTCCAGCAATAACGAGATTCTGAGAGGCGCCTTGGCGCTGCCCGGCGTGACCAAGGAAATTCTGGCGCTGCAAAGCATCCTGCCCGGCACTGCACTGATCGATTCGGCATTTACGGTAGACGCCTTCCGGCAGGCCGCGTCGTCCGTGCAATACCGCATCGTGCATGTGGCCTCGCACGGCATCTTTGGCGGCACCGGCGATTCAAGCTACATCCTCGCGTATGACGACCTGTTGACCTTGGATGGGCTGCAGAACATGCTGTCTGGCGAGCAGTTCCAGAAACGCCCGATCGAGATATTGAGCCTGTCGGCCTGCGAGACGGCGGCGGGCAACGACCGCGCGCCGCTGGGCATTTCTGGCGCCGCCATGAAAGCGCGCGCCAAAAGCGTGCTGGGCACCTTGTGGCCGGTGGATGACGAGGCTGCGGTCAACGTGATGACGCAGTTCTATGCCGGTGTGGCACAGCGCGGCCAGACCAAGGCTCAGGCGCTACAGCAATCGCAAATCCAGCTGATCCGCAACCCGCAACTGGCGCATCCGTTTTTCTGGGCGCCGTTTGCATTGATTGGAAACTGGCTGTGATGAAAATGCGTGCATCGGTTATGTCTGCGATCTCGGGCCGCTTCGCAGTCTCAGCAAAGTCGGTGACCATCCTGACGCTCTTCGCTGACATGGTGCAGGCGCAGATCCGCACCGATGCCAGTCTGGGCCAGGCCGCAAGATCGCTGTCCGGCCCCAATTACGCCATTGCGCAGACGCTGGGCAAGCTGGCGGGCAACAACCTGTTCCACAGCTTTCAAACCTTTAACCTGGCAGCCGGTGAGGTCGCCAACTTCAGCACCACCAGCCCCGGCATTGCCAACGTCATCAGCCGCGTCACTAGTGGGGACGCGTCGCAAATCAACGGCACGCTGCGGCTTACGGCTGCCAGCGGCGCGCCAGCGTTTTTCTTCATCAACCCGGCAGGCATCACCTTTGGCGCTGGGGCCAGCGTGGACGTGCCGGGTGCGTTTCATGTCAGCACGGCGAATTCCGTCAAGTTTGCCGATGGGCGGTTCCATGCGGACTTGGGCCAAGGCAGCACTTTTTCCAGCGCGGCGCCGGAGGCGTTTGGGTTTTTGGGCAGCACGCGGGGGGCCATCGTCGTCAAGGATGGTGCGGTGCTGCAGCCGCAAAAGGCCTTCCCCATCAGTGTGGTGGCGGGCGACATTGCGCTGGATGATGGAGGCTTTGGCGTGAAAGCAGCAGACGTTCGCGCCATTGCCGTCGGCACATTGCAGGCTGACGTGCCCTTCACCGGCCAGAGTCCAGCCGTCAATGGCAACCTGACGGTCAGCAATAGCGGTTTCATCACGTCGGCCAACCTGGGCGCAGCGCCTGCAGGGCAGATTACGGTGCGGGCGGGCAATATCGTGGTTGACGCCAACGGAGTCATCAAGAGCCTTGGCACAGCCAGTGAATCCGGTGGCGCAGGCCGCGTTGACGTGCAGGCGACGCAGGACCTGCGGTTGTCCAATGGCGGCAACATCACGTCAGCCAGCGGCGGTGACGGCCCTGCGGGAGACATCCAGATTCAGGCCAACCGCATCACGCTGCAGACGCAAGGCTACGTCTACAGCACTGCCGCAGCCAGCAGCAGCAAGCCAGGGGCCAACATCACAGTCCGGGCAACCGATGCTGTGTCCATCGACAACGCCAGCGTGTCGTCCGACACACGCTCAAGCGGCAACGCTGGCAACATCGATATTCAGGCGCGCGCGGTTGCCTTGGCTGCAAACGGCTATGTCGCCAGCGACACCTACACCGGCAGCACCGGCAACACGGGAAACATCGCGCTCAATGCCAGCGACAGCATTTCCCTGTCCGGTCGTAGCAGGGTCTACGCCATCACGGCGGCGTCTGGCGGCGCGGGCAGCATCAAGCTGGTTGCCCCAGAAATTCAGCTTCGGTCAAGTTCATCAGTGGCCAGCATCGCACTGGAAGGCACGGCCAACGCGGGCAATGTGGAAATCGTTGCCAGCAAGACGCTGCTGCTGGACGACGCAAGCCTTTTTTCGATATCAAATTCAACCGGCAACGCAGGTGGCGTGCTGGCAACAGGCGCAGACATCACGCTGGACAGCAACAGCATCATTGCCAGCACCGCTGCACGGGGGTCGGGCAACGCCGGTTCGGTGCAGGTGCAGGCCAGCGGCACGCTGGCCCTGCGCAACGGCAGTCTCATCGACTCCAGCACCAAAACAGCTGGCCAGGCCGGGTCGGTCAAGGTGTCAGCGGTCGACATCAGCCTTGACAACGCCAGCATCATCTCAAGCATCTCATCCGATGGCACGGGCAACGCAGGCCGGATTGACGTGGCCAGCGCCAATTCGCTCACGCTGGCAAACGATTCGGCAATCACATCCAACACCTTCACGCCAGGCAACGCGGGTATGGTGCAGGTTTCCGCGCGTGACATCAGCCTGAAAACCGGCGGGCGCATCGTCACATCGGCCAATAGCTCGCCGGACGTCCCGCTCAACGGCGGCAACGCCGGCAGCATCCGCGTGCTGGCCAGCGGCACACTGCTCATCACGGATGGCGCGCTGTCGTCCAGCACCTTCACCACAGGACGGGCCGGCGCGATTGACATCGAGGCGGCAAACATCAGGCTGCGCGGAACCACCAGCAAGATCACTGCAGTGGCGGCCGAAACGTCGGCAGGCCAGGCCGGCACCATCAACCTGCATGCGTCCGAATTGATTTCCGTTTTTGACAACGCGTTTGTCAGCGTTTCAAACTTTGCAACTCCCGCAAGCACCAGCGGCCTGGTGCCCACCACCCTGTCCCTGTCTGCGCCTGCCATCACAATCGCTGGCAAGGGGTTTGTATCTGCAGATTCCCTGGGCACGGTTGCGGCCAGCAACATCGACGTGCGCTTTGCCAGCCAGTTGGTACTTCAGGGCAGCAGCATTGCCACGCGGGCCAATCTGGGCAATGGCGGCAACATCACCATTGCGGGGGGGCAATTCATCGGGTTGAGCCAGTCGCAGATCACCACGTCGGTGCTGGGCGCCGCTGGCAACGGCGGCGACATCCGCATCAGCGCAGATGCCCTGGTGATGAATTCCGGGTTTCTCCAGGCCAATACGTTTGCCAGCCAGGCCTCTGGCGGCTTGATCAGCCTGAACCTGCAGACGCTTGTCGCCAACGGCAACACGCTGTTTGTGGGCGGGCAGTCGCCCTTTCGCTTCGCACCTGATGTGTTCGGCTTCAACGTCATCCAGGCGTCTGCGCCCACGGGCACCAGCGGCGTCATTCAGAGCACCAGCCCGGTGTTGGACCTGTCTGGCACGCTAGGGCGCCTGGGCGCACCGCCAATCGACACCGTGAGCCTGGGTCGCAGCCCCTGCCAGACCACGGGCGGCAGCTCACTCGCGCTGGTGGGCCAGGGCATGCTGCCGGTGTCTTACCGGGGCCTGTTGGGAGCAGTGCCACTGGAGTCAACCGGGTCGCTGGGGCCTGACGCATCCACCGCCCAGCTTGCGCTGCTGACGTTCTCTGCGTGCAGATGAAACGCGAGCACCGCCACAAACCCACGCGCCACGATTTGGTCAGTTTGGCCTTGGTGGGGGTTCTTATGCCCCCGGTAGCGGCCCACGCCCAAGCCGCCTTCGTGCTGCCGCCGGTGGAGAATGCAAACGGAACTGCTGCAACCCAAACCGTCACCCTGCAAAGCATCGTCCTGCGTGGCAACACGGCGGTGTCCAGCGACACTCTGCAAGCGCTGATCGCGCCCTATCTGAACCGCCCCACACGCGCCGACGAGCTGGAGGATTTGCGCCAGCAACTTACGCGCGCATACACCGAGCGCGGCTACGTCAACTCCGGCGTGGTCTGGCAGGGCGAGGCGTCTGGCGGCGTGCTCACGGGCCAAGTGGTGGAGGGCCGGTTGTCGGCCATCCGGCTGCACGGCATGCAGCGGCTGGATGAGCGTTATCTCACGCGCCGCCTGGCCACTGCGGCTGACGGCCCATTCAACATTGAAGTGCTGCGTGAGCGCTTCCAGCTGGCGCTGGGCGACCCGCTGATTGAACGCATGAACGCCCGCCTGCTGCCGGGCGAGCAGGCTGGTGAGGCGATTCTGGATGTAGACGTGGCGCTGGCTCGGCCCTGGCAGTTCTCGGTGTTTGCCAACAATTACCGCGCGCCTTCCATCGGGGCCAACGCTGTGGGCGCAAGCGCCAGTTTTCGCAACCTCACGGGTTATGGCGATTTGCTGGAGGCCAGCTACCAGAATGCACCGGGGTCGGCAGCCAAGGGGCGCGCCTCGCTCTCGTGGAACATGCCGCTGGGGTTTGCGGGCACGCGGATTTCAATAGCACTGGACCATGGCGATTCGGCCGTGGTGGAGCAGCCCGCCGCCGCGCTGGAGATCAACGGCCAGCTCAACAGTGTGGATGTGGGCTTGAGCCAGACGCTGGTTGAGTCGCTGGCGCACAAGCTGTCGGTAGGCGTCAACCGCGTGGGCCGCACCAATCGCACGCTGCTGATGGGCTTGCCATTTTCTTTCACGCCCAACGAGCCTGAGGGCATCACCCGCGAAACGCTGTGGCGCGTGTGGCAGGACTACAGCTACCGCACGCCCACGCAGGGGGTGGCACTGCGCTCCACCTTCACCGCAGGCCGCAACAACCTGGTTGACGTTCCGGGCCTGCCGGCCACCGACAGCCCGGCCAAGTCGTTCCACCTGTGGACGGGCCAGGCGCAGTGGGGCCGCCAGGTCATGGACAACGGCGCGCAACTGGTGCTTCGCGGCACGCTGCAACACACGTCGGACCGCCTGCTGGCGCTGGACGGCCTGTCGCTGGGTGGCGTGAACACCGTGCGCGGCTACCGCGAAAACACGCTGGTGCGCGACGCAGGAGCCATCGTTAACCTTGAGTTTGACTACCCGCTGGAGCGCAATGCAACCCCAGGTGCCCAGATCAACTTGATCCCGTTTGTGGACTACGGTCGCGCCCGCAACGTGGGTGGCCCCGCCAGCCTGCTTGCCTCTGCCGGACTGGCCGCGCGTGTGCAATGGATGCGCTGGTACGTCGATGTGGCTGCGGCCAAGCGGCTGCGCAGCAGCGACGCACCCGCTGCCACTAGCGCTTCACGGCTGCAGGACGCGGGTGTCCACCTGCAGGTGGCTTACCGGTTTTAGAGGCACACGAGCGCGGCTGATTCAAGGGCACGCTGGCGCGGTGGAACCCCCACCAGCACGGGCACAATCAACCCATGCAACTCCCACCTATGGCCGCCTGGGCCTGGATACCCATCGTGCTTGGTGCCGCATTGGCCCAAACCATCCGCAACGCCGCGCAGCGCACCCTGACCGCCGAGGTGGGCACCCTGCCCGCCACGCTGGTGCGCTTTCTTTATGGGCTGCCGTTTGCCGTGCTATGGCTGCTGCTGGTGGTGCAGTTTTCGCCACCCGGCAGCGCGGCAATGCAGATGGGTGCTGCCTACTGGGCCTGGCTTACGCTGGGAGCGGTAACGCAAATCCTGGCCACAGCTTTGTTGCTGCTGGCGATGAAGGAGCGCAACTTTGTGATTGGGGTGGCACTCGCCAAAACCGAAGTGCTGCAAGTGGCACTGTTGGCCACTGTGCTGCTGCTGGAGGTGCCAGGCTTCTGGGCCGTGGTGGCCATGGTCTGCGCCACAGCGGGCGTGGTGTTGCTTGCCATGCCGCAAAACACTTCCCAAAACCCATCACAAAACCCGCTACAGGCGTTCTGGTCGCCCTCTGCCTGGCAGGGCAAGGCAGCGCTGGCGGGGCTGGCCTCGGGTGCCTGCTTTGCGCTGGCCAGCGTGGGCTACAGGGGCGCCGCGCTCACGCAGCCGGGCGTCTCGCCCTGGCTCATTGGCGCTATGGGCGTGGTGCTGGCGCAACTGCTGCAATCGGTACTGCTGGGCGGTTGGATTGCCGTGCGCGACCCCGGCAAACTCATCCAGATTGCACGGGCCTGGCGCATCTCCACGGTGGCCGGCGCCATGGGGGCACTGGCGTCCATCGGGTGGTTCACCGCATTCGCCATGCGCCCGGCTGCTGACGTGAAAACGCTGGGCCTGATCGAGGTCATTTTCAGCTACGCAGTGTCGCGGAAAATGTTTGACGAGAAGCTCAGCGGCAAGGAGCGGCTGGGCCTGCTGCTAGTTTCCGTGGGCCTGGTCGTGGTCTGCGCACAACTGTAGAAGCCGCAACCCCATGCGCCGAATTGCCCACCTCGACATGGATGCGCTTTACGCGTCGGTGGAACTGCTGCGCTACCCGCAGCTAAAAGGCCTGCCGGTGGTGATTGGCGGGGGCAGGCGGGCTGCAGACGAGACACTGCGCCAGACCTATCAGGACCACACGCTGGCAGGTATCCCGGTAGAGTCCTTTCCCCGCCTGGTCGACTACACCGGGCGCGGCGTCATCACCACCGCCACCTATGCAGCGCGCCAGTTTGGCGTGGGCTCGGCGCTGGGGCTCA
This sequence comes from Rhodoferax sp., assembly GCA_025358555.1. GTDB lineage: Bacteria > Pseudomonadota > Gammaproteobacteria > Burkholderiales > Burkholderiaceae_C > JANYCG01. The sequence goes on from JANYJD010000172.1 coordinate 10,539, forward strand.
TGAAAGCGGCCAAGCTGTGTCCGCAGGCGATTTTGCTGCCGGTCGATTTTGCCGAATACCGCAAATACTCGCGCCTGTTCAAGGACACCATTCTGGAGATCGCCCCGCAGATGGAAGACCGTGGCGTGGACGAGGTCTACATCGATTTTTCTGACCTGCCCGGCGGCCAGCGCGAAGGCGGCCGCGTGCAGGCGCGGCTGATTCAAAAAGCAATTTTTGACGCGACAGGACTTACCTGCTCGGTCGGCGTAGCCCCCAACAAGCTGCTGGCAAAAATGGCCAGCGAGTTCAACAAGCCCAACGGCATCTCCATCATTTTTGAACACGACCTGCAAAGCAAAATCTGGCCGTTGGCCTGCCGCAAGATCAACGGCATTGGCCCCAAGGCCGATGAAAAACTCAAATCCCACGGCATTGACACCATTGGCCAACTCGCAGTACGCGAGCAGCAATGGCTGATGGACACTTTCGGCCAAAAGACCGGTGCCTGGATGCACGACGCCGCGCATGGCCGCGACGAGCGCCCCGTGGTGACCGAGAGCGAACCGGTCAGCATCAGCAGGGAGACCACGTTTGACCGCGACCTGCACGCGGTGCGCGACAAAGCCGAGCTGAGCGCCGTGTTCACCCGTCTGTGCGAGCAGCTGGCCACCGACTTGCAGCGCAAGGGTTACGTGGGCAAAACGATAGGCATCAAGCTGCGCTATGACAACTTCAAGACCGCCACACGGGATCAGACAGTCGACGCCTACACGGCAAATGCCAAGGCCATCCGCCACGCAGCAGGCCTGTGCCTCAAGCGCGTGCCGCTGGAGCGAAAGCTGCGCCTGCTTGGGGTACGAATTGGGTCTCTAGCCCTTTTGGATATTGCACAAGTAGCTACTATTTCAGAAGCAAATAGGGTCGCAGATGAAACTGAACGTGAGCTGTTTTAAAGCGCCTCTAAAATAGGCTCGCCCTGCCTGTTAATGAGTTTCATTGACTTGGCACAGTTCACACTGGTTCTTTTTGCACAGGACATAACCCCATGATTCAATGCAAGCACCTGACCGCGCTCTTCGTTTTGGCGCTCGCTGCACTTGCACCCGCTGCAAGCCATGCGCAAGACTACCCCACCAAACCTGTCCGCATCATCGTGCCCTGGCCAGCGGGGGGCGGAACGGATGTGCTGGGTCGGTTGATGGCGGCACGCTTGGGCAGTCGGCTGGATCAATCTTTTGTGGTGGACAACCGCGCGGGTGCCGCCAGCAACATTGGCATGGCCGCAGTGGCAAGCGCTGCTCCAGACGGCTACACCTTGGGGCTGGCCACCAGCAACCTGGCCATCAACCCAGCGCTGATGGCCAGCATGCCGTTTGATCCGGCACGCGACCTGGTGCCGGTGGCGCTGGTTGCCAAGGGCACTTACGCGCTGGCAGTGCACCCGGCCGTGCCAGCCCAAAACGTGCAGCAATTGCTGGCCTTGGTACGCGGCGCACCCGACAGGTTCAACGCCTCAACTGCGGGTGTGGGCTCACCGGGTCATTTGGCAGTGGCACAGCTCAATGCCATGGCCGGCATCAGCGTCACGCCCATTCACTACAAGGGTGGCGCGCCTGCCATGAATGCGGCAGTCGGTGGTGAAACCCAAATCATGTTCACCAGCTACACCACCATGGCACCGCTGGTACAGGCAGGCAAGCTGCGCCTGCTGGCTGTGACCGGTCCAAAGCGTTCACGCGCCCTGCCCGACGCGCCCACGGTGGTTGAATCGGGTCTGCCCCGGTTCGTTTTTGAAGAGTGGTACGCGTTCTTTGCGCCCGCCAAAACACCACGTGCTGTCATCGAACGGCTGAATGCTGAAATACGCGCCATATTGGACGACCCCACTGTGATTGAACAGGTGCTGTCACTGGGGGCAGAAGTGCAACCGGGCTCGCCTGAAGCTTTGGGGACACTTCTAACTTCGGAGACCGCGCGCCTGGGCAAGCTGGTGCGCGATGCGAACATCAAAGCCGAATGAGCGACCCATGCCGTGATCATAGCCACTGGCGCACGCGCAAGACAACAAACCAATTGAAGCCACCCGCTCATGAGGCTGCCATAACCACCAGACTCACCCGATCCACCTCAAAAACGATCTCGCTGACGGAGCTTCAGCGCATCAAGAAGTGGCATGTGGCGCACCGGGCAGAGCGCGCTGTGGAGTACCAGCTATGGGAAGCCGTGTTGACACTGTGGGTGTTGGGCTGGGTAGGCTGGCTGCCCGCGTTCGCGTTTGACGCGTGGTGGGCGTTGCCGTTATGTGTCATAGCGATGGCGGCACCTGCTCTGTACATCTGCTGGCGGCGGCTGGCCCACCTCACGAATCTCCTGCGGTGCGAGTGGCTGGACCCCACCGCACCCCGCTGATTGAAAAAAAATCAGCCCACCCGCTGCCAAAACCAGTACACAGCCATCAGCACCAGCAGCACCGACCCGCCCCGCACCACCACGCTGGCGTACCAGGCCCCGGCCACGAACAGTTGCGACAGCAGCACCCAGGCACTCACTGCGATCAGTTGCCCGGCCTCGACGCCCAGATTGAAACCCGCCAGCGCCCAGGGCAGCAGGCCCGAGGGCGCGGCGGCCTCTTGCAGCAGGCCGGCAAAGCCAAAGCCATGCACCATGCCAAACAGCAGGGCCAGCACATCCACGCGCACCCATGGCACGGGGCGCAAATTCAGCAGCGCCGTGACTGCGATGGACAGTGCAATCACCGGCTCCACCCACACCGGCGAGGCTTGCGTCCAGCCAAAGGTGGCCAGCATTAGGGTGATGGAATGGCCGATGGTGAAGGCGGTGATGGTGCGCAGCAGTGCCAGCCAGACGTTGCCTGACGCGTTGCCCGTTTCATTGACGGTTGCGGTGGTTTTTGGGTGGGTATTTGTGTTGGCTTTTGCGCTGCTGCCCGACCGCAAATTGAGCCGCAGCGGCAGCACCAGCGCCAGCAGAAAAGCCAAATGATCGTAGCCTTGCAGAAGATGGTGGACGCCCAGTGAAAAGTAATCGCGCAACGCCTGCCAGCGGCCCGACGGCGGCGCAATGGCGGGCGTACCAGCGAATACACCACTGGACGCAGAGTAGGCACCCGGCACAGCCGCCACCGCAACGCCCAGCGCCAAGGGCGCCGTCTGGAGCGGTGAGGTAGTGGTCAGCAGGTCTTGTCCTGCCACGCGGCCCGCTACCAGCAACCGATGCGTGGCGTCCTGGTCTTTGAGCAAGCTGTAGCGCAGCGCCAGTGCTTGGGTCGCCGCACAGCGCGCTTGCGCTGCGAAGCGAAGGTACGCGCCATCGCTGCGCCGCTCGACGCCATCAGATTGCCAATTGAGGCGGCACGCGGTTGCATCAGTTTGCTGGCCTGGCGGCAGCGCCAGGCTCACCACCTCGTTCACCAGCGCCAGCAGCAAAGGCGTCGCCGCTTTCACCTCGCCCCAGGTGACCTTGCCATCTGCGTTGGCGTCCACAGGCACCAGCAAATCGAGGTCCTTGATAGCGACCGACAGTGCGAAGCGGAAGTTGCGCTCGGCCGGGACAGCAGATGCTGCACTGGCACCTGTTGCCACGTCGCTGATTTCCTGCACATCCAGATACGCATCACTGCCTTTGTGGGCGTGCGCGAGCCCCGCTCCCAGTGCAAGCGCCAGCATGACACCGGCTCGCAGCAAGGCCCTGCTGGCCAGGTTGGCCACGACCGGCGCGCCACTCATCGGGCCGCCCTGCTTGAGGACAATGCCAGCCGCGTGTCCTGCAACCCGGCAGCCGCCAAGGCAGCGCGGATTTCTGCGAGTGCCGCTGCGTCTTTGGCCAGTTGCGCACTTTGCAGCGCCACCCACCAGTCCACCGGCTCGCGCTGCAAGAGCAGGTTGCGCCGCGCCAGCACCAGCGCAGCGGCCGCATCATCGTCCAGCCACAGGGCTGCCAAGGCCAGCTCGCGGCCATGCAGGGCCGGGTCGTCGCCCCGGCGCACCAGCTCGGCG
>JANYJD010000241.1 GCA_025358555.1 Rhodoferax sp.
CACAGCGCAGGCAGCAAGGCCGCGTTGAAGACGTCCTGCGTGTTGATGATGCGCTGTGTGCCGAGCACAAAACCGGGCAGGTTGCTGGCCTCGGTGTGCGCACGCAGCATCGCGCGCCACGGTGCTCATCAGCGTCGCCGCCACCATTGGCGTGGTGGTGCCACCGTCTCTGGTGCTGATTTTGCTGGGCGACGCGATGCTGCGTGCGCACACCGAGGCCAGCAACCTGCCCGGTTTTGTGCTCGGCACACAGCGCATCATCAACACGCAGGACGTCTTCAACGCGGCCTTGCTGCCTGCGCTGTGCATTTTGCTGCTGTGGGCGCTGCTGGCGGGCTGGCAAGGCCGAAAAAACAGCAAAAATAGCCCTGTAGCCCCCGTCGGATATGCACAAGCAGCTATATTTATAGTAGTAACTACTGTGATACTACTGCTTTTGGGCGGCGTGTTCACAGGCCAGCTCTTTGCCGTTGAAGCGGCGGCCACGGGCGGCGTGCTTCTGATGGCGGTGGCGCTGGCAACGCGGGCCTTGAACTGGACGCAGTGGCGCAGCGTGCTGGCCGATACGCTGGCCCTGAGCGGTGCGCTGTTTGCCCTGCTGGTGGGCGCCAGCACCTTCAGCCTGGTGTTTCGGCTGCTCGGCACGGACCGCTGGATTGCAGACGCGGTGCTGGCCTCTACCCTGTCGCCACACGCCACCGCCGCGCTGGTGCTGCTGGCGGTGGCGCTGTGCGCGTGGGTGCTGGATGCGTTCGAGATGATTTTTGTCATCATCCCCATCGTGGCCCCTTTGCTGATCGCCATGTTGGGCGATGCCCAGCAAACCGCCGTGCTGCTGCTCTTGGTGCTGCAACTGGGTTTTTTGATTCCGCCCATGGGCTACGCGGTGCTGATGGCGCGCACGCGCTCGGGGTTGCCGGCCGTATCCACCGCTTCTATTTGGCGGTCATTGTGGCCGTTTGCCCTAGCCCAGATTGCATTAGTAGCTACTGTTTTTGTAGTTCCGATAGTGGTTCACCAGCTCGACGCACCGGCCGGCGCCGCATTGCAAGGCGCGCCCGCATCAGCGCAGGACATTGAAAAACTGTTGGAAGAAATGGCGCCGCAAACCCGCCAATAGAAGACATAGAATTTACGCCACAGGAGACACCACGTGACCCGCACCTTGACCGCGTCAGATCTGCCCGACAAGTTCAACTTTGCCGTCCATGCGCTGGAGGTCAATGCCCACCGCCCCGCCAAGACAGCCTACATTGACGACTCTGGCAGCCTGAGCTATGGCGAGCTGGGGCAGCGCGTGAAACGATTTGCAGCCGCCCTGCGCGCCATCGGCCTGCGCCGCGAAGAGCGGGTTTTGCTCTTGATGCAGGACACGCTGGACTGGCCGGTTGCCTTTCTCGGTTGCCTGCATGCGGGTGTGGTGCCGGTTGCGGTCAACACTCTGCTTACGGCGCAAGACTATGCCTTCATGCTGGTGGATAGCCGGGCGCAGGCGGCCCTGGTGTCCGGCGCACTGATGCCGGTGCTGCGCGAGGCCATGCTGCTTGCAGGAAGCCAGCATGAGGTGCGCACCACCATCGTCAGCCGCCCCGACCAGCCGCTGGAAGAAACCCAGCAAGACATGGCCACCGTGCTGTGCGCGCACGCCACAGCCGTTGCGCCCGCGCCCACTTCGGCGCACGAGATTGCGTTCTGGCTGTATTCGTCAGGCTCCACCGGCAAGCCCAAAGGCACGGTGCACGCCCATGGCAGCCCGTGGTTTACCGCCGAGCTGTATGGCAAACAGGTTCTGGGCCTGCGCGAAGACGATGTGCTGTTTTCTGCCGCCAAACTGTTTTTTGCGTACGGGCTGGGCAACGCGTTGAGCTTCCCGCTGCTGGTAGGCGCGACCGTGGTGCTGTTGCCGGGGCGTGCGACGGCGTCCGATGTTTTCCGGCTCTGGACCACAGCGGGAGTCACGGTGTTTTTTGGCGCGCCTACGGGCTACGCGGGCATGCTGGCCGCGCCCGATTTGCCGGCGCGTGGGCAGGTCAAGTTGCGGCTGTGCTCATCCGCTGGCGAGGCGCTTCCGCGTGAGATTGGCGAACGCTTCACCAACCACTTTGGCTGCGAAATCATCGACGGCATCGGCTCCACCGAGATGCTGCACGTATTTCTCTCCAACCGGCCCGGCGACGTGCAGTACGGCACCACGGGCCGTGCAGTGCCGGGCTATGAGGTGAAGTTGCTGGGAGAGAACGAGCAGCCCGTGACCCCAGGCGAGATTGGCGACCTGCACATCAAGGGCCCCACGGCCGCGCTGATGTACTGGGGCCAGCGCGAGAAAACCCGGGCCACGTTCCAGGGCGACTGGACCAAGAGCGGCGACAAATATTTGCAGGATGCAGACGGGCGGTACGTGTACGCCGGGCGTAGTGACGACATGCTCAAGGTCAGCGGCATTTATGTGTCGCCGTTTGAGGTGGAGGCCACGCTGATGCAGCACCCCGCCGTGCTGGAATCGGCCGTCATCGGGCGTGAAGATGCCGACGGGTTGACCAAGACCAAGGCGTTTGTGGTGCTCAAAGACGGCAAAAGTGTCTCGGAGGAAGAGCTCCAGGCATTTGTCAAAGAAAAACTTGCAGCCTACAAATACCCCCGGTTCATCGAGTTTGTGAGCGAGTTGCCCAAAACTGCCACGGGCAAAATTCAACGGTTTCGCCTTCGGGAGCTTGATAAATGATCGAACAACCCATCGCCTTTGCAGCCAGCCAGGCAATGCCGCGCTGGGAATCCCCCGGAAGCAGCCGCATCCCCTACTGGGCCTACACAGATGACGCGGTGTACCAGCGCGAGCTGGAGCGGCTGTTCTACACCGGCCACTGGTGCTACGTGGGCCTGGAGGCGGAAATCCCCAACGTGGGGGACTTCAAGCGCACCAAGGTAGGCGAGCGTTCCGTCATTTTGATCCGCGACAAGGAAGGTGGCCTCAACGTCGTGGAAAACCGATGCGCGCACCGGGGCGTGGCATTTTGCCGCGAGCGCCAGGGCAACCGCACCGAGCTGGTGTGCCCCTACCACCAGTGGAACTACAACCTCAAAGGGGATTTGCAGGGTGTGCCATTCCGACGCGGCCTCAAGCAGGATGGCCGCACGATAGGCGGCATGCCCGCTGACTTTGACCTGAAACAGCATGGGCTGACAAAGCTCAAGGTTGCGGCACGCGGCGGTGCCGTGTTTGCCAGCTTTGACCATGATGTGCCGCCGCTGGAAGATTACTTCGGTCCCACCATCTGCCGCTACTTTGACCGCGTGTTTGATGGCCGCAAGCTCACCCTGCTGGGCTACAACCGCCAGCGAATTCCCGGCAACTGGAAGCTGATGCAGGAGAACATCAAGGACCCGTACCACCCCGGCCTGCTGCACGCCTGGTTTGTCACGTTTGGGCTGTGGCGCTCCGATAACAAAGCCCAGTTGCTGATGGACGCCCGGCACCGCCACGCGGCGATGATCTCCACCCGTGGCAACGCGGGCCAGGCCGGTGCCGCCACCAGCGGTGTGACCAGTTTCAAAGACACCATGAAGCTCAACGACGAGCGTTTTTTGGACGTGGTGCATGAGCCGTGGTGGGGCGAACCCACGGCGGTGATGACAACGATTTTCCCCAGCCTGATCATCCAGCAGCAGGTCAATTCCCTGTCTACCCGGCATATCCAGCCCAACGGGCCGAACAGCTTTGACTTTGTCTGGACGCACTTCGGGTTTGAATCCGACACGCCCGAGATGCAGCGCCGACGCCTGCGCCAGGCCAACCTGTTTGGGCCGGCGGGGTTCGTGTCTGCCGATGACGGCGAGGTGATTGAGTTCAGCCAGGACAGCTTTGCCGTGCACAAGGGGGCCAGCACTGTGGTCGAGCTGGGCGGGCGCGAAGCTGAGGATACCGACCACATGGTGACCGAGACGCTGATTCGCGGCATGTACGCCTACTGGCGCGAGGTGATGGGGCTATGAGCGCGCCCGCCACCACTCACGGGTCTGCAATGCCCGCCTCAAGCCGACGCCTGTCCGCAGACGACTACATCAGCCTGCTATTGTTTTACCAGCGCTATGCTGAAACACTGGACTCGGGTGCCTGGGACGACTGGCCGACCTTCTTCGCGCAGGAATGCATCTACAAAGTGCAGCCGCGCGAAAATTATGACCAGGGACTGCCGCTGGCCACGCTGTCTTTTGAGAGCCAGGGCATGCTCAAGGACCGCGTTTACTGCATCCGCGAAACTTTGTATTACGAGCCCTATTACCAGCGCCATGTGGTCGGCGCACCTGTGGTGACTGCGGTTCAAGAAGCATCTGATGGCTTGACAGTGCGAGCCCACGCCAGCTACGCCGTGTTCCGCACCAAGCCGGACGAAGTCACCCACGTCTACAACGTGGGCCGCTACGTCGACGAATTGGTGCGCGCGCCAGAGTCCGCACATGGCTGGCTGCTGAAAAGCCGCAACTGCGTGTTTGACAGCGATTTGATCCTTAACTCGATGATCTACCCAATTTAGTGCACTTTTCCGAATAAACAGTGCTGTAGCCCTCGTGTCATATACATATATAGCTATATATGTAATAGCAAATGCGTTTATTGCCCGGTAAAGGCCGCATGAGCCACCCGCGCTCAGCCTGATTTTTAGGGTTAACGAGGTCGCCACTTGGGTGGCCATGGCCTATAGTTCAACGCACCGAATTATCAGGAATTTCCATGTCCACTCGCCGTCTCGTTCTCACCCAGAGCGCCGCCCTCATTAGCGCGGCCTCTACCACTTTGCTGTTGCCCGAAATCGCCCGCGCCCAGTCCAACAAAATTCGCGTCGGGCTGATGCTGCCCTATACCGGCACGTTTGCACAACTCGGCGTAGCCATTGAGAACGGCTTTCGCATGGCCATTGCCGAGCAAGGCGGCAAACTGGGGGGCCGCGAGATTGAATACTTCAAGGTGGATGACGAGTCTGAGCCCTCCAAGGGCATTGAGAACGCCAGCAAGCTGGTGCAGCGCGACAAGGTTGACGTGCTGGTGGGCACGGTTCACTCCGGCGTGCAGATGGGCATCCACAAGGTGGCGCGCGATTCCGGCGTGCTCAGCCTGATCCCCAACGCCGGCGTGCATGCCGCCACGCGCAGCCAGTGCGCGCCCAACGTGTTCCGCACCTCTTTCAGCAACTCCCAGCCCACACGTGCCTTGGGCCAGGCCATGGTTGCCAAGGGTCATAAAAAAGCCGTGTGGATCACCTGGAAATACGCGGCCGGTGACGAGGCCTTTGAGGGCTTCAAGGAGAGCTACACCGCCGCCGGTGGCACCATCGTCAAGGAGCTTGGCCTGCCCTTCCCCAACGTAGAATTCCAGGCGCTGTTGACCGAGATCGCGTCCATCAAGCCTGATGCCGTGGCCTGCTTTTTTGCGGGCGGCGGTGCGGCCAAGTTCATGCGCGACTACGCGGCTGCCGGCCTGAAAGACAAAATCCCGCTGTATGGCTCCGGCTTCCTCACCGAAGGCGTGCTGGAAGCCGCCGGCCCCGCAGCCGACGGCGTGATGACCACGCTGCACTACAGCGACTCCTTGAACACGCCGCGCAACCAGGCCTTCCGCCTGGCGTACGCCAAGATGTTCCGCCTGCAGCCCGACGTGTATGCCGTGCAAGGCTACGACACCGGCCTGCTGCTGGTGCAAGGAGCCAATGCCGTCAAGGGCGATCTGGCCAACAAGCCAGCACTGTACAAGGCGCTCGAATCCGCCACCATTGACAGCCCACGCGGCAAATGGACCATGAGCAAATCGCACAACCCGGTGCAGGACATTTATCTGCGCGTGGTTGAGAACAAGGAGAACAAGGTGCTGGGCGTTGCGTCCAAGGCGCTGGCGGACAGCGGCGCCGGTTGCAAGATGGCCTGATCCCGGCGCAGGTCAGGCAGCCTGCTTGCGGCGGTGGGCGCATTGCTATTGGTGGTGCGTCGCCCCGCCTGACGCTTTGCAGTGGTAGGCCAGAGCAGCGGCAATGCACACTGCCACCTCATTGGCTGGCAAACGGTCCGCCACTGCGAAAACAAGGGCCCGATGGCCGAGCCCAATCTTGTAATTCTCATGCGCCACCGTGCGGTCCTGTTTGGCCTGGTCGGGCTGCTGATGCTGGTTGCGGCATTCCGGGCGGCGCTTGTGCCCGCCGCATTCATTGCCGGGTTTGTCAGCGTTGCATCATTTTTGTGGCTGGCGTGGTCGGTGGGCGGCTACAACCCGCAAATCGCCCGCGTCGTCGTGGTTGACCTTGTTGCGCTGGCGTGTCTGGTGATTGGGGCGGTGGCCCACGCCTACCTGAAACCTGCAGTCTAGCCCGTACAAGCTTCGTTCCAGCATGCCAAATTCCCCGCGCGCCCTTGCCGACTACCACGCCCGCCTGCAAAGAGTGAGCGACCATATCCACGACCATATTCACGACCATATCCACGACCATCTGCACGAGCCGCTGAACATGGCGCAACTGGCCGAGCTGGGCTGCCTGTCGCCTTGCCACTGGCACCGGATTTACGCATCCTTCTTTGGCGAGATCATGGCCGCCACGGTCAAGCGGCTGCGCCTGCAGAAGGCGGCGGGCGATCTGGCGCAGACCACCCTGCCTGTGCGCCAGGTCGCCACGCGCTGTGGCTATCCCAACGTGCAGTCTTTCACCCACACCTTCAGCCAGGCCTACGGGCTGCCGCCTCTTCAATACCGCGCCCGTGGCCCCCACGTCCAATTCATGCAGCATGGCCGATTCAAATATGCCTTGCCGGGTCACCATGACGGAGCGTTTGCCGTTCAAGTAACTGACAGCCCTCTGGACACAGCTGCGGCCGATCTGCTGACTGACATTTACATGCCGTTGTTGGGGTAACGCTGCACTACAAAAGAGGTCGCAGCTCACGCGCTGCACTACAAAAGAGGTCGCAGCTCACGCGCTGCTTCAAACATCAGCGGCAGCAGGTCCCGCTGCATGGCTTGTGTCGACAGGCGGCTATGCGATGCCACCGCATTGAGCGCCGCCACGGTCACGCCTTTCGTGTTGCGCAGCGGCACCGCCAGAGCGTGCACGCCCAGTTCGTGCTCTTCACTGGCGATGCAAAAATCGTCTTGCCGGGCTTGCTGGATGATGGCGCGGAATGATTTTGCATCCACCGTGGTCAGCGGCGTCATGCGGTGCAGAAGGCGGCCCTTCATCCATTGGGCAAACGCGGCTTTGGTTTTTGCGGCCAGCAGCACCCGCCCGGTGGACGTGGCGTGTGCTGGAAGCCTGGCCCCCAGGTGCAGGCCGTAGGCAATCACGCGCCCGCCGCCGGTGCTGGACGTGTTGCGGTCGTTGCCGCTGCGTGCCACGATGACCACTTCGTCCGCATCCAGAACCACCGCCGAGAACGACTCCTGCGCCTGCACCGCCAGCCGGTTGAGCGTGGGTTGCAGCGCGCGCGGCAAGCGGGCAGACGCCAGATAGCTGCCCGAAAAACGCAGCACCTTGCTCGACAGCCAAAAGTAACTGCCATCGGTTTCCAGATACCCCAGATGCGCCAGCGTCAGCAGGTGGCGGCGGGCGCAAGCGCGCGTCAGCCCAGCGCGCTCGGCGGTCAAAGTGGCGTTGAGCCGCTGGCGCTCGGTGTCAAAACTCTCCAGCACCGCCATGCCTTTGGCCATGCCTTCAATCAGATCTGCTTTGGCAATGGCCATCAACCCTCCATCGTCATGGGCCAGGCGTGTTCAGGGCACTTGCCTGCTGGTCGCCAAACATGCGCCCGAATTTTTTTGAATCCTTTCAGGCGCCATATAAATCTCTGCGCGTTCATCGCACAAACTGCGCAATCATCGCACAAAAATTGTTGAGCACATATTGCTATAGCTGAGGTTGCGCCTAAGCTTGCGGCTGCCACAACAGGAAATTCCATGCGAACCCAGATTGCCATCATCGGCGCAGGCCCTGCCGGGCTGCTGCTCGGCGCATTGCTGCACAAGGCGGGCGTTGACGCGGTCATCATCGAACGCCAAAGCCCCGACTACGTGCTGGGCCGCATCCGCGCCGGCATTCTGGAGCAGACCACGGTGGATTTGCTGAACGAGATCGGTGTCGGCGCGGGCGTGCAGGCAGAAGGCATCGTGCACCACAGCATTGAGCTGGTGTTCGCTGGCGCACGCCACTGCATTGACGTGCAGGGCTTGAGCGGCGGCAAGGTGGTCACTGCCTATGGCCAGACCGAGGTGACCCGCGATCTGATGGACGCGCGAATCGCCGCCGGGCTGCCCACGGTGTACGAAGCACGCAACGTCAGCATTCACGATTTTGATGGCAGCAAACCCCGGGTGACGTATCAAAAAGACGGCCAGAATGTTGAGGTGGCCTGCGACTTTATCGCCGGTTGCGACGGCTTTCATGGCGTGTGCCGCGCCAGCGTGCCCAAGGGCTCAATCACGGACTACGAAAAGGTTTACCCCTTTGGCTGGCTGGGCGTGCTGGCCGACGTGCCGCCCGTGTCGCCGCATGCCATCGTTTACGGCAACAGCGCGCGCGGCTTCTCGCTTTGCTCCATGCGCAGCCTCACGCGCAGCCGCTACTACGTTCAGTGCCCCATTGACGACAAGGTGCAAGCCTGGAGCGACCAGCGCTTTTGGGACGAGCTGCGCAGGCGGCTTGACCCTGCGCTTGCCGACGCCATCATCACCGGCCCCAGCATTGAGAAAAGCATCGCCCCGCTGCGCAGCTTTGTGGCGGAGCCGATGCGTTTTGGCAGCCTGTTTCTGGCGGGCGACGCGGCGCACATCGTTCCACCCACCGGGGCGAAGGGCTTGAACTTGGCGGCCAGCGACGTGAAGTATCTTTCCAGCGCGCTGATCAAGTTCTACCGGGAGAAGTCGTCCGAGGGCATTGACACTTATTCGCAGCGCGCGCTGCGCCGCGTCTGGAAAGCCGAGCGCTTTTCATGGTGGCTCACCTCGCTGATGCACCGCTTTCCCGACTCGGAAGGCTTCGGCCAGAAGATGCAGGAGGCCGAGCTGGACTACCTGGTGCACTCGCAGGCGGCATCCACCACGCTGGCAGAAAACTATGTGGGGCTTTCCCTGAGCTGAGGCAGGCGCTGGATTGAGCCACAACCAGCCAACCGGGGCGAGTTAAACCATTATTTGTGCCGTTAGCCCTTATCCCGATTGAATAGTTAGCTCCTTATAGTGTAGCGATCTCCCACATTTTTGTTTCCGGCGACGGTCTGGCAGTATTTGAAGAGGTGCGGGTGCGCCGCTGACGCTTTTTGCGAAGCACGCTCGGCTGGGCATTAGTCACTTGCCCTCATACTGGCGTACCAGAAATCGGTCAATCGACAAACGCCCAACCGGGCAGCGAT
>JANYJD010000274.1 GCA_025358555.1 Rhodoferax sp.
CTATCACACCCTGGGCACTTTGATGCCGTATCCATCAGAGGATCCGCCACGAGTTGGTGTTTTATTACTGATAAACGGATGTTTCATTTTGTGCTCCTGTTGATAGCCCCGTAGGAAGGGAGGCATCCATAGCATCTATCCCCAAGCCCCGGTCGCACCTGTCTGACCATGCGCCACTGGCGGCCGTGATTGATCTGTAGCCTGATTGCCGTCGCCTATTACTCCCCCGCAGAGGGTTTGCCGTTGTCCGGTATCGTCAGGCAATACTGATGCAGTTTTTGCAGGGCGCGGTAAGTGACTTCGCGTTCCTCGGGTGTCAGCAGCCGGATCATGGCCGCCTGTCGCTGGCGCGCAATGGGTATCACCTTGTCGTGGAAGGCCTGACCTGCTGGCGTGATCACGCAAGTCAGCTTTTTGCGAGGTGTTGAGCCCTCAGCGCGTATGGTCAGCAGCCCCTGTGCCTCCAGTCGCCGCACGGTGCGGCTGACCTGCGCTTTGTCGGAGGTTGACTGAACCACCAGCTCTGCAAACGGCAGGCTTTGAGCATGCGCTAACAGTGACAGCATGCGCCACTCAGGGACTGTGACGCCAAAAGCTTCCGCGTAGGGCAGGGTAACGGTTCGCCGCAAGCCGGTGATGACCTGACTGATCATGGTGGTCAAAAAATGGTCAACCGTCAGACCGTTGCCCTCTTCGTCCAGATGTGTCCAGGGGCTAGCTTGCACGACCTGCATTTGGTCGATTTTCGTTTTTTTATCCATACAATTAATTTTAATTGTCAATTAGTGTTTGCAGCAATTTGATAAGTCAACGTTAAATTTAAGATGCGTTTACTTGCGGTTAAACAGGCCTGGAAAGCGTGTTGGGTGCCGCGGTCATGCCCTTATCACATCCACTATTTTGCAGGAGTCAATATGAAGCTTTCCCGTCGTCACACTCTTATTGCTGCCGCTGCGTGCGTCCTGACCATGGGCCTGGCGCAGGCCCAAAGCTATCCTGTAAAAGCCATCACAGTTGTCGTGTCCTATCCACCCGGCGGCGACTCCGATGCCATTGCAAGGCTGTTCTCCGAAAAGCTGTCCACCCGCCTGAAGCAGCCTGTGGTGGTTGAAAACAAGCCCGGTGCGGGGGGGACGGTGGGCAACTCATTTGTGGGTCGCGCAGCCCCAGACGGCTACACCTTACTCTTCACGCCTAACCCCTTTACCACCGCGCCGATGGTCATGAAGCTGCCCGCAGCGTCCAGCTATGACGTGCTCAACGGCTTTGCGCCCGTCATTCATACAGCAGATCAGTCGGTGTTGCTGGTCACCAATCCGTCGGCTGGGGTTAAAACAGTGGCGGAAATGGTCGCGCTGGCCAAAACTGGCAAGCCCCTGAGCTACGGTAGCCCTGGCGCTGGCTCGCCCATGCACATTGGGGCGGAATGGCTTAACCACTCAGCGGGTATCAAGGTTCAGCACGTGCCGTACCGTGGTGTCGGCCCAGCGGTGTTTGATGTGGTGGCCGGGCACATTCCTTTTGCGTATGTCACGCTAGGCCCGGTAGCACAATACATCAACACAGGCAAACTGGTTGTGCTGGCACTCACTGACCCAAAACGTTCACCCTTGTTACCCAATGTGCCAACGCTGTCGGAGCTTGGCTACAAAGACATAGCGGCTGGTGCATGGAACGGATTCTTTGCGCCCAAAGGCACGCCGCCTGACATCATCCGCACGCTCAATGGTCATCTCAACGAGATCCTCAAGATGCCCGACGTGGTGGAAAAAATGGCCGCCGTTGGCGCGGTACCTGTCGGCGGGCCGCCTGCTGATCTGGCCAAAATCAATGCCGCAGACTTTCAGCGTCTGGGCAAAGTGATCCAGGAACTCGGCATCGTGGCTGAGTAAGCAGCATGACTGCGTCCACCATCGGACTTGACACCCCGCAAGTCACAGCACGGGACAAGGTGCAAGGCCGCGCCATGTATGCGGGCGACATCAAGCTGCCCGGCATGCTGCATGCCAAGGTACTGCGCAGCCCCTACCCGCATGCACGCATTGTGCAAATTGACACCCGCGCTGCGCGCGCTTTGCCGGGCGTCAAGCTGGTTTTGACCGGGCAAGATACGCCTACCCGGCTGTGGGGTACGCACCGCAAAGAGCAGCGCATTTTGGCAACGGGTGTGGTGCGCTATTGCGGCGAAGAAGTGGCCGCTGTTGTGGCGGTCGATGAAGAAACCGCACGCGACGCGCTGGATTTGATCCGGGTTGACTACGAAGAATTGCCCGCACTGCTAGACGCGCAACTCGCCTTGGCCGCAGGCGCGCCAGAAATTCATGCAGGCACGGCCAACATCGGCCACGAGATGCGCATTGAACGCGGCGACGTAGCGGCAGGTTTTGCCAGCGCGGTACATGTGTATGAGGCTACTTACACCGTGCATTCGCAGTACCCGGGCTACCTGGAGCCGATGGGCACAGTGGCGCAAATGGATGGCAGCGGCAAACTGACGGTGTGGACATCGACACAATCGGTGTTTTTGGCACGCTCGCGGCTGGCTGAGGCACTAGACAGGCCGCTGTCGTCTATCCGCGTGGTGCAGGCTGTGACAGGTGGTGGCTTTGGCGCAAAAATCGTCGAAGAAAGCAACAGCCTGATTTGCGCGCTGCTGGCCAGCCGCTTGCAACGCCCTGTGCGGTTGGTCAACAACCGACTCGAAGACTTCATGGGCGCGCGGTCGAGTGTGCCAATGCAGGTGCGCCTGAAGATGGGCGTGGACGCGCAAGGCCTGATTGTGGCCAAAGACGTGCATATCCTGGCCGAATGCGGTGCTTACAGCGGTCTGGCGGGCGATGTGATGCACGTCACCGCCATGCGCAGCGACTCGATGCACCGCGTGCAAAATGTGCGGTCACATGCGGTGCTGGCCTACACCCACAACCCGCCGCGGGGCTCCTTTCGCGGCTTTGGCGGCCAGCAAATGCAGTTCCCGCTCAACAGCCATTTAACGGTGCTGGCAGGCATGTTGGGCATCGACCCGATGGAGATCCATGCACGCAACGCGATTGGCGCTGGGGAGATCAGCGTGCATGGCTGGAAGATCGGCAGCACAGGGCTGATCGACTGCCTGGCACAAACCCGCGCTGCAATCAGCTGGGATGCCAAACGCCAGCGACAACCCGGCCACGGCAGCAAGCGCCGCGGTGTCGGCATGGCCGCTGCTATGCACGTCAGTGGCAACCGCACCCTGGGCAATTGGGACGGCTCGACCATCGTGCTGAAAATGAGCGAAGACGCGCGTGTGGTGCTGATGACCAGTGAATGCGACATGGGCCAAGGCGCCAACACCATGCTCAGCCAGATTTGCGCCCACGAGCTGGGCATACCGATAGCGCACATCAGCGTGGCCACGCCTGATACTGATGTGTCGCCGTATTGCTTGGGCTCACTCGCATCCCGCGTCACCATCATTTCAGGCAATGCCGTGATGCGTGCCGCACGCGAGGCCAAGGCCAAGCTGCTGCAAATGGCGGCCGACAAGCTGCAAGCACCGCTGGATGCGCTGGTGTATGGCGATGGCGTGGTCAGCGTTAAAGACGCGCCCGAACGCAAAGCCACTTTGGCCGAGCTGTCGCGCCTGCACATCTTCAGGCACGGTGGGCAGGGCTTGCTGGTGCAAACCACCTACGACGCACCCACCGTGATGCATGACGCCAACTACTACGGCAATGTGGCGCCAGCGCATTCGTTTGCCACGCAGGCGGTCGAGGTTGAGGTAGACACCGAGACGGGCCAGGTTACTGTGATTGATGCGTTTGTGTCTGATGACTGCGGCAAAGCACTTAACCCGCTGGCTATTCATGGCCAAACCCAGGGCGCGATGGCGCAAGCGATTGGCTGGACGCTGTATGAAGAGCTGCAAATTGAAGGCGGGCGCATGATGAACGGCAACTTTGCCGACTACACCATGCCCACGGCTGATTCATTGCCGTCGCTGCGCACAGGTTTGATTGAGTCCATCGACCCCAACGGCCCTTACGGCGCCAAAGGCGCGAGTGAAACGGCCATACTGCCGGGCGCAGCAGCCATTGCCAACGCGGTGTTTGATGCGGTGGGCGTGCGTATCAACCACCTGCCCATCACGCCTGAAAAGATACTGGCAGGCTTGCGCGCGCAAAAGACAAGCGGGGTGCAGCATGCGTGACTTTGAATTTTTAGAGCCAGCTAGCGTTAATGAAGCCAGTCGCATGCTGGCAGACCTGGGTGACGACTGCCGCGCTATTGCAGGCGGCACCGCGTTGATGCTGGGCATGCGCCAGCGCATGCTGACGCCCACGCACCTGGTGTCTCTCGGCCAACTGCATGACTTGAAAAGTATCAGCCTTGATGCGCATGCGGGCCTGAGCATCGGCGCGCTGGCGCGGCACCACGACATTGCCCGCTCGCCGCTGGTGCAAATCTATGCACCGCTGCTGGCGCATATGGCATCTGTGTTGGCCAACCCGCAGGTGCGCAACCAGGGCACGCTGGGCGGCAACCTTTGCTATGCTGACCCATCAACCGACCCGCCCGGTTGCCTGATGGCACTGAGTGCGCAGGTGGTTATTGAAAGAGCTGCAGGCCAGCGTGTGCTGCCCATCACCGATTTTTTAATCGACTACTACACCACGGCGCTGGCGCCAGACGAGCTGCTCACCCACATCCGCATTCCGCCGCTGGCAGCAGGCACTGTGGGTCTGTACCAGCGCTTTTTGCGCACACCTGCAGAGCACAGACCGCTGGCCAGCATTGCCCTGCTGGCGCGTCGCGAGGGGGCGGTTTGTCATGACGTGCGCCTGGCAGTCGGCGCATCTACCCCCGTGGCCTTGCGCGCTGCGCGTGCTGAAGCTTTCATGAACGGCAAAACCATCACGCTAGACGTAGCACGCGCAGCGGCAGACATGGTGGCCAGCGACATTGACCCGATATCAGACGCACGCGGCGCTGCCGACTACCGCCGGGACATGGTGCGCATCGTGGCCCGCCGCACGATTGCGCAACTGTTTGACCTGCAAGATGACTCGCAACGTGGCTTGCAACGTGACTTGCAAGGGAGCTGACATCATGACAAAACACATCATCAACATCACCGTTAACGGTGAAGCCTGCAACCCAGAGGTGCAAGCACGCCGCTTGCTAGCTGACCTGCTGCGTGACGATTTAAACCTGACCGGTACCAAGCGCGGATGCGAAACAGGCGTGTGCGGCGCATGCTCGGTGCTGGTTGATGGCGAGGTCGTCAAGTCTTGCTTGAAGCTGGCGGTGCAGGTCAAAGGTTGCAGCATTACTACGGTGGAGGGGCTGGCCAGCCTGGGGCAAACAAACACGGACGCCCTACCCGATGCATTTGGCGGCAAGCTACATGTCTTGCAAGACTGCTTTATGACGCATGGCGGCTTGCAGTGCGGCTACTGCACGCCAGGGTTTTTAATGACGGCCGTTGACCTGCTGGCAAACAAACCCAACCCGACAGAGCATGAGGTTCGTGTGGGTCTGAACGGCAATCTGTGCCGCTGCACCGGCTACGACGGCATAGTTCAAGCCATTTTGGCCGCTGCAAAAATCATGAATGCATCTTCAGCAGAGGCCGCCCATGGACATTGAAAAAACACTCACCATTGCCGCACCTGCTGACCAAGTCTGGGCGTTGCTGCTCGACCCCAAAGTCATGGGGCAATGCGTGCCCGGCATGCAGTCGATTGATGTCATCAGCGATGTTGAATATGTGTCGGTCATTCAAGTCAAGATCGCTTTTGTCAGCGCCAAATTCAAGCTCAAAACCACCATCACCGAGCAGCGCGCCCCGCACTACTTGCGCAGCGAAGGCACAGGTGAAGACGCGTCGGTGGCCAGCTCGCTCAAGCAGACCAGCGAGATCTTTTTGACGGATCTACCCGGCGGTCAAACTGAGCTGCGCATGAAAATCAATGTCGATGTGCTGGGGCGGCTGGGCACGTTTGGTTTGAATGTGATGAAGACCAAAGCCGACCGCATGTGGGACGAGTTTGCCGTCAAGCTAGCAGCGCGCTTGTCGCCCACAGAGGCAACACATGCAGCCCCTGCTGTTGATGCGGCGCCAGCCAAGCCTGTCGGCGTGGGGGTATCTGTACCAGTTGCCTCATCTGCACCACCTTCAGTACGCCATGCCCAGCCGCTCTCCGCAACTCATAGGCCCGGCTGGCTGGCGAGTCTGTTTGGGACAGCCCAGCCGCAGGCAGCTGCTCAGGCAGCTCCCGACTGGCCGCATATCCGTGTGGACTTCAAACGCGGTGAAACAAGCGCAACGGTTTACTGGCCGACAGCAGAGGCAGCTGCCTGCGCAGACTGGCTGCAAAAGATGACCAACGCTTAGGGTCTGTTAACAAATAACTTATTCAATTATGAATCATCGGATATTCTCCGATGCATGGCAAATGATTCAGTAATTGGACAACGTTGGGAAATGATGCGTGGGGCGTTGGACGAGCGGCAGAGGAGGTTGCTGGCGG
>JANYJD010000304.1 GCA_025358555.1 Rhodoferax sp.
CGTGGCCGGCCCGGCCAGTGAGGATTGTTGTTGCATTCGCACCGGGCGGAACGGTTGATATCGTCTCCCGGCTGCTGGCTGATCGACTTGGTGCGCTGCTGGGCCAAGCTTTTATCATCGACAACAAACCCGGCGCCGGCGGCAACCTAGGGACAGAAATAGTGGTTCGTGCTCCCAATGACGGATACACCTTACTGATGAGTGGTTCGCCAACGCACGCGGTGAACCCCCACCTGTATAAAAATCTCGGTTACGACCCCATCAACGACCTGGCACAGGTAGCGCTGGTTGGCACCGCGCCTAACCTGCTCATTGTCAACCCCGCATTGCCTGTGAAAACGGTAGACGACCTGGTCAAACTCGCCAGGAGCAAGCCTGGCACCATCAGCTTTTCTTCCGCAGGCAATGGCACCAGCGGCCACCTGGCGGGTGAACTGTTCAAACGCCAGGCCAACATCGACATTCAGCATGTTCCTTACAAGGGGCAAGCTGATGCCATCACCGCTGTGATGCGGGGTGATGTTGGCTTTGCATTCGTGACGGTCGCCGGCACTTTGCAGCAGGTTCAGGCTGGCCGCCTGCGCGCCATTGCCATCACGAGTAAGGCACGAAGTGCCCTCGCGCCCGAAGTGCCGACAGTGGCCCAGGCGGGCTACTCCGACTTCGAGGTGCTGGCGTGGTACAGCATGTCGGCCCCCAAAGGCACTTCCCCTGAAATAGTCGCCCGCCTGACGCGTGAACTTGACAGGATCATGAAGGAACCCGCCACGCTCGAACGCTTCACGGCGCTGGGCGCCGAACCGACCTTCCTGAGCGGGCAGGCGTTTATGGACTTTATGGTTCGGGACTTGGCCCGCTGGGGCAAGGTCATTCGCGACGCAAATGTGACCACCAATTAGCCGCAGGGCACCATTCATGCTGCTCGCGAGTCATTCACTGCACACCTACAACCTGGCCTACGAGAGGCCTGTGCGCTGGAGCGACATCGTTGAAGAGTCAGCGCAGTTCCTGCTATTGAGGCTGGACAGCGACACCGGGCATAGCGGTGTGGCGGAGATGACCATCAAGCCGACCTGGATGGGTACCTCGCTTGCCGGTCTAGTTGCAGCATTGCGGGATGTTTTTCTTCCACTCCTCAAAACGCTGGATATCGGCGACATTGCACTGGTGCGCAGCCGCATGGACGGCATACCGGAAAACCATGCAGCCAAGGCGCTGGTGGACAACGCGCTTTGGGACCTCGCCTCGGCGGTTTCCGGTGTGCCGCTTCACAAATCGTGGGGTGGAGCGCCAAGCGTTCCCGTCTCCTTCACCGTGACCCGGCAGGCGCCCGAAAAGATGGCGGCAGAAGCCGTTTCGATGGTTGAAAAGTATGGCTTCCAGACACTGAAGATCAAGGGCGGGCAAGGTCTGGAGGCAGATGTCGACGCCATGCGGCAATTGCGCAAGACGCTTGGCGCAAACATCCGTTTGTATGTGGACTCCAACGGCGCTTACCCCATGGCCGAAGCTCCGGCATACGTCATGGCCATGAGCGAGGCCGGCGCGGAGGTTGTCGAGGACCCTTGCATCCTGAGCCCTGATTCCGCTTTCACCAACCTTCAGCAGGCCGCGCCGGTGCCTGTGCTGGTCGATTTCGGCTGCTGGTCAGCGCGCGACACTCGGATCTTCATAGCGGCTGGCGCCCGGGCCTTCAGCCTCAAGCCGGGGAGGTTCGGCTTGTCCGATACCCGGGCCATGAGCCAACTGGCGAGCGCAGCGGGCTGTAAAACAGTGGTAGGCATGTTTGGCGAAAGCATCATTGGAACGCTCGCTGCTGTGCAGCTGTCGTCGATATTGCCAGCTTCATCGTTGCCCGCCGAAACCACCTGGTTTCTTGCCATGACGGAGCAGGTGACTGGACAGGCACTCGCCATAAAAAATGGTGCGATCACGCTGCCGGACACTGGCGGAAGCGCCACGTTAATCGACTGGAAACGACTGAAAACCCTGAACTACTAGGAGACAAGACATGAAAAATTCCAATCTCGCCCCCAAATCCGCAATGCGGCGGCGGCTGCTTGCCGGTGCGGCAGCGCTCGCGGCCACCGGGGGCGTCATGGCGCAAAGCTATCCTTCAAAGTCAATACGCTTCATCGTGCCTTACCCGGCTGGTGGCGGCACCGATATCGTGGCGCGCCTGGTGGCCGCGAAGATGAGCACCGCCATGGGCCAGCCGGTTATCGTCGACAACAAGCCGGGTGCCAGCACCATCATCGGCACCGAGATGCTCGCAAAGGCGCCACCTGACGGCTACACCATCGGCATGATCACGGACTCACATGCCATCAATCAGGTCTTCTTCCCCAAGCTGCCCTACGACTCCATCAAGGACTTCGAACCCATTGCCCAGCTAGTGTTTGTGCCGCTGGTACTGGTCGCACACCCTTCGCTGAATGTCAAGAACGTTCAGGAGCTCATCGCGGCGGCGAGGGCCAAACCCGGAAGAATCAATTACGCCTCCATAGGCAACGGCACGCCTCACCAGATTTCCATGGAGTGGCTCAAATCGATAGCCGGTATCAGCATGACCCACATCCCCTACAAGGGTGTAGCTCCTGCATTGACCGATCTAGTGGCAGGCCAGGTGGATGTCATGTTCACGGGTACTTCATCTGCCTTGCCCTACGTCAAGGCAGGCAGGCTCAACGCGCTCGCAGTCTCGAGTGCAAAGCGGCAACCTTCATTTCCTGACACGCCTTCGGTGGCCGAGTCAGGCCTGCCTGAATTCGATTTCATGACCTGGTATGGCCTGGCCATGCCCGCAGGAACGCCTGCTGCCATTACCCAGCGCATCAACCAGGAGGTCACCACAGCGCTGAACCAGCCGGACGTCAGGGAAAGGTTGACGGCTTTGGGTGTTGCCGGCGCACCATCGTCGCCGGCCGAGTTTGAGGCCTTCATCAAAAGCGAATCGCAAAAGCTTGCGCGCATCGTGAAGGCTACCGGCGTGAAGCCCGAGTGATGGACACTGCAATCAAAACCGGGCAGGTGCTGTCCGGCTTCCGCGTCCTTGATCTTGGCAGTTTCATCACGGCCCCGTATGCGGCCATGCTGCTCGCCGAGATGGGCGCCGACGTCATCAAGGTTGAAAGGCCTGTCACTGGTGATCCTTTCAGGGCGTTTGGAAAAGGGCTGTATAGCTCGCATTTCCAGGCACACAACCGCAACAAGCGAAGCGTTGCACTGGATTACACCAAGCCGACCGGCCGCGCGGCGCTGGACGCGCTGGTTGCAAGTGCCGATGTCCTGCTGATCAACGTCAGGCCTGGCGTGGAGGAAAGACTCGGCGTCGATGCAGCCCGGTTACAGGCCATCAATCCGGCGCTGGTCCATTGCGCCATCACGGGCTATGGCGCAAGCGGCCCTTATGCCGAAAGGCCTGCTTACGACAACGTGGGACAGGCCTTGTCGGGCTGGTTGTCGATGTTCCATGAAGGCGCTGATGCCCGCGTGGCCGGCCCCGCGGTGTCTGATGCGCTGACGGGAATGTTCGCAGCGATGGGGATTCTCGGTGCGCTGCTGGAGCGCGAGAAGACCGGCCGCGGCCGCAAGGTCGAGGTCAGTATGCTGGAAGCCACACTCGCGTTCGCCACCGAACCGCTCGGCAAGATGTTTGCAAGCGGCAAACCTGTTCCCTTTTATTCGCGCGCGGCTTCATCCCAGTCCTTTCTGCTGACCTGCGGTGACGGCGACCGTGTTGCACTGCATCTGTCTTCGCCGGAAAAGTTCTGGCGCGGCTTGCTGCAAGCCGTTTCGCGCGAAGACCTGCTGCAAAAATACCCCGACCGCATATCTCGTGTCGACCGCTACGACGACCTCGCCGTTGAGCTCGCACAGATATTCGTTGCCAGGCCGCGGTATTACTGGCTTCCCCTGCTTGAGAAAAACGATGTCCCGTTTGCACCGGAGCGGCGCCTGGAAGAGCTTGCGGACGACCCGCAGATCCGGCATCTTGACGTCTTCTACGGCATGGAGCATGCACGGTACGGCACCGTACGCGCGGCGCACCGCCCTATCCGCTACGACGGTGATAACCACAGCAATTTCCTGCCCCCGCCCGATCTTGGGGAGCACACGCAGGCGGTGCTCGCCGAGGCCGGGCTGACGGCCGCCGACATCGAAAAACTGCAACGCGAGGGTGCTGTCTGATGGATTTTTCAATCCCCGAAGAACTGCGTATGTTGCGTGATTCCGCACGCCGTTTCGTGGAGCAGGAGTTGCTGCCGCTGGAGCCCCTGTATGCCAATGAGGCCGACATCCCGGATGATGTGCGCGCAGCATTACAGGCGAAAGCGAAGGCGCTGGGCTTCTGGGCCTATGACTTGCCGGAAGATGTTGGGGGAGGTGGTGTAGGTTATTTCGGGATGTGCCTGGTAATGGAAGAGCTGGCGCGCTGCAACGTGCCATCTTTTCGCGCGCCGTCTGTGTTCACGCCTTACCTCGGTTCTGTCCTGTTTAGCTGTAACGACGTGCAGAAGAAAAAATATCTGATGCCCGTGGTTCGCGGTGACAGTCGCACCTGTTTCGCGCTAACGGAACCGAATGGTGGATCGGACCCATCGCAGATGCGGACCACTGCCGTGCGGGAAGGTGACAACTACCGCATCAATGGCAACAAGATATTTATCACCGGTGCCGATAAGGCTGATTTTGTGCAGCTTTTTGCGCGTACCGGCGACACCGCTGCAGGCGGCGGCGTGTCGTGCTTTTTGCTGGACCGCGGTACGCCCGGCATGCGTCTCGGGCAAAACTTTGAATTGATGTCACCGGATCGGCCCTGGGAAATCGTGTTGGAAGATGTTGTGGTGCCGGCTTCGCAAATGGTCGGCGAGCCTGGCAAGGGATGGGAGCTGGCGCGCGGCTTCCTGGATGTCGGCCGCTTGATCCATGGACCCAAGGCGATAGGACGTGCCGAACGGGCACTGGAAATGGCGATTGAATATGCCAAACAGCGCAAGACTTTTGGCGAGCCGCTGGCCAACCGCCAGGCCATCCAGTGGATGATTGCCGATTCGGCGGTTGAGCTACATGCTGCGCGGCTGATGACTTACCACGCGGCGTGGAAGGCCGACCAGGGCATAAATTTTCATCTTGAGGCGTCGCAGGTCAAGCTGTATGCCGACGACATGTACCTGCGCGTCGTCGATAGGGCGATACAGATTCATGGCGGCATGGGTCTGTCGCGTGAGTTGCCCCTGGAGCTGATGTACCGCGATGCGCGCAGCCGCACCATTACCGAAGGCTCGTCCGAGATGCAGCGCACCATCATTGCGCGGGAATTGCTTTCGGGCAGGACGCCGGTCAACCGCATCAGTGCTTGAGGACTCCAAGCCTGAGGAGTCTGGTGGCAAGCGCGGTGCCGCAAACAATCACCAGCGCGCAAAACACCATCCAGGGCATGATGGTTTCATCAATAAAGATCGCACCGTAGATGACGGCGAAAACTGGCACAAGGAAGGTCGACGACAGCGCACGCGGCGGGCCGGCGCTGGCGATGATGCGAAAGAACAGGATGTAGGCGATGCCCGTGCACATCACCCCTGCCGCAGCCACTGCGAGCCAGGCATGCGCGCCCGGCATTTTAGCCGGCTACAACAACGCCGTGGGCAGGGCCATGGCCAGGCTGGCGCCGACTAGGCTGCCTGCGGCTGTCACAAGCGACGGAAAGCCCATCAGGTAGCGCTTGGTGTAGCTTGCTGCAATCGCGTAAAAAATACAGACAACCAGGCAGGCAGTCACGGCCCAGCCAGGGGCGCTGCCGGATGCGTCAGGCCTGAAGCTGGCCTTGTCCCAGGCCAGCAGCGCAATGCCGGTGAAGCCGAGCGCCAGTACCAGCAGGCGTGAGGCGTTGGCTCCGTCCCTGAGCCACAACCACGCCACCAGCGCGCCGAACATGGGCACCGTGGCGTTGAGGATGGCGGACAAACCCGTGGGGATGGATTGCAGCGCAAATGCGAAACAGGAAAACGGCACGGCCGAATTGAGAATACCGACGAGGAATGTGCGGCCCCAATGGCGCTTCAGCGCAGGCATCAGGCCGCGCCACCAGACTACCGGCAGCAGAAAGAGTGCGCCGACGCATACGCGAACGACCGCCGTCGGCGAGGGGCCGAACTCCGGCACGCCGACGCGGATAAAGCAACATCTATTCTGTAAATTTCGATTTTGGTTCTATGGTTGTTGCGCAATAGCGTCGGGTCAGGGCTTCATGTTCAGGTAGTTTTTGCGGTCATCCACTCCTCATCTTGTTCGGCCAGCAAGGCACTCACCAAGCGCTGACAACTATCGGGGTTTGGAAACAAGGTGGCGACACGGGTTCGTCGCTTGAACTCCTTGTTCAAGCGCTCCAGTCCATTGGTGGTTCGCATGCGCACTCGATGGCCGTCTGGCAAATTGAACACAGCAAAACCTTCGGGCAAATTGGTCTCAGAGAGCGAGAGTTTTTCGGTAGCCGCCGGCCCTACCGCCGGGGCCGAATTTTTCAGCGATTTCATCGGCCCGTCGACGTGCCAAGCCGTGAATGCGCGTGATCGAGGCGAAATCCACTCTGATAAATTCGGCCCCGGCGGTAGGGCCGGTGGCTACCGAAAAACTCTCGCTCTCTGAGTCACTTGGGGGTGGGGTTTGCGCAAACGAAAGCCCATTTGCGTGAAGATGCGCTGACATTGGCGCACGCCCAGAATGACTTGATAG
>JANYJD010000176.1 GCA_025358555.1 Rhodoferax sp.
CATCAATTCGGCCTTGGCCACCGGTGGTGTGGGTGATTCGCGGATGATGCGGATGAAGTCGTCGATATTGGCCAACGCCACGGCAAGGCCTTCGAGCACATGGCCGCGTTCGCGGGCTTTGCGCAAGTTGAACACGGTGCGCCGCGTAACGACTTCGCGTCGGTGCTGCAGGAAGACCTCGATCAGGTCCTTCAGATTGCACAGCTTGGGCTGGCCGTTGATCAGGGCCACCATGTTCATGCCAAACGTGTCCTGCAACTGCGTTTGCTTGTACAGGTTGTTCAGCACCACTTCGGGCACGGCGCCGCGTTTGAGTTCGATAACCAGGCGCATGCCGGATTTGTCGGACTCATCCTGGATGTGGCTGATGTCTTCGATCTTTTTCTCGTGCACCAACTCGGCCATGCGCTCCTGCAACGTCTTCTTGTTGCACTGGTAAGGCAGTTCGTCAACGATGATGGCCTGGCGCTGGCCTTTGTCAATGTCTTCAAAATGCACCTTGGCGCGCATCACAACGCGACCCCGGCCGGTGCGGTAACCGTCTTTCACGCCGTTGATGCCGTAGATGATGCCCGCCGTCGGGAAATCTGGGGCGGGAATGATCTCCATCAATTCGTCAATGGACGCAGCCGGGTTGCGCAGCAAATGCAGGCAGCCATCGATCACTTCATTCAGGTTGTGCGGCGGGATGTTCGTGGCCATGCCCACCGCAATGCCGGACGAGCCATTGACCAGCAGGTTGGGAAAGCGCGCTGGCATGACCAGCGGCTCTTTTTCGCTGCCGTCGTAGTTGGGGCCAAAGTCAACTGTTTCTTTGTCCAGATCGGCCAGCAGCTCGTGCGCGATTTTGGACATGCGGATTTCGGTATACCGCATGGCGGCGGCGTTGTCGCCATCCACCGAGCCAAAGTTGCCCTGGCCGTCCACCAGCATGTGTCGCAGCGAAAAATCCTGCGCCATGCGCACAATGGTTTCATACACCGCGCTGTCGCCATGCGGGTGGTACTTACCGATCACATCACCCACAATGCGCGCCGACTTTTTGTACGGGCGGTTCCAGTCGTTGTTGAGCTCGTGCATGGCAAACAGCACGCGCCGGTGCACCGGTTTGAGGCCATCACGCGCATCGGGCAGGGCACGGCCCACGATCACGCTCATGGCGTAATCAAGGTAGCTCCGGCGCATTTCTTCTTCAAGACTGATAGGCAGGGTTTCTTTGGCGAACTGGGTCATGAGGCGGGGTGGGGCGGGAGGTGTCAGACGGGTGAAGCACGATTTTACGGTCAAGACCCTGTAGTAAACGTGCAACACTTACACGAAAATCCGGTTTTGTCCTGCACAGGCAGGCTGCTAGTTGCGTCGGCATTGGTACATGCTGTGGCACAATAGACTGACCGAATTAGGCGGTGGTCGCCTAAAACGTCCCATTAATCGCAGCGCTGCTGCGGCCTTTCCCCTAGAGGAGATTTATGAAGAAATTGAATAAAGTCGCAATGCTGATCGCAACTGCAGCACTTGCTACCGCCGCTGGCGCCCAAACTATCGACAATTGGCGCAACGGCACTTCTGAACTCGTTTGGAAGAACGGCACCAACGAACTGTGCTGGCGTGATGCCAACTGGACGCCTGCTACAGCCGCTGCGGGTTGCGATGGTGCCATCGCGCCACGCGCTGCCGCCGCGCCTGCTCCGGCACCAGCGCCTGCGCCAGCTCCAGCCCCAGCGGGAACACCTTCTGCGCCAGCCCCAGCAGCTACTGCGCCAGCCCCGGCTCCCGCGCCAGCGCCTGCACCGCAGCCACCCGCAGCCACCAAGGTTACTTATGCTGCTGACGCATTCTTTGACTTCAATAAATCGGTGCTCAAGCCAGAAGGCAAGGCCAAGCTCGACGACCTGACCAGCAAAGTCAAAGACATCAACCTGGAAGTCATCATTGCCGTGGGTCACACTGACTCTGTTGGTAGCGATGCTTACAACCAGAAGCTGTCGGTTCGCCGTTCTGAGGCTGTCAAAGCTTACCTGGTGTCTAAAGGCATTGAGAAAAACCGCGTTTACACCGAAGGCAAAGGCGAGAAGCAGCCAGTGGCTGACAACAAGACAGCAGAAGGCCGCGCCAAAAACCGTCGCGTAGAGATCGAGGTGGTAGGTACCCGCGCCAACAAGTAATCTCCGGATTGCCGGATAAAAAACCCCGCTTAGGCGGGGTTTTTTTTGGCAAGCCCGCCCAGGCGGAGTTTTTCATTTGTGCGGCCCATTGCAAAGCGCGGGTTTCTGCTACTGCCGATAATTGTCCAATGACTCCAACACTGAACGCTGATCCTGCCGAGCTGGCCAAATTCTCCGACCTGGCGCACCGCTGGTGGGACAAGAACAGCGAATTTCGTCCGCTGCACGACATCAATCCGCTGCGACTCGACTGGATCACCGGATTGTGTCCGCTGGCGGGCAAACGGCTGCTCGATGTTGGATGCGGTGGCGGCATACTGGCAGATTCGATGGCACGCAAGGGTGCCGCTGTACTCGGCATCGACTTGGCCACCAAGGCGCTTAAAGTGGCGCAGTTGCATGCATTGGAGGCGCAAACTCCCAACGTCGAATACCTTGAAATCAGCGCCGAAGCGCTCGCGGCGCAACAGCCTGGGAGTTTTGATGCCGTCACGTGCATGGAAATGCTGGAACACGTGCCCGACCCATCGTCAGTGGTCAAGGCCTGCGCTGATCTGGTGAAGCCCGGCGGCTGGGTATTTTTCTCCACCATCAACCGCAACCCAAAGTCATTTCTGTTTGCGATTGTGGGTGCTGAATATGTGCTCAACATGCTGCCACGCGGCACGCATGAATATGGCAAGCTAATCCGCCCCAGCGAGCTCGCCCACTACTGCCGCAGCGCTGCACTCGATTTGCAAAAAACGCGAGGGCTGGAGTACAACCCGCTCACCCGCCGTTATTGGCTCAGCGACGACACCAGCGTGAACTACATGTTTGCAACGCAGAAGCCAGCAACCGCTGGCGGTTGAAGGCATTTTCTCCATGTTCACTGATATTCAAGCCGTGCTATTCGATCTGGACGGCACCCTGATCGACAGCGCCCCAGATCTCGGCGCAGCAGCCGACAAAATGCGGACCGACCGGGGCCTGCCATCATTCCCGCTGGAACGCTACCGCCCGATGGCAGGCTCTGGCGCACGCGGCATGCTGGACATTGCGTTTGGCATGGCACCGGACCACGCCGATTACGAAGCCATGAAGGAAGAGTTCTTCGTCAATTACGAGCAATGCATGACAGAGCGGACATTCGCCTTTGACGGCGTCGATGCAATGATCCAAGGCCTGCTGGCCCGTCAGCTCCCCTGGGGCGTAGTGACCAACAAATCTGCCCGCTTCACCGATCCCCTGACCCGTGCCATGCAGCTGTTTGCATCCGCCGCCGTGGTCATCAGCGGCGACACCACGCCGCATGCCAAACCGCACCCCGAACCGCTGTTTGAAGCCGCGCGCCGCCTTGGCATCGACGCCAAACGTTGCGTCTACGTCGGCGACGACCACCGCGACATCGTGGCCGGTCTGGCCGCTGGCATGGGCACCGTCGCCGCCACCTATGGCTATCTGGGGACTGCGGCTGACACAGCCCAATGGGGTGCCCACGCCGCCATCAGCACCCCAAATGCCCTATTGCCCCTGCTGCCCCGCAGCCCATAGTTCGTCAAAACACTCGCAATGCCGCGCAGTAGCCTAAAATGGGAGTCTTGGCGGTTGCAGAAATGCAATTTCCAGGATGCAGTGCAAGGCGCAAACCGCAGCCATACTCCTGTATGGCGAGGATTTGCAATGCCGCAATGCGCCCGGACATTGGATTTATGCAATCGACAAAAGGGGCTGCACTGGTTTCGACGTGGATTCAGACGCGCAGCAGGGCATGTCGAGCTGAATGCGCTCGTAAAACAGATTCAAAAAAACTAACTGCAAACGACGAACGTTTCGCACTCGCTGCTTAATTGCACGTGAGCCTCACAACAGCAAGCCGATAGGCTGGGCAAGGGTAGCAAGACCGCAAGGTGGCGCCGTCCAGGCTGTGGGGTAATCTTATTCGGCTGGACCTGCCTTGGGTAACTTAGGGTGGGTCAAGAAAATAGGTTGCTGGCGATTTGCATAGCGTGCCACTGCGCGATGTGAAAAGCGAGATCCA
>JANYJD010000346.1 GCA_025358555.1 Rhodoferax sp.
GAGCGGCTGGGGGACAAGGCCTTCCCAAAGCCCGCGCTGGAGTATTTGAACGACTGGGCGGCCAACGACAAAGGCTGGCTGCGCAAGTTTTACCCAAGCGGATCGGACGAACCGAATTTCGACCTCACCCCGGCCACCGAGCGGGCCTTGGCGTGGCTGGTGAGCCTGTCGGACCGCGCCTTTGTGGGAACCGAGTCCCGCCTGCTGACGCTGTTTGAGCTGCTCAAGCAGATGAGTGAGGGCAGCGACACCAACCCCGAGACGCGGCTCAAAGAACTGCAAAAACGGCGTGACGCAATTGACGCAGAAATTGCCCTGGTGGCCAGCGGCCATATGCCGTTGTTGGACGACACCGCGCTGAAAGACCGGTTTCAGCAGTTCACCGGGTTGGCGCGCGACCTGCTGACGGATTTTCGCGAGGTCGAGCACAACTTTCGCTTGCTGGACCGCCGGGTGCGAGAGCGCATTGCGCTGTGGAGTGGGTCCAAGGGCGAGTTGTTGAAAGACATCATGGGCGAGCGCGATGCGATCAGCGATTCGGACCAGGGCAAGAGTTTTCGTGCGTTTTGGGATTTTTTGATGTCCCAGTCGCGCCAGGAAGAACTGACCCAATTGCTCGACCGTGTACTTTCACTGCCGCCGGTAGCCGCCCTGTCGCCCGACACCCGAATGCGCCGCGTCCACTACGATTGGCTGGAGGCGGGCGAACATGCGCAGCGCACCGTGGCCCAGTTGTCGCAGCAGCTGCGCCGGTTTTTAGATGACCAGGCGTGGCTGGAAAACCGCCGCATCATGGACTTGCTGCACAGTATCGAGGCCCAAGCTTTGGCGCTGCGCGATGCCCCACCGCCCGGCACTGTGCAATCAGTCAACGCACTGCACGCAAGCGTGGACTTGCCACTGGAGCGCCCGCTGTACAGCCCTGCGGTCAAGGCCGCGCTGAACACCATGGCGCTGGAGGAAGGCGATGGCGACCTGGATGCCGGCGCGCTGTTTTCACAGGTGCGCGTGGACAAAGCGGCGCTGGCGGGCCACATCCGCCAGTCGCTGCAAACCCGCCCCCAGGTCAGCCTGGGCGAGTTGCTGCAAACCCGCCCTCTGCAACAGGGTTTGGGTGAGCTGGTAGCCTATCTGCAACTGGCAAGTGTGGCGGCGCAGGCGGTGGTGAATGACGATACGCTGGAGACAGTGGCTTGGCAAACTGCTGACGGCATCAAGCGCAGCGCCAAACTGCCGCGCGTTGTTTTCGTAAGGAACTGAGCATGGATGAATCGCAAGACACGGCGTCCGCCGCGCCTGCCGCACCGCAATACGACCTGACCGCCATCGTCGTTCCTCTGCTCAAAAGCGTGTTGTACCGGGATGACGACAAGGAACTCTGGACCGCCTTGCTCAAGCTGCGTCCTCGTGTCAGCGACTACGTGGCGGTGCTGGCGCTGGACCTGGCGCTGGACGAGGCCGAGGGCTATGCGTTTTTGCGCTCGCGGGCCAGCGACGACGAAGACAGCCCCAAACTGCCGCGCCTGGTGCGCAGACAGCGGTTGAGCTTTCAGGTCAGCCTGCTGCTGGCCTTGCTGCGCAAAAAGCTGGCCGAGTTCGATGCCAGCGGTGGGGAGACACGCTTGATTCTGTCGCGCGACCAGGTGGTGGAGCTGGTACGCGTGTTCTTGCCTGATGGCTCCAACGAATCGCGCCTGATCGACCAGGTGGAGACGCACCTGAACAAGGTGATTGAGCTGGGCTTTGTTCGCCGCTTGAAGCCCTCTGGCGTGGGCCAGGAGCCCATGTTTGAAGTGCGCCGGATACTGAAGGCGTTTGTTGATGCGCAGTGGCTGGCTGATTTTGACCAGCGCTTGGAAGCTTACAGAACGCAGCTATCGAAAGCCGACACCGAGGCAGAAGATGAATGACTTGTTTGACCCCGAATTTCTCCCTCTCCCAAGCTTGGGGGAGGGCGGGGGCGGGACCCCGGGTGAGGCGTTGCAAGCCCTGGCTGGCTTTCGCCTGCAGCGCCTGGAAGTCCTTAACTGGGGCACTTTCAACAAGCGGGTTTGGTCCCTGGAACTTGGCGGACGCAACAGCCTGTTGACGGGCGATATTGGCTCGGGCAAATCCACGCTGGTCGATGCCGTCACCACTTTGCTGGTGCCGGCCCAGCGCATCGCCTACAACAAGGCGGCCGGGGCCGATGCCAAAGAACGCTCGCTGCGCTCCTACGTGCTGGGCCACTACAAATCCGAGCGCAATGAAGCCAGCGGCAGCGCCAAACCGGTGGCATTGCGCGATAGCAGCAGCTACTGCGTCATCTTGGGCGTGTTTCACAACGCCGGTTTTGACCAGACCGTCACGCTGGCGCAGGTGTTTTGGCTGAAAGACACATTCGGCCAGCCTGAGCGCTTTTACGTGGTGAGCGAAAAAGCGCTGTCCATCACGACCGATTTTGCCAACTTCGGCGCCTCGTTCACCGCTTTGCGCACGCGCTTGCGCAAGGGCGGGGCCACGCTCTTCGACAGCTTTCCGCCCTACGGCGCATACTTTCGCCGCCGCTTTGGCATTGAGGGTGAACAGGCGCTGGAGCTGTTCCACCAAACCGTGTCGATGAAGTCGGTGGGCAATTTGACAGATTTTGTGCGCCACCACATGCTCGAGCCGTTTGACGTGGCTCCACGCATCCAGGGGCTGGTTGCGCATTTTGACGACCTTAGCCGCGCCCATGGCGCCGTGCTCAAAGCCAAGCAGCAGGTCGCGCTGTTGACCCCGCTGGTGGCAGACTGCGACCGGCATGCCGACTTGCTAGCCAGCAGCGACCGCCTGCGCGGCTGCCGCGATGCCTTAAGGCCGCACTTCGCCGGGCTGAAGCTGGATCTAATTGACGCACGCTTGCAAAGCCTGGCAGAAACATTTGCCAGCGAAAAAGCCAAGGTTGAAAGGCTTGAAGTGCTGAAGTTGGAGCAGCAAATCCAGGAGCGTGCCCTGCGCCTGTCCATCGCCCAGAGTGGCGGTGACCGTATCGCGCAGATGGCTGACGAAATTGACAGAAAACAGCTTGAGATCGCCCGGCGCAAGAACAACGCCGGGCGCTACGACGAGCTTCGCAAGCAGCTGAATCTGCTGCAAGTGGCCAGTGCCGAAGACTTGGTTGCACAGCAACAAACTTGCATGCAAATGCAGGAGGCCGAAAAAGACCGCAGCACAGAATTGCAAAACGACTTGATCGAGAAGAGCGCCGACTTCACGTTGGGAAAGCAGGAGCACGAGGCATTGAGCGTGGATATCGCCAGCCTGAAGGGCCGACGCAGCAACATCGACACGCAGCAAATTGCCATTCGCACGGCGTTGTGCCAGGCCTTGGGGCTGTCGGAAGAGTCCATGCCCTTTGCGGGCGAGCTGATCGAGGTGCGTGACAGCGAGCGCGATTGGGAGGGCGCGATTGAGCGACTGATGCACAACTTTGGCCTGTCGCTGCTGGTGCCAGAGGCACAGTACAAAGACGTCGCAGATTGGGTGGATCGCACCCAGCTCAAGGGTCGCCTCGTCTATTTCAGCGTTCGGCGCCCATCGTCCGCAGAGCAGCCTTCTTTGCACGCCGACGCGCTGCCACGCAAGATTGCCATCAAGCCCGATTCGCCGTTCTACCACTGGCTGGAACAGGCGGTCTGGCAGCGCTTCAACGTGGTGTGCTGCACCAGCCAGGAGCAGTTTCGCCGCGAGTCCAAAGCGATCACCCACGCGGGCCAAATCAAGGGCGGTGAGCGCCATGAGAAAGACGACCGCCATCGTATTGACGACCGCAGCCGCTATGTGCTGGGCTGGAGCAACGCCGCGAAGCTGGCCGCGCTGAACAGCAAGTCCCGCGTGCTGGAGGCACGCTTGGGCCATATCGGTTCCCGGATTGCCGAATTGCAAAAAGCGCAACAGACCATCAAGGAGCGCGTCAGCACGCTGGACAAACTCGTTGAATTTCGCGACTACAGCGAGCTGGATTGGCCCAGCCTGGCCCTGGAAGTGGTGCGCTTGGCGGATGAGTTGCAACGGCTCAAAGCGTCTTCCGACCTGCTGCAAACCCTGACCCTGCGGCTGGGCGAACTGGAAGCCACGTTAGCCGATACCGAGAACAAACTGGCCACGCAGCGTGACCGGCGCGCCAAGATCGAGCAAAAGTCCAGTGACACCCAAGCGCTGCGCCGCCAGACTGAGGACTTGCTGGGTGACGCGCAAGCGCCGGCGATGGCTGAGCAGTTAACAGCCTTGTACGCGGAACTCCTCGGCAACCAGGCCCTCACCATCGAGACCTGCGATGGCCGCGAACGCGAGATGCGCGACGCCCTGCAAAAGTCCATCGATGCCGAGGCAGTGCGTGCCAGCCGCCTGGTGGAGAAAATTATCGCCGCAATGCGCGCCTTCAACACGGCCTACACGCTGGAGACGCAGGAAATTGATGTGTCTGTCGCCTCCGCTGCCGAGTACCGCACGCTGCTCAAGCAACTGTCCGCCGACGACTTGCCGCGCTTCGAGGGCAAATTCAAAGCCCTGCTGAACGAGAACACCATCAACGAGGTCGCCAACTTCAATTCGCAGCTCAACCGTGAGCGCGAAACCATCAAGGAGCGCATCGCCCGCATCAACCAGTCGCTGACCCAGATCAACTACAACCCTGGGCGCTATATCGTGCTGGAGGCGCAGACTGCCACCGACGCCGAAGTGCGCGATTTCCAGACCGAGCTGCGCGCCTGCCTTGACGGTGCGATCTCTGGCGATGCCGCCACCGATGAGGGGCAGTATTCCGAAGCCAAGTTCCTGCAGGTCAAAGGCATCATCGAGCGGCTGCGGGGCCGTGAAGGCCAGACCGAGATGGACCGGCGCTGGACAGCCAAAGTCACCGATGTGCGCAACTGGTTTGTATTTGCCGCCAGCGAGCGCTGGCGCGAGGACAACAGCGAACACGAACACTATTCCGACTCGGGTGGAAAGTCAGGAGGCCAGAAAGAAAAACTGGCCTACACTATTCTGGCGGCGAGCCTTGCTTACCAGTTTGGTCTCGAATGGGGCGCCGTACGGTCCCGATCCTTCCGTTTCGTGGTGATTGACGAGGCGTTTGGACGAGGATCGGACGAATCAGCGCAATATGGTCTACGACTATTTGCCAAGCTCAACCTGCAACTCCTGATCATCACGCCCTTACAGAAAATTCACGTCATCGAGCCCTTCGTCTCCAGCGTGGGGTTTGTCCACAACGAGGAAGGCCGTGCATCCAAACTGCGCAATCTTTCCATCGAGGAATACCGCGCCGAGAAGGCGAGGACGGTCGGGTGAGCTGGACAAGGCCCGTCGATCTACGCGTCCAGGTGCAAAAGTGGTGGGACCGTGGGGAGATTCTGGCCAGTTTGGTCACAGGG
>JANYJD010000349.1 GCA_025358555.1 Rhodoferax sp.
GCGCCGCAAGCGCCGCCCGATGTTCATGGTCGACCTGGCGGTGCCACGCGACATTGAGCCCGAGGTGAAGGCCCTGCGCGACGTGTATCTGTACACGGTGGACGACCTGGCCAAGGTGGTGCAGAGCGGGCAGGCCAACCGGCAGGCAGCGGTGTCGCAGGCCGAGGCCATCATTGATGCCGGGGTGCAGAGCTTCATGCACTGGATGGACCAGCGCAGCCCGGTGGGCGGCGTGGTGCCGCTGATCCAGCAGCTCAACGCGCAGGCCGACGAATGGCGCGCCATGGAAATCGCCCGCGCCCGCAAGATGCTGGCCAAAGGCGAAGACGTTGACACCGTGCTGGAGGCCTTGTCCAAGGGCCTCGCGCAGAAGATGCTGCACGGCACCTTTGCGCAACTGCGTGGCGGCGATGTGGACGCGCGTGAGCGGGCCACGGCGGCGGCGCAGCACTTCTTTCTCCGGAAATGATGCCCCCACGTTCGCTCACTGCGTGTAGCTCTCTGCCCCCCGAGGGGGCCGCATTTTGCCTTGGGGCGGCCCGTCGGCAAAACATGCGCCCACGGTCGTTCACTTCGTGTAACTCCCTGCCCTTGCAGGGCGCTGGGCTGCGTTAGCGACGCTGCCTTTCTGCTTGTCCCCTCTCCTTCTGGAATAGGGTTAGGGTGAGGGCAGCAGCACTCAGTCTGACCAGGGACCCCTTACCCCAGCCCTCTCCCAACGGCAGAGGGAGAAACTCCAGCCAAACCTCTTTGACCCATGAAACTCTTCCTCCGCCACCGCCTTGAACGCTACGCCATCCGCCTGGGCGAGCTTGAATTTTTGCTTTCGCGCGAAGACATCATGAAAGACATGAAGCAGTTTCTGGTGCTCTCGCGCGAGCACACGGAAGTGGCGTCGGTGGCCACGCGCTGGACGCGCTACATGCAGCGCGAGGCGGACTTGGCGGCGGGGCAAGAGCTTGTGCAAGCATCGGCGGGTGATTCCGACATGCAGCAGA
Organism: Rhodoferax sp.; assembly: GCA_025358555.1. Classification (GTDB taxonomy): domain Bacteria; phylum Pseudomonadota; class Gammaproteobacteria; order Burkholderiales; family Burkholderiaceae_C; genus JANYCG01. Next base: position 999 of record JANYJD010000349.1, read on the forward strand.
TGGCGCAGGAAGAAATTGACGCCGCTACGGCCGAGATGGCGCAGCTCGAAGCCGAGCTGCAGCGCATGCTGCTGCCCAAAGATCCCGACGACGCGCGCAACGCGTTTGTGGAAATCCGCGCGGGCACTGGTGGCGACGAATCGGCCCTGTTTGCAGGCGACCTGGCGCGCATGTACACGCGGTACTGCGAGCGCATGGGCTGGCGCACCGAGATCATGAGCCAGTCGCCCAGCGAGCTGGGGGGCTACAAGGAAGTGGTGTTGCAGATCTCCAGCGATGGATCGAACGCGGGATCAGGCAGCGGAGTCTATGGCGCGCTCAAATTTGAATCCGGCGGCCACCGCGTTCAGCGCGTGCCCGCCACCGAGACGCAGGGGCGCATCCACACCAGCGCCTGCACCGTGGCCGTGCTGGCCGAGCCCGATGAGGCTGTGGCTATCACCATCAACCCGGCCGATTTGCGCATTGACACCTACCGCGCCAGCGGTGCCGGGGGCCAGCACATCAACAAGACTGATTCAGCCGTGCGCATCACCCACCTGCCCACCGGCATCGTGGCTGAATGTCAGGACGGCCGCAGCCAGCATGGCAACAAGGCCCAGGCCATGAAGGTGCTCACCGCCCGTATCATCGAGAAAGACCGCTCAGAGCGCGCCGCCAAAGACGCGGCCGAGCGCAAAGGCCTGATCGGAACGGGCGACAGAAGCGACCGGATAAGAACCTACAACTTCCCGCAAGGCCGCCTCACCGACCACCGCATCAACCTCACGCTGTACAAACTCTTGGGAATCATGGAAGGCGACCTGGACGACGTGGTGCAGGCCCTGCAAGCCTATGAAGCGGCGCAGCAACTGGCCGAGCTGGAAATCGCGTCTGCGGCCTGATTTGCCGTTTTTTAGTCATTTTTACCAATAAAAACAGGCTGTAGCCCCTGTCTACAATGCATACCTAGCTATTGTTTAAGTAGTAACCGAGAATTCAACCTGCCCCGGCAGCTTCAGCGCACCACCTCGCCTGCAGCGTTGATCACGTCAATCTCCACGACACCCATGACCGCCACAAACCCTGTTTCCATTGCTGTTGCAGGCGCTGTATCCAGCGCAATAGACTCTGGGCTGGACCGGCTGGACGCGCAGCTGCTGCTGCTGCACGCGCTGGGCAAGCCTGCATCCGGGCGCGCCTGGTTGCTGGCCCATAATCTGGACCTTGTGCCCGAATCGGCCAGCGCCGCCTTCATGGCGCTGGTGCAGCGCCGCCTGGCCGGGGAACCGGTGGCCTACCTGACCGGGTGCAAAGAATTTTTCGGGATTGAACTTCAGGTCGACACCCGCGTTCTGGTGCCCCGCCCCGACACCGAGACGCTGGTGGAATGGGCGCTGCAAGTGCTGGATGGGTTGGCCGCGCGCGCCGCGTCTGCCGAGATGGGAGACTTTGGCGGCCCCGTCTGCGCACTCGACCTGGGCACCGGCAGCGGCGCTGTGGCATTGGCCATTAAGCATTCGCGGCCTGCGGTGCAGGTGCGCGCAACAGACATCAGCATCGGCGCCTTGGCTGTGGCAGAAGCCAACGCAGAGCGGCTGCAACTGGCCGTTCACTTCAGCCAGGGCTCGTGGCTGCAGGGCGTCAATGTCCGCTATCACCTGATTGCCTCCAACCCACCGTACATTGCCGCTGGCGACCCGCACTTGAGCGATCTTGCGCATGAGCCACAGCAGGCGCTGGCCAGTGGACCCGACGGCCTGGACGACATCCGCGCCATCATCAACCAGGCGCCGGGGCACCTGCACCCTGGCGGCTGGCTGCTGCTGGAGCATGGGTATGACCAGGCGGCTCGCGTGCGGGAACTTCTGCGCCAAGCGGGCTTTGCAGATATTCAATCGCGCCGCGACCTCGGTGATATTGAGCGTTGCAGCGGCGGGCGCTGGCCGGAGATCGGGGATCCGACAGGCGGGTGGACCGTGCGGTGAACAAATGGGATAGCTTGCACCCGCACAGCTTGCTATAGTGCACGTTACACCCGCCGCACGGCGCAAGAGCGGGCAAACCACATTTATATGGAGACAACCATGAACAGTCTGATCCGCGCGGGTGCCCTGGCCTGCGGCCTGCTGGCCTTCGCTGCTGCTGCCCCCGCCCAGCAAAAACCCGCCGAGCTGAAAATCGGCATGACGACTTTTCTGTCGGGTCCGGCAGCAGTGTTTGGCGTGCCGGGCAAGGCCGCCGCCGAGATTGCAATTGAAGAGATCAATGCGGCGGGCGGCATCGCCGGGGTGAAGATCAAACCCGTCATCATTGACGAAGGCATTGGCGGGGACAAGCTGCTCTCGGAATACCGCCGCGTGGTGCAGGAAGAGGGCGTCAAGGTGATGCTGGCGTCCATCTCCAGCGGCAGTTGCAACGCGCTTGCACCCGTGGCTGAAGACCTCAAGGTGCTCAACGTGATGTGGGACTGCGGCACCGAGAAAATCCTGGAAAACAAGCGCTATAAATACGTGGTGCGCACCCAGGCCAATGCCACGTCAGAGATGGTGGCGACCGTGCTGCACCTGCTGCGTAACAAGCCCAACTTCAAGACGCTGGCTGTCGTCAACCAGGACTACGCCTGG
>JANYJD010000353.1 GCA_025358555.1 Rhodoferax sp.
CCGAAAGCCGACAGGAAAGCCGTGGTGCCCACGCCCGCGAGGATTTCCCGAAGCGCGATGACGTCAATTGGATGAAGCATACGCTTGCCTGGGCGGACAGCGGCACGAAGACCGTCAGGCTCGACGACCGCCCGGTCCACAAAACAACAATGACCAATGAGGTCAAATACATCGAGCCCAAGGCTCGCGTGTACTGAATGCCTCGAATAACTGAATCGGGCCGTATCCGCCGTCAGGGTTGACGGATCGCCACAACTACCGGTTAAGATTGCCAGTGGCTTACAAGGAAAGTGCGCGTGGCCAAATCCGGCAGTTCCGATTCCGACGACGCCGACACGCGCATGCCGCCCGACCCCTTCTCGGCCGTGCTGCCGGCGCTTGCTGCACTTGGCGCGATTACCTCGATCGCGGCCATCAACTGGTCCGGCCAGGAAAAATCGGGCTCACGCACGCGCAGCAAACGCAAGACCGCTGCAAGCCTGCGCGATCTCGAAACGTGCTGCTTGGGGCTCGTCGAAATCTTTCGCCGCTTTCAGCGTCATCCTAAGGTCTTCAGTGGCGAGGGTGGCCAAGCGTCGGTCCCGATGAAATTCGGCGTGCATGGAAGGCGGATCAGGGCCGATGCACAACGGCTCTACTTGCAGCTGATGAATGATATTGCCTCCATGATGGTACTTGCGGCGCAAAATGCCTTCGACGTCATGACCGCGGTCGAGGATGGCGATATCGAGGCTCCGGAAGAAGTATTCTTCGGCTTTGGCGAACAGCAGGAGCGGCTCAATACCCTCATTCAAACGCGGGCGACGTTGCGTGTCGCCGTCGATACCGGTGCAGGCATCGCCGAGCGGTTGACGGAACTAGTGCGCGAATTACGCAAATACCAAAAGCCGGCCTGAAAACTCGAAAAGCGCCAAAGAACCGCATCGTCCATAGTTCGTGGGCGTTGACAGGCGGGGACCTTCAAGGTTCTGTGAATGCCGAGGGCAGACGGAAATGTCCTGATGCTTTGCTGGCTTCAAATTCCGACAATCCTGCCTTCGCGGGTAAGACGAAAATTTGGGCAATATTCGACGACCAAACGCTAGAGATTGCGAAAGCTCCTATGGTCCAACTGACACTGCCGAAGAATTCCAAGATCTCCAAGGGCAAAACCTGGAACCAGCCCGGATCGGAAGGCAAATGGAAGGAACTGCGCGTTTACCGGTGGAATCCCGATGACGGCAGGACCCCCAGTCTCGATACGTTTTATGTCGATCAGGCGCAGTGCGGACCAATGGTGCTCGACGCACTGCTTAAGATCAAAAATGAGATCGACCCAACGTTGACGCTGCGCCGTTCATGCCGGGAGGGCATTTGCGGATCGTGTGCGATGAACATCGATGGCACGAATACGCTCGCCTGCCTCAAGGCACTGGATGAGGTCGACGGTGCGGTCAAGGTGTCTCACCTGCGCCAGCCAGCGGTTGTTGGCCAAGATAATAATGGCCTCGTGGATGGCGTAGTTGGTGGTGTAGTAATCGGTGGTGCGCCGGGCTTTGGCGTGGCCAGCCAAGCGCTCGTGGAGGGTTTCCAGAACCGCCAGGTCTGCGTCAGTCGCGTTGCAGGCGGCATCAAATGCGCAGCGCCCTTCCAGCAGGGCGATCACCGGAAAGATATCGTCCAGATCCTGCTCCGTGACCTGGTTCACAAAGCAGCCCCGGCGCGGCTCGTGTCGCACCAGGCCCTCGGCAGTCAGCACCTTCAGCGCCTCGCGCAGCGGCGTGCGCGAGATGCTCAGGCTCTCGCACAAACTCACCTCGTCCAGAAAACTGCCAGAGGGCAGCTCGTCCGCAAAAATGCGGTCCCGCAGAGTGGCTGCGACGTCGTCGTGCAACGAGTTTTGAACTAGGCGCATGGTTTTTTTCTTTCATTATTTTCCATAATTATACGTAATTATCTAAGCTATTGCAAGCTGAGACGGCTGATCCGAACAAGGCTGACAGACCGGATTATTGAGGTATGAGCAAGTCGCCGGGTATTCAATGTTGGCGCTTTCAAAATTCGAAAGCAGAGATCGCAGCGCGGAATCGGACATCCGGCGCTCGTTTGCCTCGTCTTCCAAAATCGTTACGCCGATGCGGCGCACGGCCCTTGGCCCAGGCTGAAAGCATTGGGCCGAGTCAGGCGAATCTTTGACGGCGGGGGACGGACCATCCGGCCAGGTTGAGAATCACCGCTGGCCCTGCCGCCCCCCAGCCCACACCCAAAGCCCGATCCCACCCACAATCATTGGCACGCAAAGCCACTGCCCCATGCTCATGCCCAATGACAGCAAACCCAGATGCGCGTCAGGTTCACGGAAAAACTCGGCAATGAAGCGGAACACGCCATAACCCAGCAAAAACATGGCGGCCACGCGGCCCTGTTTTCGCTCTTTGCGCGCATACAGCCACAGCAGGACAAACAGCAGCAGGCCTTCCATCAGGAACTGGTAGACCTGCGAGGGGTGGCGCGGCAAATCTCCCGCACCGCGAAACACCATGCCCCACGGCAGGCTGGGGTCGCACACCCGACCCCACAGTTCGCCATTGATGAAGTTGCCAACCCGCCCCGCCGCGAGGCCAGTTGGCACGCACGGCGCCACAAAATCCGCCACCTGCCAGAACGGCCGTTTGCGCGAATAGGCGAACCAGATCATGGAGCCGATCACGCCCAGCATGCCGCCATGAAAGCTCATGCCGCCCTGCCACACCGCAAATACTTCCAGCGGGTGCGACAGGTAATACATCGGCTTGTAGAACAGGCAGTAGCCTATGCGCCCACCCAGCACCACACCCATCACACCCAGAAACAGAACGTCCTCCACGTCTTTGCGCGACCAGGCACCCACCCCGGTGATGGCCGCAAAGGGCGGATGCTTCAGTCGGCGCATGCCCAAAAACATGAACAGGCCAAACGCAGCCAGGTAAGTCAGGCCGTACCAGTGCACGGCCAGGGGGCCGATTTGAAGCGCAATGGGATTGATTTGGGGGTGGATGAGCATGGGCTGGATTGTGCATGAGCAAGGCAATTCGAACCGCATTCGCCAAGCAATCAGGCATGGGCAAGCAACCGGTAAATATCCGTCTCAACCGTTATTTTTCTTGTGCACTAATTTTTTTCGTGTACACTTATGATTATGAAGAATGTCACCCTAAGCGCAGAAAACAGCTTGATCGACCAAGCCCGCGCGTTAGCGCGCCTGCGCGGCACCACGCTGAATGAAGCGTTTCGCGGCTGGCTTGCGGGCTACACCCGCGAGGATGTGGATGGCCTCAAGCTCGCGCAGACCCGCGCCATGCTGGACCATCTGTCCGCCCCCATCGCAGGCCAGCCCTTCGTGCCTGTGGACTATCGTTTCGCGCCTGCGGCCAAGCGAAAGGCTTTGCGTGAAGACGATAACGAGCGTGAGGCGCGCATCCTGCAACGGCTGGATGGCCCTGGCGCATGAATGACTTTGGTCAGCCTGCCCAGCGCGTCTTTTTTGACACCAATATCGTCGTCTACTGCTTCGACACGCTGGAGCCGCGCAAACAAACCCGCGCCAAAGATTTGCTGGCACATGGGCTCAACAGCAAGCTGGGCATCGTCAGCTATCAGGTGGTGCAGGAGTTTTGCAACGTTGCGTGCAAAGCGAAGCGCCTGCAGCTGCCGCAGGAGCGCATCCTGGCCTACGTCAATCTGGTCTTGCAGCCCATGAACCAGGTCAACCCGAGCCCGGAATTGATCGAGTCTGCACTGAAGCTGCGCAGCGAGCTCAGCTTTTCGTTCTACGACAGCCTGATCATCGCCAGCGCAACCCAAGCCAAATGCCAAGTCATCTACTCGGAAGACATGCAGCAGCTGCAGCGCGTGGGCAGCTTGCAGATCGTGAATCCGTTTTTGATGGTGGCGGATGAACGCCGCGAGTAACTGAAAGAAATACAGAAATCTGTACAATACTGTCATGAAAACCACGCTTGATTTTCACGACCCATTGTTGGCAGAGGCCAAGGCTTTTGCGGCCAGCCAACGCGTCAGCCTGACGCGCCTTATCGAGGAAGGCTTGCGGATGCGCCTGCGTGCAGGCGACGCGCCCGCTGCCAAGAAGCGGCGCCCCATGCCCGTGTTCGACGGGAAAAGCGGGCTCGCCCCAGGTCTTACGGGCTTAAGCACTCGGGAGTTGCTGGACGCAGCGGACTGAACCCGCCACGATGCTGCCCGATGTCAACGTCCTGGTCGCTGCGTTTCGCAAAGACCATCCCCAGCACAGAGTTGCTGCCGATTGGCTCAACCAGACCCTTGCCATCAATGTTGATGGCCAACTGCTGCTGCTGCCCATTGGAGTGATCAGCAGCTTTTTGCGCCTGGTGACGCAACCCAAAATCTTTCCGACACCCACGCCTATCGAACGCGCAGTTGATTTTATTGACTGGTTGCTGGAGAACCCGAAAGCAAAGCTCGCCAACCCGGGCACAGAATGGAACGACATGCGCAGCTTGGTCTTGACAAAGCAACTTTCCGCCAACCAAATCCCAGATGCTCAGCTCGCGGCCATGTCAATCAGCCTGAGCGAGCCGTTTGTGACTTTTGACAAAGGTTTTCGCCAGCTATTGCCACCCTCGTTGCTGTTGGTTTTGCGAGCGGCTAATTAAATGAGCGTTTACCGCGACGCTCGGATCGCACGCTAAAATTCGTCTCGAACTCAACCATTAAAACACCATGGCCACCCACCCCATCATCCTGAACCCACGCAGCAAAAACATCACCGAAGGCAAGTCGCGCGCGCCCAACCGTTCCATGTACTACGCCATGGGCTACGAGGCGGCGGACTTCAAGAAACCGATGGTTGGCGTGGCTAATGGGCACAGCACCATCACACCGTGCAATTCGGGCCTGCAAAAGCTGGCCGATGCAGCGGTGGCGGGCATTGAAGAAGCCGGCGGCAACGCGCAGATTTTTGGCACGCCCACCATTTCAGACGGCATGGCGATGGGCACCGAGGGCATGAAGTATTCGCTGGTGTCGCGCGAAGTCATCAGCGACTGCATCGAGACCTGCGTCCAGGGCCAATGGATGGACGGCGTGCTGGTGGTAGGCGGCTGCGACAAAAACATGCCGGGCGGCATGATGGGCATGCTGCGCGCCAACGTGCCGGCCATTTACGTCTACGGCGGCACTATTTTGCCGGGCAAATACAAGGGGCAAGACCTCAACATCGTCAGCGTGTTTGAAGCCGTAGGCCAAAACGCGGCGGGCAACCTGAGCGATGAAGACTTGCTGCAAATTGAGCGGCGCGCCGTGCCGGGCACCGGCTCCTGCGGCGGCATGTACACGGCCAATACGATGTCGTCGAGCTTTGAGGCGCTGGGCTTGAGCCTGCCCTACTCCAGCACCATGGCCAATCCGCATGACGAGAAAATGAACTCGGCCAAAGAGTCGGCCAAAGTGCTGATTGAAGCGATCAAGAAAGACATCAAACCGCGCGACATCGTGACACGCAAATCGCTTGAAAACGCTGTGGCGGTGATCATGGCCACCGGCGGCTCCACTAACGCCGTGCTGCACTTTTTGGCCATCGCGCATGCGGCGCAAGTGCCATGGACGATTGACGACTTTGAGCGCGTGCGTGTGAGGACACCCGTGTTGTGCGACTTGAAGCCAAGCGGCAAATATCTGGCCGTTGATCTGCACAAAGCTGGCGGCATTCCGCAGGTAATGAAAATATTGTTGGCCGCTGGCTTGCTGCACGGCGACTGCATCACGATCACCGGGCAAACCATTGCCGAGGTGTTGAAGGATTTGCCCGATGTGCCGCGCGCAGATCAGGATGTGATCCGCCCTATCGACAAGCCCATGTACAAGCAAGGGCATTTGGCGATCCTCAAAGGCAACCTGTCGCCAGAAGGCTGCGTTGCCAAGATCACCGGTCTGAAAAAACCCGTGATGACCGGCCCGGCCCGTGTGTTTGACGATGAACAGTCTGCCTTGGCCGCGATTTTGGCCGGCAAGATTGTGGCGGGTGACGTGATGGTGCTGCGCTACCTGGGCCCCAAGGGCGGCCCCGGCATGCCCGAGATGCTGGCCCCGACCGGCGCGCTGATTGGCGCAGGGCTGGGTGAGAGCGTCGGCCTGATCACCGATGGCCGCTTCTCCGGCGGCACCTGGGGCATGGTGGTGGGCCACGTGGCGCCTGAAGCGGCTGTGGGCGGCCTGATTGCCTTCATCCACGAGAGCGACTCTGTCACCATTGACTCGGTGCAATTGCTATTGCAACTGAATGTGCCAGAAGCTGAAATTGCAAAGCGCAAAGTGGGATGGAAGGCCCCACCACCGCGCTACACGCGAGGCGTGCAGGCCAAGTTCGCCTTCAACGCATCCACCGCCAGCAAAGGCGCGGTGCTGGACGATTATTGAGGCAAGTCAGGAAACCGGTTCAGCGCCGCTTCTTTGCTTGCAGAGTTCCAATGGCTTCCTTGTTCTTGTCAACGCGCGCTTTTCTGCGCGCGTCCTCCCGTTCCATGGCCTTGCGCTTTGTGTAGCCAGTTCCGTCGGCCCAAGCCCACCACGCTACTGCCAGAGCGAAAGGCGTCATGACGAGCCACCAGCTCCAGTTGGCCACTGGGCCGGTCTCAAGGTACTTCATCGCCAGCAAGATGAGGCCAAGGCCGAGAAAATACATGTCAGTCGCTCCCAGGTTTTCACAAGTCGGTCAACCCGCAGGGTCAACCAGTTTCACTACAATCGCGTTGAGGGACTGTAACCCATGCCGCGCGTCAATTTACCAGTCAACTTGCCGCTCAAATTACGCACCAACCCACGAGGAAAACGATGAAATCCAGCCTGTTAGCCCAACTGATCGTAGCCGCCGCCGTGACCGTCGCCGCACCTGCTTTCGCCGACCAGGCCTTGGCCACGGCCAAAAATTGCATGGCCTGTCACGCTGTGGACAAAAAACTGGTCGGCCCGTCCTACAAAGAGGTCGCTGCCAAGTACGGCGGTGACAAGACTGCCGTTGACAAGCTGGCTGGCAAGATCATGAAAGGCGGTTCGGGCATCTGGGGCGCGGTACCGATGCCCGCCAACGCGCAGGTGAATGAGGCCGAAGCCAAGACGCTGGCGGCCTGGGTGCTAAGCGCCAAGTAGGTCACAAAACCCGCTGGGCAATAAAAAATGCCCGCAAGATAAAAAAGCCCGCGTTTGCGGGCTTTTTTAATGAGAATACCGATCAAATACGCCTATAGCCCTTGTATAGCGTGCATGGATAGCTACTAAGTATATAGCAATTTCATCTGGCCGTGTCGGTCCATCAGTACGCCTGCCCGAGCTGGTCGAGAATTGCCGGGTTTTCCAGGGTAGACGTGTCTTGCGTCACCGCCTCGCCCTTGGCGATGGAGCGCAGCAAGCGCCGCATGATTTTGCCGCTGCGGGTTTTGGGCAGGTTTTCACCAAAGCGGATGTCTTTGGGCTTGGCAATCGGGCCGATTTCTTTGGCTACCCAGTCGCGAAGCTCCTTGGCAATGGCTTTGGCCTGAGCACCGTCGGGTCGCGAACCTTTCAGCACCACAAAGGCGCAAACCGCCTCGCCGGTTAAATCATCAGGTCGGCCGACCACGGCGGCTTCGGCCACCAGGTGCGCACAGGAGACCAGCGCCGACTCAATTTCCATCGTGCCCAAGCGGTGGCCCGACACGTTGAGCACATCGTCAATGCGGCCGGTGATGCGGAAATAGCCCCTATCGGCGCTGCGTACCGCGCCGTCACCGGCCAGATACAGCTTGCCGCCCATCTCCTCAGGAAAGTAGGCTTTTATGAACCGCTCGGGGTCGTTCCAGATGGTGCGGATCATTGACGGCCAAGGGCGCTTGACGACCAGAATGCCACCTGTACCATTGGGAATGTCGTTGCCCACCTCGTCCACAATCGCCGCCATGATGCCGGGCAGCGGCAGCGTGCAACTGCCGGGCACCAGCGGCGTGGCACCGGGTAGCGGCGTCATCATGTGGCCGCCGGTCTCGGTCTGCCAGAAGGTGTCCACGATGGGGCATTTTTCGTGGCCCACATTTTTGTAGTACCACATCCAGGCTTCTGGGTTGATGGGCTCGCCCACTGAGCCCAGGATACGCAGGCTGCTCAAATCGGAACGGTCCGGGTGCACTTTGGCGTCACCTTCAGCCGCCTTGATGAGCGAGCGGATGGCCGTGGGCGCTGTGTAAAAAATCGTGCACTTGTGGCGCTCAATCATCTGCCAGAAGCGGCCCGCGTTCGGGAACGTGGGAATGCCTTCAAAAATGATTTGTGTTGCTCCCGCCGCGAGCGGGCCATAGGCCACGTAGGTGTGGCCGGTGATCCAGCCGATGTCCGCCGTGCACCAGAACACGTCTGCAGGCTTCAGGTCAAACGTCCAGTCCATGGTGAGCTTGGCCCACAGCAAATAGCCGCCCGTGGAATGCTGCACACCCTTGGGCTTGCCGGTGGAACCCGAGGTGTAGAGGATGAACAGCGGGTGCTCCGCGCCCACTGGCACCGGCGCACATTCGGTGCTCAGGCCCTTCAGCGCCTCGGCAAATGTTTTGTCACGCCCGGCGACCATGTTGCACGCTGTGGCCGTGCGCTCGTAGACAAACACGGTCTTGATGGACTCACAGCCGCCCAGAGCCAGGCCCTCGTCAACAATCGCCTTCAAGGGCAGCTCTTTGCCACCGCGCATCTGGTAATTGGACGTGATCACGGCCACGGCACCCGCGTCGATGATGCGTTCTTGCAGCGCCTTGGCCGAAAAGCCGCCAAACACCACGCTGTGGGTGGCGCCAATGCGGGCACAGGCCTGCATGGCGATCACACCTTCCAGCGTCATGGGCATGTAGATCAACACCCGGTCGCCCTTTTTGATGCCATCGGCCTTCAGCGCGTTGGCAAACTGGCTTACGCGGGCCAGCAATTCCTTGTAGGTGGTTTTGGTGACGGTGCCGTCGTCGGCTTCAAAGATGACGGCGGTTTTTTTCTCGACCGGCGTGCCCATGTGTTTGTCCAGGCAGTTGGCCGAGGCATTGAGCTCGCCGTCGTCAAACCACTGGTAGAACGGCGCGTTGGATTCATCAAGCGTGCGGGTGAACGGCTTGTTCCACAGGACGTTTTCTCGGGCCAGCCGGGCCCAGAAGCCTTCAAAGTCCTTCTCAGCCTCGGCGCACAGGGCGTTGTAGGCACCCATGCCCGAAATCCGGGCGGCTTTCACAAATGCTTCGCTGGGGTTGAAAACCCGGTGTTCAACCAGGACAGATTCAATTGTGCTGCTCATGCTAGAGGTCTCCTTGAAAGTGGGTGAATGTGTCGCAACTGGCCCAAAGTGTCGGGGCATGCACTTACGAGTCACTGACTCGGACCGCCCTTGCCATCAGGCGCATTCTCCTGCACGCCACATCTGCCCACTACAATTCTGGGCTGGGTAGACAACCGAAATATGGCCCAAACATAAACCCCAACGCATGAACAAACCCCACGCTCCCCGCCCGGCTTCCACCAAACGCTTGCCGCCGCTGGCCAACTTCATTTTCGCCAGCCGATGGCTTCAGTTGCCGCTGTACCTGGGCCTCATCGTCGCCCAGGCGGTGTACGTATTTCACTTTGGCGTGGAGCTGTATCACTTGGTGTTTGCCGCTTTTGGCAGTCAGCCCGACATTGACGTGCTGGTCAAAAGCAGCGGTTATGTGGCAGAGGCAAGGCTCACAGGGCTAAACGAAACCGTGATCATGCTGGTGGTGCTGGCGCTGATCGACGTAGTGATGATCTCCAATCTGCTCATCATGGTGATTGTGGGCGGCTACGAGACTTTTGTTAGCCGCATGAACCTCGAAGACCACCCAGATCAGCCGGAGTGGCTAAGCCACGTGAACGCCAGCGTGCTGAAGGTGAAGCTGGCCACCGCCATCATTGGAATCTCATCCATCCACCTGCTCAAGACCTTCATCAACGCCAACAACTACACCGAAAAAGTGCTGATGTGGCAAACCATCATCCACATGGCGTTTTTGCTTAGCGCGATGGCGATTGCCTACACCGACAAGTTGATGTCCGGCGAGCACGAGGCCAAGAAGATTGACGGGCGGGCGAATAACGATTGATCTGCGGTTTAAGCCTCAACCCGCTCGGCAGTGGCTATGGTCGTGCGGCACAACATCAAAACGCTCACCCCCACCAGTACAGCGACCAAAGAGCCGCCCAACACCCCGAGCTTGACCTGCACGGCGTAGCCCGCGCTCATGCCCTCAAACGCCAGCGAGCCGATGAACAGGCTCATGGTGAACCCCACGCCGCACAGCGCGCACACTCCGAAGAACTGAGCCCAACTACTTTGCGTGGGCAGTTGCGCACCCTCGAAACGGATCAATAACCAACTGGCTGAAAAAACACCAATCGCTTTGCCTACCGTCAAACCCAGCACAATGCCAAGCGGTACCGTTTGCATTAACGCAGTTACGCTGATGCCTTGCAGCGACACCCCTGCGTTGGCAAAAGCAAACATCGGCAGCACCGCAAAGGCCACCCACGGGTGCAGGGCATGCTCGGCGCTTTTCAGGGGCGAGCCGCCTTTGCCATCCGTCAATGGAATTGCCAGAGCCGTGATGACCCCCGCCAACGTAGGGTGAATTCCCGACTTGAGCACGAACAGCCAGATGATCAGCCCGACCACGACATACGGGCCGACGGCAGTGACCTTCCATCGATTTAGCACCACCAGCGCCAGCACACCCAGCCCGACGGCCGCAAGCATCGTGGTTGAAAGCTGCGAGGTGTAGAAAAACGCGATCACCAAGATGGCCCCCAGATCATCCAGAATCGCCACCGCCGTCAAAAATACCTTCAGCGACGGGGGCACGCGGTTGCCCAGTAGCACCAGCACGCCCAGCGCGAAGGCGATGTCTGTCGCAGCGGGGATCGCCCAACCCCGCAGCGCCACATCGTCGCCCCAGTTGATCGCAGTGTAGATCAGCGCGGGCACGATCATGCCGCCCAGCGCGGCAACAGCGGGCAACATCGCCTGACGCACGGTGCGCAGCTCGCCTTCAACCAACTCGCGCTTGATCTCCAAGCCCACCAGAAAGAAGAACACAGCCATCCACAAATCGTTGACCCACACCAGCAGCGGCTTGGACAGTACCAGCGCATCATTGCCAATGCGCAGTTCGCCCGGCATTTGCAAAAATCGTTCGTAGCTGCCACTCCACGGCGAATTGCTCAGGATCAGCGCCGCGAATGCCGCCAGCGCCAACACGATGCCGCCCAAAGACTGCGAATGGATGAACTCGGTAAGTTTGCGTTGAATTGTTTTGTACATGGTGGCGACTCTGAGTGCCGGTATCAATTCGATAAACTCGGCGTATTGTCGAGTAGCCTGCTGACGACCTTACTGCTTCGTCTGGCTAATCCTTCCCGCCCCCAAGGTCACTATTTGGCTCGATTTTTGCCTCAATTTCAGCTCAACATTCCAACACCCCACACCATGACCACCATCAAACAAAATGACCTGATCGAATCCGTCGCCGCTGCACTGCAATACATCAGCTACTACCACCCGGCTGACTACATCACGCACTTGGCGCGGGCGTATGAACGCGAGCAAGGCCCCGCCGCCAAGGACGCGATTGCACAAATCTTGACCAACAGCAAAATGAGTGCGATGGGCCACCGCCCGGTCTGCCAGGACACGGGCATCGTCAACGTGTTTTTGAAGATGGGCATGAACGTGCGGCTGGAAGGCTTCACCGGCACGCTGGACGACGCCGTCAACGAAGGCGTGCGACGCGCCTACCTGAATGCCGACAACCCGCTGCGTGGCTCAATCGTGGCTGACCCGCAGTTTGACCGCAAGAACACCGTCGACAACACCCCCGCCGTGATCCATGTCGAGATCGTCGCGGGCGACAAGCTGGACGTGACCGTGGCGGCCAAAGGCGGCGGCTCTGAGAACAAATCCAAGCTCGCCATGCTCAACCCCGGCGACAGCATCGTCGATTGGGTGCTAAAAACCGTGCCGACCATGGGAGCCGGCTGGTGCCCACCGGGCATGCTGGGCATTGGCATTGGAGGCACCGCTGAAAAAGCCGTACTGCTTGCCAAGCAGAGCCTGATGGAAGACATCGACATGTACGAGCTGCAGGCCAAATCCTCATCGGGCGCGGCGTTGACGAAAGTAGAAGCGCTGCGGCTGGAACTGTTTGAGAAAGTCAACGCGCTGGGCATCGGCGCGCAAGGCCTGGGCGGCTTGACGACCGTGCTGGACATCAAGATCAATATGTACCCCACCCACGCTGCGGGCAAACCGGTGGCGATGATTCCCAACTGCGCCGCCACGCGCCACGCCCATTTTGTGATGGACGGCAGCGGCCCGGTGTATCTTGACCCACCCAGCCTGGACCTGTGGCCCGACGTGCACTGGGCACCCGATTACGTCAAGAGCAAGAAGGTGGATCTCAACGCCCTCACTCCGGCGCAGGTGGCTAGTTGGAAACCCGGCGACACGCTGCTGCTCAACGGCAAGATGCTCACCGGCCGCGACGCCGCGCACAAGCGCATCCAGGACATGCTCGCCAAGGGTGAGAAGCTGCCGGTAGCTTTCACCAACCGCGTCATCTATTACGTGGGCCCGGTCGACCCGGTTGGGGACGAGGCCGTTGGCCCCGCAGGCCCCACCACCGCCACCCGAATGGATGGCTTTACCGAGATGATGCTCAGCCAAACCGGCCTCATCGCCATGATCGGCAAGGCGGAACGAGGACCCGTCGCCATTGATGCCATCAAAAAGCACAAGAGCGCTTATCTGATGGCCGTGGGAGGCGCCGCCTATCTGGTCAGCAAGGCCATCAAAACTGCCAAAGTGGTCGGGTTTGCCGACCTGGGCATGGAAGCCATTTATGAATTTGACGTGGTAGACATGCCCGTCACGGTGGCGGTTGATTCAGGCGGCACCAGTGTGCACATTACAGGACCTGCGCAATGGGAGAAGAAAATTGCAACCGGCCAGTTCAAGGGGATTGCTGTCACAGCGGGCTGACCGCCTTTGGATGGTCTACCCGGAGGGGATCGAACCCCCGACCCTCAGCTTAGAAGGCTGATGCTCTATCCAACTGAGCTACGGGCAGAAACTCCGGGAAAACGAATAATTGGTCGGGGCGAAAGGATTCGAACCTTCGACCCTCTGGTCCCAAACCAGATGCGCTACCAGGCTGCGCTACGCCCCGACTGGCCTGTATTCTAACCTACCCATGCGCGCCAAATCTTCCTATTTGCCGACTCTTGCTCCAGGCCAGGCTTTTCCGCCGGTGGACCGGGTTTGGGGATCGCAATCGCCTGCCCCTGGGTTGCTGGCTGCGGGCGGCGCGCTTGACGTTGACACGCTGCGGCGCGCCTACGGCAACACGATTTTTCCATGGTTTAGCGAGGGGCAGCCAATTTTGTGGTGGAGTCCCGACCCACGAATGACGCTTGCTGTGAACAATTTCAAATTGCACCGCTCGCTTCGCCAGGTGTTGCAAAAATTCACCACATCGCCAGCATGTGAAATCCGTTTTGACACGGCTTTCGATCAGGTTATCCAAGCCTGCGCCAGCAGCCTGCGCAATGGCCAGCCGGGCACCTGGATCGTGCCAGACATGGTGCAGGCGTACATCCAGCTGCACCAGGCCGGTTTTGCCCACAGTGTGGAGACGTGGATCGACGGACAACTGGGGGGCGGGCTTTACTGTGTGGCCCTGGGCAAGGCGGTTTTTGGCGAGTCCATGTTCACCCGAGTGCCCAATGCATCCAAAATCGCACTGGCGGCGCTGGTCAGCTTTTGCAAAAGCAAGGGCATCGCAATGATTGATTGCCAGCAGAACACGCGGCATCTGGCGTCGCTCGGTGCTTCAGAAATCCCGCGGGCGGAGTTTCTGGCGCACACGCAGGTGGCAATCCTTGAGACTGCGCCCGCCTGGGATTTCGACACTCTATACTTGAAAAACCTGTTGCACCATACGACCCCGACAACGTGACACACCTCAAGGAACTCCCGCTGGAGACGTTGCAGTTTTATGCAACGGCGCCCTACCCGTGCAGTTATTTGAGTGAGCGCCAGGCACGCTCGCAGGTGGCAACGCCAAGCCATTTGATCAACAACGCCACCTACTCCGACCTGGTGGGCATGGGCTTTCGGCGCAGCGGCATGTTCACTTACCGGCCCTACTGCGACGGCTGCCAGGCCTGTACGCCCCTGCGTGTGCTGGCCAATGAATTCAAGCCCGACAGAAGCCAGAGGCGCAGCAAGGCCCGCCACAAGAACCTGCAGGCACGCGTGCTCAAGCTCTGCTTTGAGCCTGAGCACTACCAGCTCTATTTGCGCTATCAAAATGGCAGGCACGCCGGGGGCGGCATGGACCAGGACAGCATCGACCAGTACACCCAGTTCCTGCTGCAAAGCAGAGTCAATTCAAGGCTGGTTGAATTTCGGGAAATTCTGGCCGATGGCACGCCAGGCGCCTTGAAAATGGTGTCCATCCTGGATGTGCTCGAAGACGGCATCTCGGCTGTCTACACGTTTTACGACCCTGATGCGGGAGCCAGCTACGGCACTTACAGCGTTTTGTGGCAGCTGGAGCAGGCCCTTCAAATGGGTCTTCCGCACGTTTACCTGGGCTACTGGATCAGGGAAAGCCCCAAAATGAACTACAAGGCGCGCTTTGCGCCGCACCAAATTCTTCAGAACGGCGATTGGGTGATCCAGCTTCTGTAAGCCGGTCTTGATTTCACCAAGTAAAATGGTGGGTGTGCAAATCAGGGAAAACTCATGAAAAAAACAGACCCCGGTGTCCCGGTGACACCTACGGTTCAAGTGATAGAGCGGATGTTTGCCCTGATCAATGTGCTGGCTTCCAAGGAGGACGCGATTTCCTTGAAGGAAATCAGCGAAAAGACCGGTTTGCACCCATCCACCACACACCGCATCCTGAACGACTTGGCAACAGGCCGTTTTGTGGACAGGCCGCAGCCCGGCAACTACAGGCTGGGCATGCGCCTGCTGGAACTTGGCAATCTGGTAAAAGGCCGCCTGAACGTGCGCGACGCTGCCCTCGTGCCCATGCGTGAACTTCATCAGTTGATCCAGCAGCCTGTCAACCTGAGCATGCGCCAGGGCGATGAAATTGTCTACATTGAGCGTGCCTACAGCGAACGCTCCGGCATGCAGGTGGTACGCGCCATTGGCGGGCGGGCGCCACTGCACCTGACATCGGTCGGCAAACTGTTTCTGGCCGCAGATGACCCGCAGCGCATCCGTGCCTACGCCACGCGCACCGGACTGGCAGGCCATACCAAGAACAGCATCACGCAGCTCTCGGTGCTTGAACGCGAGCTGGCAAGGGTCCGCCAATATGGCGAAGCGCACGACAATGAAGAGTTGGAGTTGGGTGTGCGGTGCATGGCCGCTGGCATTTACGACGACCAGGCCAGGCTGGTGGCGGGCCTGTCAATCTCTGCGCCGGCTGGCCGTCTTGACGAGGAATGGCTGCCAAAATTGCAGGCTACAGCGCATGCCATTTCGGCCAGCTTGGGCAACGTGCCCGCAAAGCACCAGAGTTGAGATGGCCTTCACGTCCCCAATGCCGCAGTCTTGACGCGCATCGGCAATGCCGCCAAGGGGGGAGCTGCCAGCGGCTTGGCCATCGGTGCAGCTTCGATCCAGCGGCGCACGCGTTCTGCGTCCCCCAGGCGGCTCAATTTGCCAGCCGAGTCCAGAAAAACCATGATCAGCTTGCGGCCGGCCACTTTGGTCTGCATGACCAGGCATTGCCCAGCCTCGGAGATGTAGCCGGTCTTCTGCAGCCCGATATCCCAGGTTGGGTTGTTCACCAGGCGGTTGGTGTTGTTGAATTGAAGCGTCCTGCTGCCTACGGCCACCTGGTACCCGGGCGATGTGGACAGTTCCCGAAGCAAGGAGTTGCCATGGGCGACGTTGACCAGCAATGCCAGATCTCTGGCGCTGGACAGGTTGGTGCTGGAGAGGCCGGTCGGATCGGTGTAGACCGTGTCCCGCATGCCGAGCGCTTGAGCTTTCGCATTCATCAGCTTGACGAAGGTGGGCAGCCCGCCCGGAAAAGTCCTCGCAAGCGCATGCGCAGCCCGGTTTTCGCTGGACATCAACGCCAAATGCAGCAGTTCGCCACGGCTTAACTCGGTTCCCACTTTCAGGCGGGACCGGCTGCCTTTCTCGGTATCGACATCGGCCTGCGAAATCATGACCAACTCGTCCATCGGCAACCTGGCTTCGCTTAGCACCATGCCCGTCATCAACTTCGTCAGTGAGGCGATTGGCAGCACCGCTTTCTCGTTCTTGCTGAACAGGACTTCACGAGTTTCCTGATCGATGACCAGGGCGACGCCTGATTTCAAATCCAGCGCATCCTGCTCCGAATGCAAACCCGCGACTTCGCCGAATGAGGGTTTGGCGGGAATCACTGGCGCGCGCAGCACGACTCTTCGCTTGGCGCTGATGGCGCTGCGCGAAAGCCGAACTTGTTGCGCGCGGATGCCTTTTGTGGTCTTGGTGGCCTGCGCTTTGCCAGCATAGGTTTTGCTGACGCGCTGCTTGGCTGCATGCGCCTTGCTGGTTGACGCCTTTGCGGCGGTGCGGGTTCTGGTGGCTGCGTCGGCCTCGGGGGCCGATAGCGCGAAAGCCATCAGAGCAGTAGCGAGTAAGGAAGCAATTCGTTTCAAAGTATTTCCCAACACAACATGTGGGCGACCGGATACATAATCCTCCGCACCGTTTACACGATGGTGAGAGTTTATCCAACAAACCTTCGCAAGATCAACTACTTGCGCGGTGTTTGTAAACAAATACTCGAATAACGAGGGTTTTCCCTATCCTTGTGCAGCCACTCGATCAGCTTTGCTGTGTAACTTATTGAGCGCACTCAGATAAGCCTTGGCGGACGCCACCACAATGTCGGGGTCAGCCCCTACGCCGTTCACCACGCGCCCGCTGTTTTGCAGGCGCACTGTTACTTCGCCCTGGCTCTCAGTCGAACCGCTGATGGCGTTGACCGAATAAAGCACCATTTCCGCCCCGCTTTTCACGTGGGTTTCGATCGCTTTGAGGGATGCGTCAACCGGCCCGTTGCCGTCAGAATTGCCCTTGACCTCTGTGCCGTCCACCGTGAAGACGACGCTGGCCTGCGGACGCTCACCCGTCTCGCTGTGCTGCGATAGCGAAACGAAGCCGTATTGCTCCTTTTCGTGCGTCACGCTTTCATCGCTGACCAGGGCCAGGATGTCTTCGTCAAAGATGTCGCTCTTGCGGTCGGCCAGGTCCTTGAACCGCGCGAATGCCGTGTTAATGTCGGCCTCGCTCTGCATCACAACACCCAGCTCTTGCAAACGCTGCTTGAATGCATTGCGGCCACTGAGCTTGCCCAGCACGATTTTGTTGGCGCTCCAGCCCACGTCTTCAGCACGCATGATCTCGTAGGTGTCACGCGCCTTCAAGACGCCATCCTGGTGGATGCCCGACGCGTGCGCAAATGCATTGGCCCCCACCACAGCCTTGTTGGGTTGCACCACAAAACCGGTGGTCTGGCTGACCATGCGGCTGGTGGCCAGGATGTACTTGGTGTCGATGCCAACATCCAGATGAAAGTAGTCGCGGCGCGTCTTGAGCGCCATCACAACTTCTTCGAGCGAACAGTTGCCCGCACGCTCGCCCAGCCCGTTGATCGTGCATTCCACCTGCCGTGCGCCGCCAATTTTCACCCCTGCCAGCGAGTTGGCCACCGCCATGCCTAAATCGTTGTGGCAATGCACGGACCACACCGCCTTGTCTGAATTGGGAATGCGCTCACGCAGATTCTTCAGGAAATTGCCGTAGAGCTCCGGCACGGCGTAGCCCACGGTGTCGGGCACATTGATGGTAGTCGCGCCTTCGGCAATCACTGCCTCAATCACGCGGCACAGAAAGTCGGGGTCCGAGCGGTAGCCATCCTCGGGGCTGAACTCGACATCCGCCATCAAATTGCGAGCAAAGCGGGTAGACAGCTTGGCCTGCTCAAACACCTGGTCCGGCGTCATGCGCAGCTTCATCTCCATGTGCAAGGCGCTGGTTGCCAGGAACAGGTGCAGACGGCCCGATCTGGCGGGCTTGAGCGCTTCGGCGGCGCGAGAAATGTCACGGTCATTGGCGCGGGCCAGAGAGCAGACGGTGGAATCCTTGATCGCCTCGGCAATGGCTTTGACGCACTCAAAATCGCCATTCGAGCTGGCGGCAAATCCCGCCTCAATCACATCGACTTTCAGGCGCTCCAGCTGACGTGCAATGCGCAGCTTTTCGTCGCGTGTCATGGAGGCGCCAGGGGACTGCTCGCCATCGCGCAAGGTGGTGTCAAAAATAATGAGTTTGTCGGTCATGGGGTGCTCCAGTTTCTGATTTATTGAATGGTTTCGAGGCGATGCGCGTTGTCAACTTGCGGGCGGGCAAGCTGCGCAGCATCAGAGGAATGTGCCGCAGTGCTGCCCATTTTCTCACGCCCACTTCTGCCCTGAATTGCAAGCTGAATATCCTCCTGCACGCCGTATTCACGCTCAAACAGGTTAAACAGGTCTTTGGCGCTGAGCTCCTTGCCGCCGGCGTCCATTTCACGCTGCACGACGCTGCTGAACTCGACTTGCTGCTGGCGCGGCAAGGTCAGGCCGTACTCGCTTTCCAGTAAATACGCGATGCCACCCTTGCCCGACTGACTGTTGACGCGGATGACCGCCTCGTAGCTGCGGCCCAAATCTTTGGGGTCAATCGGGAGGTAGGGCATGTCCCACATATCGCCTTCTTTTCGAGCCGCAAATGCCTTCTTGATGGCATCCTGATGCGAGCCCGAGAACGACGTGTAAACCAGTTCACCCGCATACGGATGGCGTGGATGCACGGGCAGCTGGTTGCAATGCTCCACAATGCGTTTGATCTCATCGATCTGGGAAAAATCAAGACCAGGCGAGATGCCCTGGGTATAAAGATTGAGCGCGATATTGACCAGGTCCACATTGCCCGTGCGTTCGCCATTGCCAAACAGGCAGCCTTCAATGCGGTCCGCGCCTGCCATCAGGGCAAACTCCCCCGCCGCCGTGCCGGTGCCCCGGTCATTGTGCGGATGAACCGACAGCACAATGGCATCGCGCCGCGCCAGATGGCGGTGCATCCATTCCATCATGTCGGCAAAAATATTGGGCGTGGAATGCTCTACGGTGGACGGCAGATTGATGATGCATTTGTGCTGCGCCGTGGGCTGCCAGACGTCAGTGACGGCATCCACCACCCGCCTGGAAAATTCAAGCTCGGTGCCGGAAAACATCTCGGGCGAATACTGAAACGTCCAATGCGTCGCAGGCTGCAGGGCCGCCAATTCCTGGATCAACCGCGCATGGGTGGTGGCAAGGTCGATGATTTGGTCCTCATCCATGCCCAGCACAACTCGGCGCATCACGGGTGAGGTGGCGTTGTACAGATGCACAATCGCCCGCCGCGCGCCCGCCAGCGACTCAAACGTCCGGTGGATGAGCTCCGGGCGCGCCTGCGTCAACACCTGGATGGTCACGTCTGCGGGCACCAGGTCATCGTCAATCAGGCACCGCACAAAATCAAACTCAACCTGCGATGACGACGGGAATCCCACTTCGATTTCCTTGAACCCGATTCTCGCAAGCATCTGGAACATGCGCAGCTTGCGCGCCATGTCCATGGGCTCAACCAGCGCCTGGTTGCCATCACGCAGGTCCACGCTGCACCACAGCGGGGCGCGGACCAGCACGGCGTCTGGCCATGTACGGTCTGTCAATCGCATCGGGGCAAAAGCCCGGTATTTGAGGTGTGGCTGTTTCAACATGGCGATTCTTTCAACTTCGATGTGGATTGGATGAGTGAAAAACCAGCAACCCAAAAGAAAACGGCCCGTTGCTGGTAGCAGACGGGCCGTTGTAAGGTGTACGCGCGTGCGCTACCCACTCCGCCCATCTGGCAGTAGCAGCAGTAGTGCTAGCGAAATTCGTTTCATGAGTTCAATGTACCACAAGATTTAACCCGGCATCAGTGCAGCCCGCGCTCATCAGGTTCCTGGGTTGACGTGCTGATCACGCTGGTCTGCATGCCTTTGGCCTTGCGCCAGAGGTATACGGCATATCCGCTGAACCCATAAGCAATGAACAAACCAAACATCACCGTAGGCGGGTCGATATTGATGACCGCAATGCCGAGCGCGATCAGCACGATCACCACAAAGGGCACGCTTTTTTTCATGCTGACATCTTTGAAGCTGTAAAACGGCACGTTGGTCACCATGGTCAGCCCTGAAAACAGCGCCAGTGCGAAGGTGATCCAGGGGATGGAAATGCCCAACAGCTTGTCGGTTCCCTCAAACCCCAAGTCGGTCATCAACCAGATGAACCCCGCCACCAGTGCTGCCGCTGCCGGCGACGGCAGGCCCTGAAAGTAGCGCTTATCCACCACCGCCGTGTTGACGTTGAAACGCGCCAGCCGCAAGGCGGCGCACGCGCAGTACACAAACGCTGCCAGCCAGCCCCAGCGCCCAAGGCCCTGCAACGCCCACATGTAGGAAATAAGGGCCGGCGCGGCGCCGAACGACACCATGTCTGACAGCGAATCCATCTGCTCGCCAAACGCGCTTTGGGTATTGGTCATGCGTGCCACACGGCCGTCCAGGCTGTCCAGAACCATGGCGCAAAACACCCCGATGGCAGCATTGTCAAAATTGCCATTGACCGCCATCACCACGGCATAAAAACCGCCAAACAGCGCCGCCAGCGTGAACAGATTGGGCAGAATGTAAATGCCCTTGCGCCGCTTGCGCACGATCACACCTTCCTGCTCCGCAGGGTCAGATTCTTCGCCATCATGCATAAAATACGCCTCTAGCCCTTGTCTACACTACACAGTTAGCTATATGTTTAATAGCAGTTGTCTGATTCAAACAAAAAAGGCCACCGAGGTGGCCTTTTTTTCAGTGTTTGCGATTTTTGCACTGTAGCAGCGATTCGGCTCAATTGCGAGTTTGGTCCACCAGCTTGTTTTTCGCAATCCAGGGCATCATGGCGCGCAG
>JANYJD010000359.1 GCA_025358555.1 Rhodoferax sp.
GATGTTGCGGTAAACAACGCCGAGTTCGTACATGGTGTTCTCCTGTGAAATGGGTGGAATCAGCGGCCCTTGGCCTTCAACGCCGAATTCAGGCGCGGAAACACGCGGCGCGAATTGCCTTCGTAAATTTGATAGCGGTCCCCAGCGCTGAGGATTTTCGATGCCTCGATGTAGCGTTTTGTATCGTCATAGTAGTTGCCCGTTTGCGGGTCGATGCCACGTACCGCGCCAATCATCTCGCTGGCAAACAGCACATTCTTTACCGGAATCACGGTGTTCAGCAAATCAATGCCGGGCTGGTGGTACACGCAGGTGTCAAAGAAAATGTTGTTGAGCAAGTGCTCTTCCAGCAGCGGCTTTTTGAGCTCCTGCGCCAGGCCCCGGAAGCGGCCCCAGTGGTACGGCACCGCACCGCCGCCATGGGGAATTAAAAAGCGCAGCGTGGGAAAGTCTTTGAACAAATCGCTGGTCAGGCACTGCATGAAAGCGGTGGTGTCGGCGTTGAGGTAATGCGCACCGGTGGTGTGAAAGCAGGCGTTGCAACTTGTGCTCACGTGGATCATGGCGGGGATGTCGTACTCCACCATTTTTTCGTAGATGGGGTACCAGTGCTTGTCGCTCAACGGAGGTGATGTCCAGTGGCCGCCGGAGGGATCGGGATTCAGATTGATGCCGACGTTGCCGTACTGTTCCACGCACTTCACCAGCTCGGGGATGCAGGTTTTTGGGTCCACGCCGGGGCTCTGCGGCAGCATGGCAGCTGGGATGAAGTTGTCGGGGAAAAGTTGCGAGACCCGGTAGCACAGCTCGTTGCAAATCGCAGCCCAGGTGCTGGAGACATTGAAGTCGCCAATGTGGTGCGCCATGAAGCTGGCGCGCGGGCTGAAGATGGTGAGGTCTGAGCCCCGCTCGTTCATCAGCTTGAGCTGGTTTTGAACGATCGTCTCACGCAGCTCGTCATCGCTGATTTTGAGGTCTGCCACGTTGGGGCTGGCCGATGGATCCTTAATGCCCGCGATCTGCTGGTTGCGCCAGTTCTCCAAGGCTTTGGGAGCCGTGGTGTAGTGGCCATGGCAGTCGATGATGATGGGTTTCTGTTCGCTCACGTTGTTCTCCTTGGGTCTGAAAATTATTTGGGTTGGACGCTTGGAATCAGCGTTTGAGATAAGAATTTGGCACAAGAATTTGGGATGGAAATTCAAGGCCCGGCAAGAAATTGCAGGATGGCGCGCGCGGTTTCAACCGGGCGCTCCATCAGCACCATGTGGCCAGCGTCGTCGATCACACGCAGGCTCGCATGGGGCGCCAGCGCTTGCATGGCCTCGTGCTGTCCCACGCTGGCCCAAGTGTCCTGGCGTCCGCACATCAGCATCGTGGGCAGCCGCATTGCTAGCAGGCCCGCCAGCACCGGGCTGGCGTCGGGCCGGGTTAGCAGTGCATTGAGCTGGCGCGCAAAACGCTCCGCATTTTTGCGCGCAAACATGCCAGTGATGGCCTCCAGCAGGACCGCGTCGTTCAACCGCGCCGGATGCACCATGCCTTTGAGCCATTCGCCACACATGGCGCGCACCCCGTTGGCCTGGGCCACTGCCAGCAGCGCCATGCGCCCTGCCCGCTCTTTTTCGCCTGCCTCGCCAGCGGCCAGCGGCAGGTAGCCGGTGTCCATCAGAATAAGTTTTTGCACGCGGTCCCGCGCCAAACGCACCACCTCCAAGGCCACACGGCCCCCCATGGAATGCGCTACCAGCGCAAATTGCGGTGGGGCCACAGCCAGAGCGGCCTGCGCCATACCGACCAAGGTGTTGGCATCGCCATAGTCGGCCACCGTGCAGGACATACCCTGTGGCAACGCCGTACGCAACGGCTCCCAGAAGCTGCCATCGCACATCAAGCCCGGCAGCAGCAGAACGTGCTTGGGGTGGCCTGCGGAAATGGGCTGCAAGGCCGATTCAGGCAGCGCCGTTGAGTTGTGTATTCGATTCGTTGCCACACTTGAATTCTGCACCTCAAGGGGGGCAATGGTAAGCGCCACAGGCCGCTATCAGTTATAGCAAATAGGTATATCCTCGCATTGGCTATGCAAATACACTCAAGCCATGGATCTGAAACAGATTGAGTACTTTGTGCGCGTGGCCGAGCTTGGCAGCTTCACCCGCGCGGCCATTTCGCTGGACGTAGCCCAACCGGCATTGAGCCGCCAGGTGCGCCTGCTGGAAGTGGAACTGCGCCAAAACCTACTGACCCGCAATGGGCGCGGCGCGGTCCCCACCGAGGCTGGCCAGTTGCTGCTGGAGCACGGGCGCGGCATTTTGCACCAGGTGGTATTGGCGCGCGAAGAGCTAGGTGCGGCGCGCGGCGCCCTGGCCGGGCGCGTCTCCATCGGCCTGCCGCCCAGCCTGTCGCGGCTGATTGCGGTGCCGCTCACCCACGCCTTTCGCAAGGCGCTGCCGCAAGCGCAGTTGACGCTGACCGAGGGCTTTTCGCTGTTGATGCTGGATGGCCTGCGGGCCGGCAATCTGGACATGGCCGTGCTCTACAACCCCGAAAAATCGCCCGAGCTGGAGATAACGACGTTGCACAAAGAGGAGCTGGTACTGATTTCACCGCGTGCCAGCGTCGCTCCTGACGGTAAAAAGGCGCCTCGCCTGACTCGCCCCAGCGCACGCAAAGCCAGTGCAACCGCCGCCATTACCTTGGATGACGTGGCAAATCTACCGCTGATCTTGCCCAGCCGCCCCAACGCTTTTCGCGTCTTGATTGAAGCCGAAATGATGTCCATTGGCCGCAAGCCCAGCATCACGCTGGAGGTGGACGGGCTCAACGCTATCCTCAACCTGGTGAAAGAAGGCCTGGGCCATGCCGTGTTGCCCGCCTACACCCTGAGCAATTTCGACAACGTGGACCCGTTTGCCGTGCGCAGCATCCACGCGCCGCGCATCCTGAGCCAGCTGGATCTGGTGTGGTCGTCGCGCCGCCCCACCACGGCGACGCAGCGCAAAGCGCGGGAGGTGGTGCGAAGCGTGGTGTCGGCGGCGGTCATCACCTAGTGTAGTGTTGCATATATATTGAACTATTGTTAGTTATCCTGTTCTTACCCTGAACATTGCAGTTTCGAGGGGTATCCGAATGAACAGTCGCAGGGTAGTAGTCGAATTTGGCCAAGATGACCTGGAGACTTTGCTTCGCTGGAGCACATCAAGCCTAGCAAGCGTTCGTTGCGCGGTGCGCGCCAATATGATTTTGATGGCGGCCACGGGGTATTCCGACCTTGTGATTGCACAGGAGCTCGGTGTGAGCGCGCCACGGGTGCGTCGCTGGGTGGCACGCTACGTC
>JANYJD010000366.1 GCA_025358555.1 Rhodoferax sp.
TGGTGGAGTGGATCGAGTTCCGCCAGACCACCGTGCAGCGGCGTAGCGAGCACCGCCTGGGCAAGGTGAAAGACCGCATCCATATTCTGGAAGGTCGGCAACTTGTGCTGCTCAACATTGACGAGGTGATTGCCATCATCCGCCAGGCGGACGAGCCCAAAGCCGCGTTGATTGAGCGCTTCAAATTGAGCGAGCGCCAAGCCGATGATATTTTGGACATCCGGCTGCGGCAACTGGCCAGGCTGGAGGCCATCAAGATTGAGCAGGAGCTAAAAGAGCTGCGCGAATCTCAGCAAAAACTCGAAGAAATTCTGGGCAGCCCAGCGGCTTTGCGCAGACTGATGGTCAAGGAGATCGAAGGCGATGCCAAGACCTTTGCCGATGCCCGCCGCACCTTGATCCAGTCCGAGAAAAAAGCCGTGCTGGACGTGAAAGTGGTGGACGAGCCGGTGACGGTGGTGATCAGCGAAAAAGGCTGGGTGCGCGCCAGGACGGGGCACGGCCATGATGCCGCAAGCTTCGCCTTCAAAGCCGGTGACGGCCTTTACGGCACGTTTGAATGCCGCACCGTAGACACGCTGCTGGCGTTTGGCAGCAATGGCCGCGTCTACTCGGTGGCCGTGGCGCTGCTGCCTGGTGCGCGCGGCGATGGCCAGCCCATCACTACGCTGATCGAGCTGGAGGCAGGCACGCAATTGCGCTATTACTTTGCCGGGCCCGGCAACGCTAGTTTGCTGTTGAGTGGCTCGGGCGGCTACGGTTTTTTGGCCACGGTGGACAACATGATTTCCCGCCAGAAAGCGGGCAAAGTGTTTGTGACCTGCAACGAAGGCGAGACGTTGTGCCGCCCGTCAACCGTGTCCGGCACGGTCGGCAGTCTGGTCACGGCTGCAGCCGGTGGCGTTGCGGCCAGCAGCGTGGTCAAAACCCTGGCCCCCGCCACCCACGTCGCCTGCGCGTCCGCCGGTGGCCGCATTCTGACCTTTGAGATCAGCGAACTCAAGGTCATGGGCAACGGCGGGCGCGGCTTGATGCTGATTGATCTGGAAGCCAAAGACACCCTGGCTGGCGCCGCGGCCTACACCCGCAGCGTGAGGCTGGAAGGCATTGGGCGGGGCGGCAAGGCCCGCGAAGAGACCCTCGAAATTCGCAGCCTGAACAACGCCCGCGCCGCCCGCGCCCGCAAAGGCAAAGCCGCAGACCTGGGGTTCAAGCCGCATGCCGTGATCCGGGTGGAGTGACGTCAATAGCTATATTTTAAGTAGCTGCTCATGCACTGTAGACGGGGGCTACAGGCCTAATTTACCCAAAAAAACAGTAAAAATTGGGCAACGCAACCTAATCACCGGGCTTTTCGCCGCTGTTGTAAAACCGAACTCCTTTGGCGTGAATTTATTCCGCTGGCGGGCACCTGCAAGCGCGCCGCCCTTGAGACCCGGGCCAGCCCTCTCTATACTTCGCCCGCATCAACGGTGAACCGGGCGGGTGTGCAGCGCACCAGGCTTGCCCACCAAAAACCCAGCACCTCAGGGAGTAGATTCATGAAATCCGCCATCGCGCGCAAGGCCCGCGCATGACCACCCATGCCCTGGCCGCCCTGTGCGCCATCGCCCGGCTGCACCAGATCGCGGCTGACCCCGCCACCCTGGCGCACCAGCTCGGCCTGTCGCCCACCGACCCGCTGCAAGTGGATGACCTGCTGCGCGCAGCCAGGCACCTCGGCCTCAAAGCCAAATTGAGCCACAGCAACGTCGAGCGCCTGGCGCAAACCCCGTTGCCAGCGCTTGCCATCATGCGTGACGCCGACGCCTTGACCGGCACTGAGTCCCTGCGCGTCGTCATCCTGGCCCAATGCGACGGCAAACGCGTGTTGTTTCAGGAGTTCGGCAAATTGGGGTCAGATCCCAATATTTCTGCGCAGCGCAGCGCAGCACCCGCAGGGACGGCCAACGGCCGGGAAAATTCTGGCCCCACCATCGAGCCCATCGAAGTCTTTGCGCAGCGCTGGGCGGGTGAGTTGATCCTCATCACCAGCCGGGCCAGTTTGGCCGGTGAGCTGGCCAGGTTTGACTTCTCGTGGTTCATCCCGGCGCTTGTCAAATACCGCAAGCTGCTGGGCGAGGTGTTGCTGATCAGCTTCATGCTGCAGCTCTTTGGCCTGGTATCGCCCCTATTCTTTCAGGTGGTGATGGACAAAGTGCTGGTCCATAAAGGCAGACGTTATTGGGGTCAGAGCCCAAATTTTCTCGGCTGAACGCCGACCCTGCGGGTGCTGCGCAGAAAAATTGCGATCTGACCCCAAAAACGTCTTCAGCCACACCACCAGCCGCATCGATGTAGAACTCGGTGCCAAACTGTTCCGCCACCTGGTGCAATTGCCCCTGGCCTACTTCCAGAGCCGCCGCGTGGGCGACTCGGTGGC
>JANYJD010000017.1 GCA_025358555.1 Rhodoferax sp.
GGAATGTCCTTGGTGAAGTCGGCAATCATCTCCACGCCTTTGAAGTACGAGGCAAAAGCGCGGTCAAACTTGTCGTAGTGTTTTTCGTCCTTCACCAGCGTCGTGCGGCTGAGGTAATAAAAGTCGTCGATCTTGTAGCCATTTGGCTCTGCGTCACCCTCAGGTTCGGGCACGTTAGGGCCGACCACGCCTTTTTGCAGCGCTTCCAGCAAGGTGAGGTATTCCTTCACCGACACCGGTAATTTGGCCGAACGCAGTGTGTAGAAAAAGTCGATCAGCATGGTCCCATTCCCTTCATGGCAGGTCAGCGGGATTTGTCCAACGAATGCAGCAACTGCGCCCGCACCTCGGGCCATTCGCCGCTGCGCAGGCTGTACATCACAGTGTCGCGGATGGTGCCGTCGCGGCGCAGTGCGTGGCCGCGAATGATGCCGTCTTTGCGTGCGCCCAGGCGCTCAATGGCCGCTTGCGAAGCAAAGTTGAAATTGTCGGTGCGCCAGCCCAACACGTTGCAGCCCAACACCTCGAAAGCATGTGTCATCAACAGCAGTTTGGCAGTGGTGTTGACGGCGGTGCGCTGGCAGCGTTTGGCATACCAGGTGTAGCCAATTTCCAAGCGCTTTACGGCGGGCAAGATGTCGTGGTAGCTGCTGCTGCCCAGCACGGTGCCGCTGGCCGCATCGGTGATGGCGAAGGCGAAGCGGTTGCCGGCCTCGCGCATGGCCAGCGCGTCTTCAATGTATTTGCGGGTTTGGTCCGGCTCGGGCACCGAGGTGACGCGGATGGTCCACAACTCGCCATCGGCGGCAGCGGCGCCCAATCCGTCTTCATGGGCGAGCGACAAGGGCACCAGCTTGATGCCGCGTGCTTCCAGCGTCACGGGTTCTACAAATGCCATTCTTTCATCCCATTTCAGCGGTAAATCTGCGGTAATTCAGTGGCAACCCAGCGACAACTTGGCGATAATTGAGGGACAGATCAACGGTTGTGGCGCTGCATGAACACCAGTTTTTCAAACAGCGTCACGTCCTGCTCGTTCTTGAGCAGCGCGCCCACCAGCGGTGGCACTGCGACCTTGTCGTCCTTGCTTTGCAGGGCTTCCAGCGGAATGTCTTCGGCCACCAGAAGCTTGAGCCAGTCCAGTAGCTCGCTGGTGGAGGGTTTTTTCTTCAGGCCCGGCAGATTGCGCACGTCGTAAAACGTTTTCATAGCCGACGTGAGCAGCTCTTTTTTGAGGCCAGGGAAATGCACGTCGATGATCTGCTTCATCGTGTCGGCATCGGGAAACTTGATGTAGTGGAAGAAGCAACGGCGCAAAAAGGCGTCGGGCAGCTCTTTCTCGTTGTTGGAGGTGATGAACACCAGCGGGCGGTGCTTGGCGCGGATCAGCTCGCGGGTTTCGTAGCAGTAAAACTCCATGCGGTCGATTTCGCGCAGCAGGTCGTTGGGGAATTCAATGTCGGCCTTGTCGATCTCGTCAATCAGCAGCGCCACTGGGTGGTCGGTGGTGAAGGCCTGCCACAACACGCCTTTGAGGATGTAGTTATGGATGTCCTTGACCTTCTGGCCGCCTTCAATGTCGCCCAGCTGCGAGTCGCGCAGGCGGCTTACGGCGTCGTATTCGTACAGGCCCTGCTGCGCCTTGGTGGTGGACTTGATGTGCCATTGCAGCAAGGGCATGTTCAGCGCCTGCGCCACCTCTTCGGCCAGCATGGTTTTGCCGGTGCCGGGCTCGCCCTTGACCAAGAGCGGGCGCTTGAGGGTGATGGCGGCATTGACGGACAGCATCAGGTCCTGGGTGGCGACGTAGTTTTTGGTACCTTGGAATTTCATGGTGGGTGCGTGGTGGCTAGGAAGCGTTGCGGCGTACCGGGATTTGGTGGCCGATATAATCTGACGTTAACCTATCCCGGCTGCTGCCTGATTGTCCGCGCAAAATGAAGAAACTGTTGTTGCCCCTGCTCGCCCTGGTTGTCACGTCTGTGACGGCCCTCTCAGCCAACGCCCAAGACGTCAAAGGCGACGCCAAAGCGGGGGAAAAGAAAAACGACATGTGCATTGGTTGCCATGGCATCGTGGGCTACCAGGCCAGCTTTCCAGAGGTTTACAAAGTGCCCAAGATTTCTGGCCAGGGTGCCAAGTACATCGTGTCTGCGTTGAGCGCTTACAAAAAGGGTGAGCGCAAACACCCCTCCATGAAGGGCGTTGCTTATTCCCTGAGCGACCAGGACATGGCCGATGTGGCAGCGTACTACGAGAGCCATGGTGTGGATTCCGGCGCGCCGGTGCTGTCCAAGGCGGCAGATGATTCGTCCAAAGGCGCTGCACTGGTTAAAAAGGGCGCGTGCGTCTCCTGCCACGGGGAGAACTTCAGCAAGCCGATTGACCCGACCTATCCCAAAATTGCCGGCCAGTACTCCGACTATCTTTTCGTCGCCCTGAAGGCCTACAAGACCGAAAACAACCCGCAGGTGGGCCGTGGTAACGCAGTAATGGGTGGCATCGCCAAGCAGTTCACCAATTCAGAAATGAAAGAGCTGGCCAACTACATCAGCCACCTGCCGGGCGACCTGAAAACGGTACCGCAAGCCAGATTTCGCTGAAATTTGATGTGAGCCGTCAAAAAGCCGCTTTTGAGCGGCTTTTTGGTCTGTAGCCCTTGTCCGGTGTGCATGGGTAGCTATATAATTAATAGTGATAGATGAGGGCGAAAATTTACCCGCGACATTCAGCCCCCGCTGCTCAGCCGGCCAACGACTCAGCCGCCAAAGCGCCCGGCAGAATACGGTGCCGCGTCAATCAACGGCACCTTCCCATCCAGCAAGTCGGCCAGCAAGCGCCCACTGACCGCGCCTAGCGTGAATCCTTGGTGCGCATGCCCAAAGTTGAACCACAGGCCGGGGTGGCGCGGTGCCGGACCAATCACCGGCTTCATGTCGGACGTGCAGGGACGGTTGCCCATCCACGGTTCGGCTTCTATGGCGGGCGGCAGGTCGATCAGTTCGCGCGCAGCTACCTCCGCCTTGTAAAGCTGCACCGGCGTCGATGGCGCGCCCATGCGGGCAAATTCGGCGCCGGTGGTGATGCGCAGGCCGCGCGACATCGGGGCCAGCACCAAGCCGCGCTCGGCGTCCAGCAAGGGGATGGACAGCGGCGATGTTCCGGAAGTGGATTCGCTTGCAAAAGCGCCGTTATTCGCCGCGCCTCTGTGTACCACTGCCGAATAGTGCCGGTGGTATCCGCGCTTGACGAACAGCGGCAGCCGGTAGCCCAGCGGTCGCGTCACCGTCTCAGCCCATGGCCCGAGTGCGATGACGGCATGTTGCGCCTCCAGCGGACCGTCTTGCGTGACCACGCGCCAGCCTTTGCCCATCGGTTGCAAGCTCGTTGCGTCACCCCGCACAAACCTGCCATTGTTTGCGGTAAAAAGTGCGGCGTAACGGGCCACCAGCGCGCCCGGGTCGTTGACCGACCACGGGTCCAGCCAATGGACTGCACCGGCCAGTGAATTTCGAAGAGCGGGCTCAGCCTCGGCGAGCGCCGCGCCGTCCAGCAGCGCGTGTTGAACACCATACTGCAGCGCGAGCCGTTGCGCTTTTTCTGCAGCCTGATCAAACGCCTTTGCGGTGCGAAACACCGTGCGGTACCCCGTGCGGCGGATGAGGTCATCGGCACCGGCCTGTGCAATCAGGCTCGCGTTCTCCGAAATTGAATGCTCAATCAGGCGGCTGAATTCTGCGGCGATCAGTGGGTAGCGCGATGGCCCAGACGCTTGCCAGTAGCGCGCCAAATGCGGCAACACAGAAGGCAGCGCGCCAAAGTGGTAGTTCACATCCATGCCGCGCTTGAACGCCACGTTCAAAAGCGATGCCCAATCGCGCGGAAACGCATAAGGCTCCACCGCCTCGCGCTGGATAATGCCCGAGTTGCCATAAGACGTCTCACCCCCCGGCGCTCCCCGGTCCACCAGCGCCACAGAATGCCCGCGCTGCGCCAGGTGCAGCGCGGTGCAGGTGCCGACCATGCCGGCACCGAGAACGAGGATGTCAGTTTGTACGGGGGCCACGCGAGTGTCACATTCCCGTGAAGCCGGTCACGTTCGTTGCGTTCGTTGCGTTCGTCACAAGGGTCGCGATCCCCAGCACCCGGCTGGTAGCAAACGTGGGATGCGATGGCATGACCGTTAAGCCCGAAACGTCTATCCGCATGGCCACGCTTCGCCTCGCCTAGCCCCGCGTCGCCCGCCGCTGCACACAGTCAATGTAGGCCGCGCCATCGGGCGGCAGCCCGGCGCGCTGGCTTTCCCAGACCATGGTGCCCAAGCATTCCATGGCTGCGTGGTGCGCGTCGTGCAGCGAGTCAAGACGCGCCGTCAGCAGTTCCACCGCCTGGCGTATGCCACGTGGCTGGTCAATGCTGCATTGTTCGCTTAACGCCAGGTGCATGCTCAAGTGCATGAAGGCATTGGTTTTTCCGGTGTCTTCATTGGCCATGGCCAGCAGGGCGGCGTCCACATCGGCCAGCTCGGCGTGGTATTCAGGGTGCTCGTCAAGCCACAGGCTAGCTATTGTTTCAATAGCTTCAAGTGGTTGATTGGAAAGGGCCTTTGCGTAAACGGCACAGAAAAAGCGGCGCACGTCGGCCTGTGACGGTTGGAACAGCATGGCGTCAATTGTCGCCGCTCCCGGCTGCCTTGGCGGCACGCTTCAAACAAGCACAGGTGAAGCGTGCCCGCGCGGTAACTACTCAGGCTGCACCGGCCTGCTTACTTTCTCCCTCACCCTCACCCTCATCCGCCAGCGGGAGAGGGGATCGATGCGTGACAGAGCTGAGTAGTTACCCCGCGCGCCACAAAACGCTGCTCCCAAGCATGCTAAAGTGATTTGCGGTTCATCTGCCACGCTGCCAGCCTGCATGAATCAAAGCACCGGGAGAGCCTCATGTTTGGACGATTTTTATTGCTGTTGAGCGCGCTGGCCTTGATGGTCGGCTGCGCCTCTGTGCCCGGAGCTGCCACGGGCGACATCGTGATGGAGGAGTTCCGCGTGCCAAGCGATGCTGGCATGCAGATTTATGTGCGCAACAAACGCCCGGCCGGCATGACGCAGTTCTCGCCGGCCAAGACCGTGATCTATGTGCATGGCGCGACTTACCCGTCCGAGACCGCGTTCGATCTCAAGCTTGACGGCACGTCGTGGATGGACTACATCGCACAGCGTGGTTATGACGTGTATCTGCTGGATGTTCGCGGCTACGGCGCATCGACTCGCCCGGCGCAGATGGACCGGCCAGCAGGCGAAAGCGCGCCGTTCGGCGGCACTGAAGAAGCCATGCGCGATGTCGATGCGGTGGTCGAATTTGTGAAGAAGCGCCGTGGTATTGACAGGGTGAATCTGCTGGCCTGGTCGTGGGGCACGGCGATCATGCAGTGGTACGCCAGCCTGAACAGCCACAAAATAGAAAAACTGGTGCTGTATGCGCCGGTGTGGATTCGCCAGACACCCTCGTTGGTGCAGGTCGCTCCCGGCCCCGTTGAGGCCTACCGTTCGGTCAGCATGGCGCAGGCCAAGGCGCGCTGGCTGGCCGGCGTGGCCGACGACAAAAAGGCAGACTTGATTCCGGCGGGCTGGTTCGAGGCCTGGGCCGCAGCGACTTCCGCCACCGATCCCGTGGGCATGAAACAGAATCCGCCGGTGCTGCGCGCGCCCAACGGCGTGGTGGCCGACGGGGCCAAATACTGGGCCAACGGTGTGATCCCATGGAAGGTCGAGAACATCAAGGTACCCGTGTTGCTTGTGAAGGGCGAGTGGGACCTCGATACGCCCGCTTACATGGCGCAAGCCCTGTTTCCGAAGCTCACCGGCGCGCCCTACAAGCGTTATGTTGAAATTGGCGAAGGTACCCACACGCTGATCATGGAAAAGAACCGTATGAGCCTGTTCCGTGAGGTGCAACTGTTCCTTGATGAGAGTCGCGCGCCTGCCAAGCAGGTCTCTCCCCTGTGAAGCCCGGGGCAAATCGTGTGCGGTGCGGTGGCTGACATTGCATGCTTCCATTCATTGAGTCGCCCCATTTTCTGAGCCACCCATGATCGACAAAATCGCCAGCAGCATCGAAGCGGCGTTGCACGGCATACAAGACGGCGCCACCGTGATGATTGGCGGCTTTGGCACAGCCGGCATTCCCGACGAGCTGATCGACGGGCTGATCGCCCAGGGCGCCAAAGACCTTACCGTGGTCAACAACAACGCGGGCAATGGCGAGGCCGGGTTGGCCGCGCTGCTGAAGGCCGGTCGCGTGCGCAAGGTCATTTGCAGCTTTCCGCGCCAGGCGGATTCATATGTGTTTGACGGCTTGTACCGCAGCGGAAAGCTGGAACTGGAATTGGTGCCCCAGGGCAACCTGGCCGAGCGCATCCGCGCCGCCGGGGCCGGTATTGGTGCGTTTTTCACGCCCACCGGCTTTGGCACCGAGCTTGCCAAAAACAGCGATGGCTCGTTGAAGGAAACGCGTGAGATCAACGGCAAGCACTACGTGCTGGAATTCCCGATATACGGCGATGTGGCCCTCATCAAGGCCGAGCGAGGCGACCGCTGGGGCAACCTGATGTACCGCATGGCCGCCCGCAACTTTGGCCCGGTGATGGCCACCGCCTGCAAGAAAACCGTGGCCACGGTGCACGAGATTGTGGCGCTGGGTGAGATGAACCCCGAGCACATCGTGACGCCAGGCATCTTCGTCCATCAGATCGTCAAAATCGCCCGCGTTGCCACCCAGGCCGGTGGTTTCAAGCAGGCGGCATGATGAAGAAAATGGGGTCAGATCCCAATTCATTTCTGGCTCCTTAAGCCTTAAATTAACCATCAAACAAGCCCTCAGCCCCCCAGGACATTGCATGAGTAGCTATACAAAAAGAAGCAAAGACACGTTGGCCGCGCGCGTGGCGCGAGACATTCCCGAGGGTGCCACGGTCAACCTCGGTATCGGCATGCCGACACTGGTCGCCAACCACATTCCGGCCACCCGCGAGGTCTTGCTGCACAGTGAAAACGGCATCCTCGGCATGGGTCCAGCCCCAGCGGCGGGTGAAGAAGACTACGACCTCATCAACGCCGGAAAGCAACCCGTCACGCTGCAAAAAGGCGGCGCGTTCTTCCACCACGCGGACAGCTTTGCGATGATGCGCGGCGGCCATCTGGACATCTGCGTGCTGGGCGCTTTTCAGGTGTCTGCCACTGGCGACCTGGCCAACTGGAGCACTGGCGAGCCCGGCTCCATCCCCGCCGTGGGTGGCGCCATGGACCTGGCGATTGGGGCAAAACAGACTTGGGTGATGATGGATTTGCTCACCAAGAAGGGTGACAGCAAAGTCGTGAAAACCTGCACTTACCCGTTGACTGGCATAGGCTGCGTCAAGCGCATTTATTCCGAACTCGCCACACTGGCGTGCACGCCCGATGGCCTGAAACTGATTGATAAAGTAGACGGGCTGGCGCATACCGAGCTGGAGGCGCTCATCGGGCTTTCCATCGGCATGTAGTCAATTTTCTTCAACTTCAACACCATCTCACCATGACCCACCAAGCCTTCATCTGTGACGCCATCCGCACCCCCTTTGGCCGCTACGGCGGCGCGTTAAGCAGCGTGCGCACCGACGACCTGGGCGCGATCCCGCTCAAGGCCCTGATGGCCCGCAACCCGAACGTGGACTGGCAGGCCGTGACCGATGTGATCTACGGCTGCGTCAACCAGGCCGGAGAAGACAACCGCAATGTGGCCCACATGTCCAGCCTGCTAGCCGGGCTGCCGCTTGAGTTGCCGGGTGCCACCATCAACCGCCTGTGCGGCTCCGGCATGGACGCTGTAGGCACGGCAGCCCGCGCCATTAAAGCGGGTGAAGCTACGCTGATGATAGCGGGCGGGGTCGAGAGCATGAGCCGTGCGCCGTTTGTTATGGCCAAGGCCGAAAGCGCCTTCAGCCGTGCCGCGCAAATTTATGACACCACGATTGGCTGGCGCTTTATCAACAAGTTGATGAAAGAAAAATACGGCGTGGACGCCATGCCCGAGACGGCCGAGAACGTGGCCGCCGACTACAAAATCAGCCGCGAAGACCAGGACAAGATGGCGCTGGCCTCGCAGCTCAAGGCGGTGGCGGCGCAGAAATCGGGTTACTTTGATTCTGAAATCACGCCCGTCACCATTCCCCAAAAAAAGGGCGATGCTGTAGTCGTCACCAAAGACGAACACCCGCGCGAAACAAGTATGGAAGCGCTCGCTAAGCTCAAGGGCGCCGTGCGTCTGGATGGCAGCGTGACAGCCGGTAATGCCAGTGGCGTCAACGATGGTGCCTGCGCGCTGCTGCTGGCCAACGAAGCGGCGGCAAAACAAAACGGCCTCACTCCGCGCGCCCGCGTGGTCGGCATGGCCACCGCCGGTGTGCCCCCGCGCATCATGGGCATTGGCCCCGCGCCGGCCACGCAAAAAGTGCTGGCCCTCACCGGCCTCACACTGGCGCAAATGGATGTGATTGAGCTCAACGAAGCCTTCGCCGCACAAGGCCTGGCCGTGCTGCGTCTCCTGGGCCTGCAAGATGACGACCCGCGCGTAAACCCCAACGGCGGCGCCATCGCGTTGGGCCACCCACTGGGCGCGTCAGGCGCGCGCCTGGTCACTACCGCCATCAACCAGTTGCACAGAACCGGTGGACGCTACGCGCTGTGCACCATGTGCATTGGCGTGGGGCAGGGGATTGCGATGGTGATTGAGCGGGTTTGAGGCAGAGTGCAAAAAGGCATCGAACAAAAGGGCTGGGTTGACCTGGCAGCGCGACCAGACGGGTATCTCTCCAGCGGACACCGGGTTTCCGATTGGCTGGAACGGCAGATGGCTCCCTGAGCTGCACTGGGGTATCCGCGCCGCTTAGTCATGCGAAGCGGTGCGCCCATCGTCAATCTGCAAAAATGGGAAAACTGATTTTCGCCACTTTGGTTGAATCGCGGCGGGGTCTGACGCACACTTGCGCCCAAACGTGAACAGATGAAGGACAGCGAATGACGAATACGGCACAAGCAACTATCGGATGGATTGGCCTGGGCCGCATGGGCGAGGCGATGGTCAAGCGGCTGCTCAAGGGCGGGTTTGCGGCGAGCGTGTGGAACCGCACTGCGGCCAAAGCAACGCCGCTGGTGGAATACGGTGCCACCCTCGCGGCCAGCAAGCTGGATCTTGCGGGCTGCGACGTGGTCTTCACGATGGTGTCAACCACCGACGACCTGAAGGAAGTCTTGTTTGGCGATGGTGGCCTGGTCACGGGTGCCGTAAAGCCCAAGGTGGTGGTGGACAGTTCGTCGATCTCGCAGGAAGGCTCGGCCGAGATCCGCGCGCGGCTGCAGGCCATGGGCGTGGGCTACCTGTGCACGCCCGTGTCGGGCAACGCAAAAGTGGCCAAAGCCGGCAAGCTGCTGATGGTGTCCAGCGGCCCGCGTGCGCTGTATGACATGGCCCGGCCTTACCTTCAGGCCATGGCGCGCAAGGTGATGTGGGTGGGTGAGGGCGAGCTGGCGCGAGTTTGGAAGATTGCGCACAACACCATGTTTGGCGTGGTCATCCAGAACCTGTGCGAGATCACCGTGCTGGCCGAGAAAGCCGGCATCCCGCGCCATGTGTTTCTGGAGAGCATCAACGACTCGGTGCTGGGCTCCATGTACACGCGCTACAAGACGCCGGTGCTGACCAACCTCACGTTCGAGCAGGTCACGTTCACGCCCAAGCTGCTGCTCAAAGACATGGACCTTGGCATGGCCGCCGCAAAGTCTTACGGCGTGACCATGCCTGCTGCAGCGGCCACGCGTGAATCGGTGTCGCGCATGGTCGGGCGCGGGCATGATAACGTTGACTTTGCCATTTTGCTGCAAGAGACGGCCAGCGACGCAGGATTGACATTGGTGTCCGAAAACAAGGTGATCGACGACGGCCTGCAAGGGAGGTGAGCATGGACAGTGGCATGAAACGCACGCTGATCCGCCACGCCACCATCATCACGATGGATGCGCAGGGCGACCTGCCGCAGGGGGACATCCTCATCACGGGCGACACGCTTGCCGAGATCGCGCCGCGCATTGAAATTGACAGTGGTGCCACCGATGTGCAGGCGGTGGACGCCACCGGCTTCATCATCATCCCCGGCCTCGTCAACGCCCACATGCACACCTGGCAGACGGCCCTGCGCGCCCTGGCGGCAAACTGGACACTGTTGGAATACTTCTCGAAGATGCACGCAGGCTTGGCCACCGTGTTTGCGCCGCAGGACCTGCACATCGCCACGCTGGTGGGCGCGCTGAACCAGCTCAACTGTGGCACCACCACACTGGCCGACTGGTGCCACAACAACCCGACGCCCGCGCACAACGATGCGGCCATCGCAGGCCTGCTTGAATCCGGCATCCGCGCGGCGTTTTTCCACGGCACGGCCAAGCCCGACCCCAAGCCGGGGCAGACGCCGTTTGGGGAAGTGCCGCATCCGCGTGCCGAGGTCGAGCGGCTGCTGAAAAGCCATCAAGGCCATGCGTTGCTGAGCGTGCAGGCGGCGGTGTTGGGGCCACATTATTCGACCTTGGAGGTGTCTCTGCACGACTTTGCCATGGCCAAAGACCTGGGGCTGATCGCGTCGATGCACCAGGGCGGTGGCCCGGCGCGCACACCCGATGGCTGGGAAAAACTGGAGGCGGCCGGGCTGCTGGGCGAGCACATCAACATCGTGCACGGCCATGCGCTCAGTGACGACCAACTCAAGCGGTTTTGCGGGCTGGGCATGAGTTTTTCTGCGGCGGCCGAGAGCGAAATGTCGCAGGGCCATGGCCACCCCATTACGGGCCGTCTGCGCGCCTTGGGCAAAGCGCCATCGCTGGGTGTTGACCTGGAGAGCGTGATGGGCGGCGACATGCTGACACAGGCGCGCATCGCCCTCGGGCAGCAGCGCAGCCTGGACAATTTTGCGTATCGTACGTTGCATGGCAGCATCCCGCCCACGTCCACCATCACCACGCGCGAGGCGCTGTCATGGGTCACGGTGGAGGGCGCGCGCATGCTCAAGCAGTTGCACCGCATTGGCTCGCTGGCGCCGGGCAAGCAGGCCGATCTGGTCATGATCCGCGCGACCGATCTGAACATGCAGCCAGTGCACGATGCGGTCAATTCGGTGGTGATGCAGACTTCGCTGGCCAACATCGACAGCGTGATGGTGGCGGGGCAATGGAAGAAGCGCCATGGCCAGTTGCTCAATGTGGACTTGCCGCCCAAACTGGCCGCGTTGCAGGCGTCGGGCCGCAAAATCACCCGGGCGATGGCGCTGTAAAACTAAAATATATAAAAATAATAGCTAACTATGCATATACAACAAGGGCTACAGCCTTTTTTACTGTAAAATTTAGGCCGAAAATGATCAAAAACCTGCTTGCGATGAAATCGGCTGCCATTTTTGCAACCGCTGCGCTGGCATCCGCCACGCTTTGGGCCCAGGCGCCTGCCAGCGGCACAGGCGCAGACTATCCTTCCAAGGTCATCAAGATCATCGTGCCGTTTACGGCAGGCAGCGCCACCGACATCATGGCGCGCATTGTGGGCGAGCGGCTCAGCGCCAGTGTGGGGCAGGCGGTGGTCGTTGAAAACCGCCCTGGCGCGGGCGGCACGCTGGGGGCAGCGCAAGTGGCCAAAAGCGAGCCTGATGGCTACACCCTGCTGGTGGTGTCTACCGGCCATGTGGTCAACCCGGCCCTGTATGGCAACCTGCCTTACGACACGGTGGGCGACTTTGCCGGTGTGTCACCGCTGGCCGCCTTGCCCAATGTGCTGGTGGTTGGGGCGGGCAGCCCGATCAAGTCAGTGGCCGACTTGATCGCCCAGGCCAAGGCCAAGCCGGGTCAGTTGAATTACGCGTCGGCCGGTGTCGGCAGTGCCACCCATGTCAATGCAGAGAAATTCCGCGCGGTGGCGGATATTGCGGTCACGCATATCCCGTTCAAGGGCACGCCCGAGACGATTGTGGAGGTCAGCTCGGGCCGGGTGGATTTCATGTTCACGCCCGTGCTGGCATCCATCCCGTCCATCCGCGACAACCGCATGCGTGCGCTGGCCGTGAGCACGTCCAAGCGATCAACGGCGTTGCCAGAGGTGCCCACGGTGGCCGAAGCCGGTGTGCCGGGCTTTGTGTTTGATTTCTGGATTGGCCTGCTGGCACCCGCCAAAACGCCGCGTGCCATCGTCAACAGGCTGAACGGCGAGGTGCGCAAAATCATGGCCCAGCCGGAGGTGCTTGAGCGCATGGTCAAGCTGGGGGCCGAGCCCATGCCCATGACGCCGGAGCGCTTTGACGCCTACATCAAGGAAGAATTCACGACGTTGGGTGCGATCATGAAGGCAGCGCCGAAGTGATGCCCCCACGCTGGTTATTGGGGTCAGACGCCAATTTCGCTGCGGTGCGACGCACCGCACCCTGCGGGCAAGCCTATGGCTTGGCGAATTTGGACTCTGACCCCAAAAACCAGCTGCCCCCCGGTCTTTCTACGATGGCCATGGTGACTTGATGGTGGCGCGAGGAATTGAGCTGAGGCTGAACGGTCGTGCTTGTATTTTAAACGTCGAAGAAAACACGCCCCTGCTCTATGTGCTGCGCAATGAGCTGGGTCTGAAGGGCACGCGTTTTGGTTGTGGTGCGGGCCAGTGTGGGTCTTGCCATGTGCTGGTAGATGGCGTCTCGGTGCCCGCCTGCGACACGCCGGTGGGGGCAGCGCAAGGCAAGGCGGTGATGACGGTGGAGGGTCTCGCCCAAGGCAACGCCCTGCATCCACTGCAGCTGGCCTTCATTGACGAGCAGGCGGCGCAATGCGGCTATTGCCTGTCTGGCATTCTGGTCAGCGCGGCTGCCTTTTTGCAGCGCCATCCCGAGCCCGACGAAGCCGCCGTGCGCCAAGCGCTGGACGGGCACCTGTGCCGTTGCGGTTCGCACAACCGCATGGTGCGTGCAGTGCTGCGCGCTGCCGCTGCGATGCGTGACAACGTGAGTGCGGGCACGTCAGGGCTTGAAGGAGCGGCATTGTGAGCGGGGCACCCGTTGAGGCGAACGTGCTCAACTTGCCCGGCAGCCTCAACACCAACCGGTGCCTGTCGCAATGGCTGTCAATCCATTCTGACGGCACGGTCACGGTGCGCAGCGGCAAGGTCGAGCTGGGCCAGGGCATCAGCACGGCCCTGGCGCAAATTGTGGCGCAAGAGCTGGGTGTGGCGGCGTCACGCATCCGCATGGTGTCTGCCAGCACTTCGGCGGGCCCCAACGAAGGCATGACGGCGGGCAGCATGTCGGTGCACGACTCGGGCGCAGCCCTGCGCCAGGTGTGCATTGAGGCCCGTGCGATTTACTTGACTGTGGCGGCGGCGCGGCTCAACATTGTTGCGCCCGACGGAGCTGCATCGCTGGAGGTTCTGGACGGCACGATCCGGCTCATGCGTGGCAACAGGGACGGCAGCAGCGGTGACCAAGGCAGCCGCCAAAGCACAAGCTATTGGGCGCTCGCAGACGACACACTGCTTGACTGCGAAGCAACGGGCCACACCGCAACGAAGACCCATGCTGACACACAGGCGGTGACGCAAGCCGTGGCTCGCCTGGATATCCCAGACAAAGTTCTCGGACGCGCGCGCTTCATCCACGACATGGCCCTGCCAGGCATGCTGCATGGCCGTGTAGTGCATCCGCCGTCTGCGGGGGCCACGCTGGTCAACGTGGACTTGGCGGCGGTGCAGGCCTTGCCCGGTGTGGTGGCCACCGTGCGCGACGGCAGCTTTCTGGGCGTGGTGGCAGACGATGAGTACCTGGCCGAGCGAGCGCTGGCAAAACTTGCGGCGCTGGCGCAATGGCAAGAAGTCAATGCCCTGCCAGATATGCGAGACCTGCCTGCGTTTTTGCGCGCGCAGCCATTGCAGACAAGCGTGGTGGCCGAGAAGAAGCCCGCCACGGTGCCCGCCGACCCACCCGCCGTGCCGCCGTCAGCAACGCTCCGTTTCAAAGCCAGCTATTCCCGCCCGTTTTTGGCCCATGCGTCCATAGCGCCGTCATGCGCTGTGGCCCGGTTTGACAATCAGGGCGGGGGTGCCACGCTGGCCGTATGGACACACAGCCAGGGCGTCTACAACCTGCGCGCCGACCTGGCACTGGTGCTGGGGCTGCTCGCGCCCGCCATCACTGTGCAGCACGTGGAAGGCGCGGGCTGCTATGGCCACAACGGCGCCGATGATGTGGCCTGTGACGCCGCGCTGCTGGCCCGGGCCGTGCCAGGGCGCGCGGTGCGGGTGCAGTGGACGCGCGAAGACGAACTCGGCTGCGCGCCCTTTGGTGCGGCCATGGCGGTAGAGCTTGCGGCTAGCGTGGGCGCCGACGGTGTGATTGCCGAGTGGCAGCACCAGGTGTGGTCAACCGGCCACAGCATGCGGCCCGGGCGCAGCACTGTGCCGGTGCTGCTGGCCGCCACGTCGCTTGCAAAGCCGTTTGAGCGGCAGATTGCCATCAACATGCCGCTGGCCAACGGGGGCGGGGCCGAACGCAATGCGGTGCCGCTGTACGACTTTGCGCAGTGGCGTGCCGTAAGCCACCGAAAACTCACCATGCCGATCCGCACGTCGTCACTGCGCTCATTGGGTGCGCATTGCAATGTGTTTGCGATTGAGTCGTTTCTGGACGAAATCGCCAGCGGGCTGAAGCTTGATCCGCTTGAGCTTCGGCTGCGGCATTTGAGTGACGCGCGTGGCCGCGCGGTGCTGGAAGCCGCAGCGCACATGGCGGGCTGGTCCTCGCGCCCGCGCCATGCCGGGGCCGACGCACCTGCATCACCGGCGTCAGCCACAAAGGGCATGGGCATTGCTTTTGCCAAGTACAAGAACACAGGGGCTTACTGCGCCGTCGTGGCCGCCATTGACGCC
This sequence comes from Rhodoferax sp., assembly GCA_025358555.1. GTDB lineage: Bacteria > Pseudomonadota > Gammaproteobacteria > Burkholderiales > Burkholderiaceae_C > JANYCG01. The sequence goes on from JANYJD010000017.1 coordinate 14,974, forward strand.
GGGCACGACATCCGGGTGAGCAAACTCTGGATAGCCGTTGACGTGGGCCGGGTCGTCAGCCCTGACGGCGTGGCCAACCAGATCGAAGGCGGCGCTATCCAGACCGTGAGCTGGGTGCTGAAAGAAGCCGTGCAGTTTGACCGCACCCGCATCCTGAGCAATACCTGGGACGGCTACCCGATTCTGCGATTTTCCGAGGTGCCGGCGGTCGAGGTGAAGGTCATTGACCGGCCGGATCAAAAATCAGTCGGCGCGGGCGAAGCCACGCACGGGCCGGTGGCAGCGGCCATCGCCAATGCCGTGTTTGACGCTCTCGGGGTGCGGGTGCGCAACATGCCGTTCACGCATGAGGCGGTGGCCAGCGCTGCGATGGCTGAGCCCGCCTGAAGAAAGGTTTTCATGCTGCTGCGCGTCAACATCTTCAACACCTCCAGCAACCTGCCGCTCCTGGTGGCGCAGGCCAACGGCTATTTTGCGCGGCGTGGCCTGACGGTCGAGATCCAGACCACGCCCAATTCAGACGAGCAGCGCGCTGGGCTTGCCGCAGGCAAATTCGAGATTGCGCACGCCGCCGTTGACAACGCGGTGGCCCTGGTAGAGGCAGGCCAGGACGCGGTGATTGTGTGCGGCGGCGATGCCGGCATGAACGATTTCATGGTGCGCGCGCAGGTCAATTCAATGGCAGACCTGCGTGGCAAGCTGCTGGCCGTGGATGCGCCCAACACGGCCTATGCGCTGGTGGCCAAAAAAATCCTCAAGCAGGCGGGCCTGCTGGAAAACCGCGACTACAGCGTCAAGCTGGCCGGTGGCACTGGCCCACGGGCGGCGGCCATGGTGGCGGACCCGCAGTTGGCCGCTGGCATGGTCAACCCGCCGTTTTCGTTGTCTGTTCTGGACAAGGGCCTTAAAAGCCTCGGCAGCCAGCACGACCTGCTTGGCCCCTACCAGGCGACCGGCGCTTTTGTGATGCGGGCATGGGGCAACGACAACGCTGATGCGCTGACCCACTACCTCGGCGCCTACATTGAGGGCCAGCGCCATGTGATGGACCCCACGCACCGCAATGGCATGATTGCGCTGCTGGCCAGCCGCTTCAAGCTGTCGTTGGATGTTGCGCAAGGCACCTATGAAGCACTGGTCAAGCCAGGCTCGGGCCTGGCGCCAGATGCCCGGTTCAACCCCGAAGGGTTCGCAGCCGTGCTGGCCATCCGCGCCGAGATGCAAGGCATGTGGGGCGGTACGCCGCCCGCGCCCGGCAAGTACCTTGACCTGTCGTATTTTGAGCGCGCCATTGGCGCAGCGTATGAGGCTTGAACGCTGATTTGGCCCTGCCAGCCTGGGCCATCAGCAACAACATTAAGTGGAATTGATTGTTTCGGTGAGACCCTGATTTCGACGATGTTTAAAGGAGACCGTAATGACGCAAGACACCACCGGTTTGACGGTAGATTTAAATGCATCCCGCGCAGGCCACCCGGCGCGCATTGCGGCGACCTGTGGTTGCGAAACGCCCAGGCGCGGATTTTTGGGTGGCTTGCTCGCTGTGGGCGCTGGTTCGATGCTGCCGGGCTGTGGCACGCCAAGCAGCGCCGCCGCCCTGCGTGACCGCATCGACACCCACCACCACCTGTTTTCACCGGCCTATGTGACCGAGCTGGCCAAGGTCAACCAGGCCCCGCCGATTGTGCGCAACTGGTCGGTGGCGCGTACCCTGGAAGACATGGACAAGGCGGGCGTGGCGACATCGATTTTGTCGGTCACTACGCCGCAGGTGGGGTTCGTCAATACGGCCGACGCTGCCAACGCCGCGCGCATTGCACGTGAAAGCAATGAATGGGTGGCGCGCCTTGCCCAGGACAACAAGGGCCGCTTCGGCTCGTTCGCCATGCTGCCCATGCAGACGACCGACGGCGCTTTGCGCGAGCTGGCCTATGCGCTGGACGTGCTCAAGGCCGATGGCATTGGCCTCCTCACCAGCTACGAAGATAAATGGTTGGGCCACCCATCGTTTGCACCGGTGATGGACGAGCTGAACCGCCGCAAGGCCGTGCTGTACACCCACCCCACGGCGGCCAGTTGCTGCCGCAACCTGCAGCCCGACGTGCCCACCACGGTGGTTGAGTTTGGCACCGACACCACGCGCACCATCACCGACATTGTGTTCTCGGGCACAGCCGCGCGCTGCCCTGATCTGCGTTTCATTTTTTCGCACGCGGGCGGCACGCTGCCGTTTCTCACCGAACGGCTGGTCAAGCTGCCGGTGCAAGACCCCCGGCTTGCCGCGCGCGTGCCACGGGGCGTGCTGTTTGAGCTCAAGCGGTTTTACTACGATACGGCCTGGTCCGCGCACCCGATGGCGCTGGGCTCGCTCACCAGGCTGGTCGATGTGTCTCAAATCTTGTTTGGCTCCGACTACCCCTACCGCACGGGCGAAGATAACGTCAAGGGTTTGATTGACTACGGCTTCTCGGCAGCCGACCTGCGCGCCATTGGTCGGGGCAATGCGCAGCGGTTGTTGCCCGGCTGGGCTTAGGTCTTCGGCAAACGCGCAAGCGTTTGACTCGGCGTCTGGGCGCGGACTTCGGATGCCAGACTCAAACCGTATTGCGCTGCTTCTGCGCCAGTTTCTCCCGCAAAAAATTCAGCGTTGATTCAGCGTTTGGCAGACTGGGATTCACCTTGAGCGCGCGCTCAAAGTAGCCCATGGCGCGTTTGAAGTCGCCCAGCTCGGTGTAAATCTGTGCATAGCCCGACAGCGCGCCAAAGTGGTGGCGGTTGCGCTTGAGCACTTCGTCGCAGTCTTTCAACGACAGCTGGTATTCGCCCATCATGTAGTACAGCGTTGCCCGCTTGTTCCAGGCCTCTGCAAACGCAGGCTGTTGTTTGATGATGTCCGAGAACGTGCTGACGGCCTCTTTCAACTGCGCCGCCTCCATCAATTGCACGCCGCGCTGGTACTGGCTGTCGATGGCCTTGCTGCCCGACCGGCTCCAGATCTGCCACAGGGCTGCACTTGCCACCAACCGCACTTGTTCATTGTCGTCATGCAGGCGCAGGGCCACACGGTCTGCATCCTGCATGGTGCCCAGCTCGGCCAGCCGGACCACGCCTGCCAGGCGCGCTTGCGCGGACGGCTGGTCAAGCGCCTTGAGTGCATGCGCGCGGCTGGCTCCCACGGCGGCAGGAGCCACCTGCGCCTGCGACACCGTGCACAGCATCGCCATTGCCAGGCCTATTGCCAGGCCCATCGCCAGTTCTATGACGGCACTTTGAATAAAACGCCCGCGACCGTGCTTGTTTGAAAACATGATGACTTCCATTGCGTGTCTTGCCAGCCGAAGAAATATCGCCACATCAGCAGCATAAGTCAAGAAATCGGCCTTTGCAGGCTTTGGGGCGATTTTCACGCGATTTTATGCTTATTTATGCGATAAAACAGGCTGTAGCCATTGTCCCATATGCACAAGTAGCTATATAAAAAATAGTAATTGAAATCTAGCGCAGCAGCCGGAAGTAGGTTCTGAGGTCGTCCACAAACGCCTGTGGTTGCTCGAACGCCGCAAAGTGCCCGCCCTTGGCTTGAACCGCGAAATGGCGGATGTCCGGGAAGTCGGCCTGCAGCCACTTGCGCACGGGTGCCACAATTTCTTTGGGGTAAGCCGCTACACCCACCGGCACCCCCACCGGGCCGAGGCGGCTGCGGCCCTGCCCGAAACTTTCCCAATAGAGCCGGGCCGACGAGGTGGCGCTGTTGGTCGCCCAGTAAAACATCACGTTGTCAAGCAGTTCGTCACGGCTCAAAATTTTTTCTGGGTGGCCGTCGCAGTCGGTCCAGGCCCAGAATTTTTCGAGTATCCAGGCGGCCTGGCCAGCGGGCGAATCGGCCAGGCCAAAGCCCAGCGTCTGTGGCCGGGTCGATTGCTGTTTGGAGTAGCCGCTGTCCCAGTCGCGGTAGTACTTGGCGCCGGCCAGCGCCTGCTGCTCTTGTACGGTGGGCTCGCCGTCCACCTTGGGGCGGGTGCCCATGGCCAGCGTGATGTGAATGCCGGCGCAATGCACGGTGTCTTGCACGCCGATGGCGCGTGTCACTGCAGAGCCCCAATCGCCGCCCTGGGCGAAGTAGTTGTCATAGCCAAGCCGTGCCATCAGCACCGCCCACGCTGTGGCAATGCGCTCCACGCCCCAGCCGGCCTGCGTCGGCTTGCCAGAGAATCCAAAGCCCGGCAGCGACGGGCAGACCACATGAAACGCATCGGCTGCGTCACCGCCATGGGCCGACGGATTGACCAGCGGCTCAATGACCTTGTGGAACTCGGCGATGGAGCCCGGCCAGCCGTGCGTGATCAGCAGCGGCCTTGCCTCTAGGTGCGGTGAACGCTGATGGATGAAATGGATGTCAATGCCGTCAATCAATGTGGTGAACTGATCAAACCGGTTCAGCAGCGCCTCACGCGAGCGCCAGTCATAGCCCTCGGCCCAGTAGCGGCACATGTCCTGAATCCACGCGAGCGGCGTACCCTGCGTCCAGTCGTCCACAAGCTCGGCATCAGGCCAGCGCGTCGCGTTCAGGCGGCGGCGCAGATCAACCAGCACGTCGTCGAGGACGGCGATGCGGTAGGGGTGGATGGGGGTGGGCATGGGGGTGGTCTGTACAAGTGTTTGCGAGTGGCGTGACGGCAGGAGGGAAGGTATCGCCGTGGCAAAAAGTCGTGCAACGGCCCATGTTGCGTCAAAAACTGCTATGTTAGGTATAAAAAATGCCTGTAGCCCTCGTCCTATATGAATAGTCAGCTACGCAATTAATAGCATTTGCATTTTTGCAATTCCTGCAGCCTGCTACAGCTTATTCTGCCGCCATGCCCGCGTCCCGAAACGCCGCGCCCCACGCCAGCAGTTGGCCCTGCACAAACGCCGCCATCTCATCCGGCGTTGAGCCCGCCAGGTCAAACCCCAGCTTTTCGATTTTTTCCCGCACATCGGGGCGCTGCATGGCGGCGTTGAGTTCGCGGTTCATGCGCTGAGCAATCTCGGGCGGCAGTTTGGCCGGGCCAAACAGCGCGGCCCAAGTGCCGGGGGTGAAGGGCGGCAGGCCAGCCTCGGCACCTGTGGGCACGGTGGGCAGCAGGCCGTTGCGGGCGGGCAGCAGCACGGCCAGCGCGCGCAGTTTGCCCTCCTTGATGTGGGCCAGGCTGCTGATCGGCGTGAGAAAGGCCACCTGCACGTGGCCGCCCAGCAGGTCGACGGCAGTGGGGCCTTCGCCCTTGTACGGCACCAGCGTCATGTCCACCTTGGCGGCAGACTTGATGCTGGCATGCATCAACTGAGTCACCCCGCTGTAGCTGCCATAACCCACCCGCCCAGGGTTGGCGCGCACGTAGGTCAGGAACTCGCTGAAATCTTTGGCGGGCACCGCAGGGTTGATGGCCATCACATAGATATAGCGTCCCACCAGCGACACGGGAGTAAAGCTCTTCACCGGGTCATACGGCGGGCTTTTCTTGAGCAGCGGCACCTGCATCATGGCGGTGTTGGTGGCCATGAAGAAAGTATGCCCGTCGGGCTCGGCACGGGCCACAAAGTCGCCAGCAATGGCGCCGTCTGCGCCGGGTTTGTTGTCAATGATGACAGGCTGGCCAAGGGATTGCGACATGCTCTGCGCCAGGATTCGCGCCACCGCATCGGTGGAGCCACCCGTTGGGAAATGAAGGACGATGCGGATCGGTTTGGCGGGCCAGGATTGGGCCATTGCCGCAGGCGCCGCGAGCGCAAGCCCGATCCCCAACGCCAGCCACTTTGTCACCGCTGTTGCGATTTTGATTCTGCTGCGAATGTTCATGTTGATCATGTGATTGTCCAGTTTGATTTTTGTCCAGGAATCCGTTGCCATGCATCCGTGGCCCCGCGTCAATCCACCCTAAACCGCGCAGTCCATTTGCGCTCGTAGTCCATCTTCAAAAAATGCGCAGCCATGAAGTCGATGAAAGTGCGCACCTTGGCTGACAGGTGCTTGCGGCTGGGGTAGGCCAGGTTGATGGTGAGGCGCGGCAGGTCCCAGTCATCGAGCACGGGTACCAGGCGGCCCGCCACGATGTCGTCGTACACGATGTACGACGGCTGCACCAGAATGCCCAGGCCGTCCAGGGCGGCCACCCGCAGAATCTGGCCGTCGTTGGCGTCCAGAACGCCTTCCACCGTGACGGTGGACGTCTTGCCGCCCTTGCTGAAGCGCAGCTCGTTGGGGTTGTTGGCATGGGTGTAGATCAGCATTTTGTGGCGCTGCAGGTCGTCCAGGGTCTTCGGCACGCCATGCTGCGCAAAATAGCCCGGAGATGCCGCCAGAATGCGCCGTGTCTCGGCCAGGCGGCGGATGGTGATGTTGGAGTCAGGCTCCATTTCGCGCGTGCGGATCGCCACGTCAATGTTGTTGTCAATGATGTCCAGGTAACGGTTGGCGGCTTCCAGGTGCACCGTGACATTGGGGTAGGCCTCTGTGTAGTGGCGCAGTAGCGGTGCTATGTGGTGCAGGGAGAACGACAGTGAAGCGGTGATGCGCAGCACGCCGCTCGGGTTCAGGGACGTGGCGTTGACGGCAGATTCGGCGTCTTTCAGATCAACCAGGATGTCTTTGGCGCGGCTGAGGAAGGCCTGGCCCGTGTCGGTGAGGTACAGCCTGCGGGTGTTGCGCTCGACAAGCCGCGCACCCAGGCGCGATTCGAGTGCCGATAGATGCCGGCTGGCGGCAGCGTTGGACAAATCCAGCGCTTCGGCGGCACGGCTCAGGCTGCCGGTTTCGGCCACTTGCACAAACAGTTCAATCTCGGTCCAACGGTCCATTCGGGCTTTCTGTTTTTATTTGTATTTCCGCTGGGCGAAAAAGTAATTTGCGCCAGAGGGGTTGGTGAAATTGTGCGCTGCTTCTACAGTCAGGGGCAGCGGAGTATCCCGCAGGAGAGTTCCATTCCCAAATCATCCGTGCAGGTCGTTGCACCTCCTTGCCGTGCTGAAGCACTGTCTTCGTCGGTGCGCCTACTTCACGAATGATTTGGAAATGGAACATGACATGACAACATCAAGCGCAACTCACAAGCAGGACGATTTGACCGCGCAGCTTGACCAGTTGCAGATTCGTCAACTGGTGGAAAACTGGGCCGTGTGGCGCGACGCGGGCGACTGGGCGCGTTTTCGCACGGTGTGGCACAGCGATGGCGTGATGATGGCCACCTGGTTCCAGGGGCCGTTTGAAGAGTTCATCCGCGTCACCATTGAGGGCTGGCAAAAGGGCGTGAGCATCCTGCATTTCCTGGGCGGTTCGTCGGTTGATGTGGTGGGCACTCGCGCCATTGCGCAAACCAAAATGACGATCTCGCAGCGCGGCCTGGTAGACGGCGTGGCCTGCGATGTGCTGTGCACCGGGCGTTTTTACGATTTTTTTGAGAAGCGCAATGGCCGCTGGGGCCTTGTGCATCGCCAGCCGATTTATGAGAAAGACCGGGTGGACCCGATTGACCCGGCCGCGCGCCTGCAATTGGACCAGGCGACGCTGGCGGCTTTCCCCGAAGGTTACCGGCACCTGGCCTACATCCAGACGCGCATTGGCTACACGGTCAAGCTTGACATGCCCATGCTCAAAGGCCCGGTGGTGCAAGACCTGTACCGCCGGGGCGCCGACTGGCTGGCTGGCAAGCCGATTGAACGGTGAACATTGGGAACAGCATGGTCAAGCACATCGTGATGTGGAACGTGAAAGGCGCAAGTCCGGGTGAAAAAAATGCGGGCATCAAGCAGCTTCGCGCTGCCTTTGAAGGCATTCGCGGCAAAATACCGGGCATGATGCATCTGGAGATTGGCGTGGACAACAGCCATGTGGACTACGCCTGTGATGTGGTGCTGTATTCAGAATTTGAATCGCAGCAGGCGCTGGACGCCTACGCCACGCACCCGGAGCATCTGCGTGTGCGCAACGAGCTGGAAGGCCTGCGTGTTGCGCGCCACCAGGTTGACTACTGAAACCCACGAAAGGTATTTTTATGAGCAAAATTGACCAGAGCGCACTGGACCAGCTTTTTTCCAAAGCCCGCACTGCGAATGGATTCATCGACAAGCCGGTCCCCGAGGCACTGTTGCGGGAGGTGTACGACATCGCCAAAATGGGCGCCACGTCAATGAACACGCAGCCCACTCGCTATGTATTCCTCAACTCTGCCCAGGCCCGCGCACGGCTGCTGCCCGCCATGAGCCCCGGCAATCTGGAGAAGACCAAGGTGGCCCCGGTCACGGTCATTGTTGCCACCGATACGCGGTTCTTTGAGCACATGCCCCAAATCTGGCACAAGCCTGAGGGCAAGGCCATGTTTGAAGGCAATGTGCCCATGGCGCAGGCCACTGCCACGCGCAATGGCACTCTGGGCGGCGCCTACTTCATGATCGCCGCACGCGCAGTGGGGTTGGACTGTGGCCCCATGAGCGGCGTCGATCTGGCCAAGGTGAATGCCGAGTTCTTTGCCGATGGCCGCTACCAGGCCAATTTTTTGATCAACCTCGGTTACGGTGACGACAGCCTGCTGTTTGACCGCAATCCGCGGCTCACATTTGAGCAGGCTTGCAGCATTTTGTAGCGCGCCCAGGTTCGGTTATTCAAGGCACAAAAAAAAGGACGGTAGACATGGCGCAAGCACAAACTCAAGCACCCACCCCAGCATCGGACAACCGGGAAATCCTGGCGGAGGATCTGGTGCAGGCCGTGATCGCCCGCATGGCAGATTGCGAAGATGCCCGCTTCAAACAGGTCATGGCGTCGTTGGTGACGCACCTGCATGCGTTTGCCAAAGAGATTCAGCTCACGCCTCCAGAGTGGATGACGGCGATCCAGTTTTTGACGGCCACAGGGCAAAAGTGCGATGAGAAGCGTCAGGAGTTCATTTTGCTGTCCGATACGCTGGGGCTTTCGATGCAGGTGGTTGCTATTGCCCAAGCCAGTGGCGCGGCCAAGGTCAGCTCCGGGCCGGGCACTGGAACGCCATTGATGGGCCCCACCGAAGCCACCGTTCAAGGCCCTTTTTACTGGGAAGGCGCGCCCGAACTGCCACTGGGTTCCGACTTGGGCACCGACGTGCCAGGCGAGCCCACTTACTACCATGGCCGGGTGACAGACACCGCAGGCAAGCCCATTGCCGGCTGCGCGATGGACGTCTGGTCCAGCGATTCCGAAGGCTTTTACGACCAGCAAAAAGGCGATGACGCGCCTATGCAGCTTCGCGCCCGTTTTTACACCGATGCCAATGGCAACTACCACTACTGGGCCATCAAGCCGGCCATGTACCCGGTGCCGGTGGATGGCCCGGTGGGTGCCATGCTCACGCGCCTGGGCCGCCATCCGTTTCGGCCAGGCCACATGCACAAGATGCTCAGCGCACCGGGCTATCAAAAACTCACGACGCATATCTTTGTGTCAGACAGCAAATACCTGGACTCGGACGCCGTATTTGGCGTGCGCAACAGCCTGATTGTTGATTTTCAGGCCCAGCCGCCTGGAAAAGCACCGGATGGCAGGGTGATGGACAGTGCCTACCACACGGCGCATTACGATTTCCGGCTGGCGCGCGGTGCGTGATCGGCGCCGCATTCGCCGTGCCGATGGTTTTGGCGGGTTTCAGATTCGCGGATTTGTACAAACAGGAGACAATACATGAAGTTTTTCAATCGAATGGCGGTGATGGCTGCAGCCATGGTTGGCGCTGTGGCGCTGATGGCCCCAGAGGCGCATGCGCAGTCCACGGGACCCATCCGGATTGGCAGCACGTTGGCGCTGACCGGGCCGCTGTCGGCCACCGCCATGACGCACAAGCTGGTGGGTGAAATCTACGTCGAGCAGCTCAACGCGCGCGGTGGCCTGCTGGGCCGCAAGGTGGAATGGTTGGTGAAAGACGACCAGTCCAAGCCGGACCTGGCGCGCACCCTGTACGAGCAGCTCGTGACTTCAGACAAGGTGGATCTGTTGATGGGGCCGTATGCCACCGTGGCCATCCTGTCGGCCATGGGTGTGGCCCAGCGCTACAACAAAGTGCTGGTGCACCACACGTTTGGCATACCGTCCCTCTCCAAATACGACATGGCATTCCCGGCCTGGTCTTTGGGGTCAGACCCCGGCAGCACCGTGCCCAATTCGGTGTTTGATGCGCTGGCTGCTTCACCCAAGCCGCCCAAAACCATCGCGATTGTTACCAGCAAGTTTCCGTCGATCCTCTTCATGTCGCAGGGCGCACGCGAAGTGGCCAAAAAGCGCGGCCTGCAGGAAGTGTTGTTTCTTGAATGGGATTTTGGCAACCGCGATTTTGGCCCCATCGCCGCGCGTGTCAAAGACGCCAAACCCGATCTGGTGTGGATTGGCGACATTGCGCTGGAAGGCAACATGCTGCTGGATGCGATGAAAAAGATCGACTACACCCCGCCGCTGCACTTTCACACCTATCCCGCGCCCGGCCCCATGACCAAGTCGCCCGAAGGCCGAAACGCGCTGTCGCTCACCATTTTCGAGGAGCATTCGCCTTTTACCGACAACGCCCAGGGCTCGGCGTTTGTCAAAACCTTCAATGACCGCGCGGCCAGGGCGGGCTTGGCGGACACGTCGGTGGAAGTGCAGGCTGCCGCGTCTTTTACCGCCTGGCAGATTTTGGAAGCCGGGGTGATTGGCGCAAAAAGCCTTGACGACAAGGCCATTGCCCAGTGGCTCAAAGCCAACCGCGTGGACACCATCCACGGCAAGCTGCGCTTCAACGGGCCGGGCAATTACGGTGATGACCTGATGAAGGTCAAGCAGGTGCAAAACGGCAAGTGGGTGGTGGTATGGCCCACCAGTTACGCTGCGCCTGGCGCAAAACTGCAAGTCCAATAGCCTCATGAGCTGGCCCAGCTTCAACCTGCTCGCCCAGTCAATTCTCTCTGGCATTTTCATCGGCAGCCTTTACGGTCTGGTCGGCCTGGGACTGGGCCTGACGTGGGGACTGCTGCGCCAGATCAACCTGGCGCATTTTGGCCTTGTGTTTTTGAGCGCTTACCTGAGCTACCACATGGCGACGGTTTGGGGCATTGATCCGCTGCTGACGCTGCTGGTCATTCCGCCCGTGTTTTTTCTGCTGGGCGCTTGCATGCAGTGGGTGCTGGCGCGGTTTGAGATTTCGCCGTTCAACTCACTGTTGGTCACCTTCGGCATCACGGTGATGATCGAAAGCCTGGTGCAGGCCATCTGGACGGCAGATTTTCGGCGGCTGGAGTCGGTATACAACAGCAAAAAGTTCATCGTCGGCACTCTCTACGTGCCAGTGCCGGAGCTGATCACGCTGGTGTTGGCTGTGGCCATTTCATTGGGCGTGTGGGCGGCGATGCGCTACACCGATTTGGGCAAGGCCCTGCGCGCCATGGCCGAGGACGGGCCGATTGCCGCAGCTTTCGGCATTAACCAGAAAGGCCTGTCGCTGGTGCTGGCGGGCGTGTGCGCGGCGCTGGCTGCGGTGGCTGGCATTTGCCTGGCGCTCACCTTCACGCTCACGCCCTCGCAAATTTTTGCGTGGGTCGGTGTGGTGTTTGCCGCAGTGATGCTGGGCGGCCTGGGCAGCGCTTTGGGGCCGCTTATGGCGGGCATCATCATTGGCGTGAGCGAGGCAGTGACGATGGCGGTGGCGTCGCCCTCCTGGGCCCCGATTGTGTCGTTCTCATTGTTGATTGTGATGTTGCTGTTTCGCCCGGGCAAGGCGGGTCACTGAATGCAAACCCATCGCCTGCAATCCCGTTAAATGCAAATCATGGCAAGCATGAACAAGGCGGTGGCAGGCATTTTGGTTGCCGGCGCAGTGCTGGCCAGCGTGCCCTGGCTGGGTCTGCCCGCGTTTTACGAGTCGTTCCTGTATCTCATCTGCCACTGGATGATCCTGGCGCTGTCATGGAACATCCTGTCAGGCTACTCGGGTTATTTCTCGTTCGGCCACGGCGCTTTTTTTGGCATCGGCATGTACACCTCGGCCGGGCTCAGCGCCAATCTGGACTGGCCTTTTTTGTGGACCTTGCCTGCGGCGGCGGCCTTGGCGGCCTTGCTGGGTGTGGCATTGGGCGCTGTGGTTTTCAGGGTCAAGGCAGTGCGCGGGGAGCTGTTTGCGCTGCTCACGCTGGCCATCACCTTTGTCGTGGGCACGGTCATCCTCAGCACCCGCATTGATGGCGGGCCCGGCGTCTCTCTGGCCGGCGTCAAGGTGCCGGCCATTGGCCCCAGTGCCTCCTCCTCGATTTACCTGATGGCGCTGGTGGTGGCCGTGGCCACGCTGCTAATTGCGTGGCGGGTCCAAAACTCAAAATTGGGGGTGGGCCTGTTTGCCATTCATGACGATGAAGACGTGGCCGAGGTGATGGGTGTGCCGACCTACCGTTACAAGCTCACCGCCTTTGCCATCTCCTGCGCGCTGGCCGGGCTGGCGGGCGGCATCCATGCGCTGTTTGTGAATTACGTGACTGCCGGCGACACCTTCACCATCACCGTGCCGCTCACCGTGGTGTTGATGAGCGTGCTAGGCGGCACCCGGCATTGGGCTGGCCCGGCAGTGGGCGCCATTGCCATCACCTGCCTGCTGTATGCGTTTACGGCGGGTGACAGCGCGGTGGCGGGCAAGGCGGTGTTTGGTGCGGTGCTGGTGACGGTGATTCTGTTGATGCCGAATGGCATTTTTGGTTTTTTCTTGAGGAAATCCAGTGCGAAGAGCGATAGCGCTGATTCGCTGGCACTCAATCACGCAACAGCACATGCGCCTGTTCAAACTTCTTTGCCTGGCCCTGTCCCCAATGCAGTTGCGATGTCCACTGCTGCACCCGTGTCTGAACCCGCACAGTCGCGCAAGCCTTTGCCATCGCCCTCTGCCAAACCGCTGCTTGAAGTGCGCAACCTCGCCAAGGCCTTCAAAGGCGTGCGCGCGCTGGACGGTGTGACGCTTGACGTGTACGAGGGTGAAATTCTCGGCCTGCTCGGCCCCAACGGCTCGGGCAAGTCCACCTTCATCAACGTCGTGAGCGGGCACTTTGCACCCACGGCGGGGGAAATCCTGTTTGAAGGCCGCCCGCTGGCGGGTCTGCCCGCGCACCGCATTGCGCAGGCCGGGATTGCCCGCACCTACCAGATCCCCCGGCCTTTTGCGCACATGAATGTGTTGCAAAACGTGTCGCTGGTGGCGATGTTTGGCGGCGCTTCTCTGGGCCACGATGCGGCAACGGCTGAGGCATGGAAGTGGCTGGAATTCACTGGCCTGGCTGACAAGGCCCACAGCCTGCCAGATGACCTGAACCTGCACCAACGCAAGTTTCTGGAGCTGGCCCGCGCATTGGCATCGCGCCCAAGGCTGGTCCTGTTGGACGAAGTGCTCTCGGGCCTGACGCCGGGCGAGATCAACGAGGCCATTGCGCTGATCCGCAAGATCAGGGAGCGCGGCTCGACCATCGTCTTTGTAGAGCATGTGATGCACGCGGTGATGGCGCTGGCAGACCGCATAGCTGTGCTGAACTATGGGCGGCTGATTGCGCAGGGCGAGCCGCGTGAAGTAATGAAAAACAGCGACGTAGTGACTGCGTACTTGGGAGCAAACACGGATGTAAGTGTGAATGCGGATTCGCAGGCGCATGCCGGAGCGCGCCATGCTTGAAGTCACCGACATCAAAGTCAACTACGGCGCAGCTCCCGCGCTGTGGGGCGTCTCGCTGCAAGTGCAATCGGGCGAGTTGGTGTGCGTGGTGGGGCCAAACGGCGCGGGCAAAACCACGCTGATCAACGCCATTGCCGGTTTGCACAAGGCATCCAGCGGAATGCTGAAATTCAACGGGCAAGACATCAGCCAGTTGCCCAGCCACAAGTTTTGCGGGGCTGGCATTGCCATCGTGCCCGAGGGGCGCAGGCTGTTCACGGGCATGACGGTTCTCGAAAACCTGGAGCTGGGCAGTTTCATTGCGTCGGCCAAAGCCCTGCGCCAGCGGTCGCTGGAGCAGGTGCTGGCGCTGTTTCCGGCATTGGTCAAAAAGCTGCCGGACCCTGCCGGCTCGCTGTCTGGAGGCCAGCAGCAAATGGTGGCGATTGGCCGCGCGCTGATGGCCCGGCCCAAGCTGCTGCTGCTGGACGAGCCGTCACTCGGCCTGGCCCCGGTGATCGTGCTGGAGATGTTCAAGGCCATCCGCGAAATCAACGCGCTGGGCACCTCGGTGCTGCTGGTGGAGCAAAACGTGGCGATGGCCATGCAGCTTGCCAGCCGCGCCTATGTTATGGAGGAGGGGCGGATCGTGATGCAGGGCCAGGCCAGTGAATTGCTGACGCGCCCGGAGATCCAAAAAGCTTACCTCGGCGTCGAAATTGACTGACAAGCGGGCTGCGACGGCCCGGCAGGCGCAGTGCCATTAGACTTGCCCGTCGCGCCATTTCCATCCATGCCCCTCACTATCATCACCGACCCGGTTTTTTACGCGGTTGCCATCCCTGCCGTCTTGATGCTGGGCATCGGCAAAAGCGGCTTTGGTGCAGGCATTGGCTCGCTGGCGGTGCCGCTCATGGCGGTAGCGGTCACCGTGCCGCAGGCTGCCGCCATTTTGATGCCAGTGCTGTTTCTGGCGGACGTGCTGGGCATGGCGGCTTTTCGCAAGGATTTTGACAAAGCGCTGCTCAAGTTCCTCATCCCGTTTGCCTTGCTGGGCACGGTGATTGGCACCTTTCTGTTCAAGGTGCTGGACAGCCATCTGGTAGCGGGCATTGTGGGCATTTTCACCTTGCTGTTTCTGGCGCAGCGCCTGCTCTTTCCCCCCAAGGCTGACAGTGCGCCGCCCCCAAAATGGCTGGGCGCCGTGCTGACCACCGCATCCGGTTTTACCAGCTTCATTGCCCACGCCGGTGGCCCGCCGGTCAACGCCTATGTGATTCCGTTGCGCCTGTCGCCAGTGCGGTACACGGCCACCATGGCGTTCCTGTTTTTTGTCGTCAACCTGTCCAAGTGGATTCCCTATGCGTGGCTGGGCCTGCTGGACGCCCGCAACATGGCCACGTCACTCGTGCTGCTGCCATTTGTTCCGGTCGGGGTGTGGGTGGGTGTGCGCATTGCCCGGCGCATGAATCCGGTGCTGTTTTACCGGCTGCTGTATGGCGGCATGTTCCTCACGGGTTGCAAGCTGCTGTGGGACGGGTTCGGAGCCACGCTGCTGGCGCAGGGCTAGCCCGTGTTGATGGCGCCCCATTGATTGAAATCTGACTGCAATGCCCAGAATTCTTGCTGTCATCGTCACTTACCAACCGGATGCCAAGCTGCTGGCCCGGCTGGTCGATGCGCTGGGCGACCAAGTCAGCGGAGGAATTGTTGTCAACAACGGGAGCGTTTTGCCGCTGGCGGATGACTATTTTCAGCGGTCCAATTTCACGGTCAAGCACCTGCAATCCAACACCGGCGTAGCCACCGCGCTCAATGAAGGATTCCGTTGGGCGCAGGCGCAAGACGCTGAATTTGTCATCACCTTTGACCAGGACAGCGAGCCGGCACCTGACATGGTTGCCCAACTGGTCCTGGCGCATCAAAACCTGGTGGCGTCGGGGCAAAAAGTCGGCGCGGTCGGCCCGCAGCAGGTTGACCGAAGAACCGGCAGGCACGCCCCGTTTCTGGCACCCATTTCAAATCATCGTCGCCGCCTGACGCCCGAGGCAGGTCAAACGGTTGAAGTCGATCACCTGATTACCTCTGGATGCCTTGTGCCCCTTCATGTTTGGAGGGAAGTCGGCCCCTTTTTAGATGAGCTGTTCATTGATTATGTTGACGTTGAGTGGAGTCTTCGGATGCGGCACCTTGGGTGGCATTTATTCGGTGTGGGTGGTGCGACGTTGACCCATTCGATCGGCGACGATGTCGCACAGTGGTGCGGTCGGCAGTTTCCCTGGCACAGCCCGCTGCGGCATTACTTCATATTTCGCAACGGCACCTACCTGCAAAAATTGCCGCATGTTTCCCTTGGCTGGAAGGTGTTTGACGCCATCCAGCTAGCGAAAAAATTGGTGATCTTCACCTTGGTCGGGTGCCCTCGATCAGCCCATTTGCGCGCAATGCTGCGCGGCATCGGCGATGGGTGGCGCGGACGACTCGGCGCATTCACCCGTCCAGCCGAGGTGGCCAGGCGGGAGCGAAACTAGGCAGGGAAAGTGTGAGGTTCACGTTGTAGTACGGGTCGCTCGAAAAAAGATGGCCCCAGCGACTGTGCATGTACGCCACTTCGCTTGAAAACCGCGCTTTCTTTTCCGGCGAGTCATCTGCGCCGCGCGTTGCTGATTCATGGTGGTACATCTCGGCGTAAGGCGTCCACAGGTTTCGATAGCCCGCCTCTGTCAACTTCAGGCAAAAATCCACATCGTTGAAGGCGATTTTCAGATGTGTTTCGTCCAGCCCGTGCACCTGCTCATAAACCGATTTGCGGACGAGCAAACAGGCCGCAGTGACTGCAGACAGGACTTGGGTCAACACTGCGCGCCCGAAGTAACCGGGGTCGTGGCGCCCAATGCCCCAGTGCGCATGCCCCGCTACGCCGCCCAAACCCACAATGACGCCCCCGTGCTGCAACGTTTCATCCGGATACCACAGTTTGGCTCCCACGGCGCCTGCACCTGGGCGCAAGACCAACCCGACCATTTCCTCGAGCCAGCCAGGCGTGATGATTTCAATGTCGTTGTTGACCAGTCCGATCAACTCGCCTTTGGCCAGCCCAACAGCCCGGTTATTCAAAGCGGCGTAGTTGAACTCCCTGTCGTCGCGAATGACGCGAATACGCTCCTGTTGGTCGAGTTCAGAAAAATAGGCCAAGGCGGCAGGGTCATCCGAACCGTTGTCGATCAGCAATATCTCGTAGTTGGGGTAGGTCGTTTTTGACAAGATGCTTTCAACGCACTGCCGCACAAACTGCGAGGCGTTGCGGGTGGGAATAACCAAGCTGACCATTGGCAGCGCGTCCGGAAGCTTGGGGTGTATCCGGTAATAGCCGTTGGGAAGGCTTTCAACGCGGCCACCCAAATCGCTGGCTATCAGGAAATCCGACAAGGCCCGTTCTCCAGCCTGCTGGGCATAAGACTTTTCATTCGGGGACAGCGCGGTGCTGCCCGGCAGGATCCGCCAGTGGTAGAGCACCCGGGGGATATGCACTATCTGGTTTGGCTGAAGTTTCGCAACACAGCGCAACGCAAGATCGTAGTCCTGTGATCCCTCGTACCCAGGCCGGAATCCACCGATTTCTTCAATCAGGGACCGGCGGTACACCCCCAGGTGGCTGATCATGTTTTGGCACAAGAACAGCTCAAGATTCCAGTCGCTTTTGAAGTACGGATCGCAGCGTTTGCCGTCCAGTCCAATTTTGTCTTCGTCAGAGTAGAGGACGGCCGCATCGGGAAGGCGGTTAATGGCATCAGCCATCCAGTAAAGCGCGTCTTGCGGGATGACGTCATCATGGTCCAGCAGCGCAACGAAATCGCCCGCAGCAAGGGTCAAGGCAGAATTTGACGCGGCAACGATATGCCCGTTTTGCTCGCGGAAAATCACTTTGACACGGGTGTCCTGCGTTGCCAATCCCCGCAAAAATTCCCGCACGTCAGAATCGGAGGAGGCATCGTCGGCTATGCACAACTCCCAATGAGGGTAAACCTGGTTTCTGACTGAATCGACAGCCTCCTTGAGAAAGTGCAAGGGAGGGTTGTAGACCGGCATCACCACTGAAATAAGCGGGCGATGTGCGAAGCCTGCAATTTTTGACGCAAGCGCATCAAATTTGCCGCCGGCTTCAGTCGCAGGTTTGACGTCTTCAACCCATTTATCGTAGCTGGCGGGTTTTTTCAACGACCGGCCTACAACCCTGCGCACTGACTGAAATAGACCCTTAGGCCCTTCGGCTCCAAGAACTTCGAACACGCGCCTGATTTTTTTAGCAGTCCTCCTTCGCCCAAAACCTTGCCGCAGTTGGGTTGAAAACCAGCGAACAGGACTGGTGATGCGCCAGCTACGGCTGCTGAGCACAGCGTTGAGGTCGCGGGCCTTTTGCGCAAGCAGGCCGGCCGCATCCTGAACTTTTTGTGACAGCAAAAGAATTTCCTGCTCTTGCTGGGCGGAGGTCGATACTTCCTCGACGAAAGCGCATTGTCGTTTCACAAGCGCGAATTCCTGCAGTGCCAGCGCCGACTCCTTCTGCAAGAGGGCCGAGTGCTGCTGCGTCACCGTCGCTTCTTTGTGCAAGAACGCGGTTTCCCACTTTGCCAGCGTTGCCTCCTTGTGCATGAACGCTGATTCGCGCTGCGCCATCGCAGCGTCCTTTTGGGCCACTGCCGATTCATGCAAGGCAATTGCATTTCGCAATTGCGTTGTTTCCCCTTCGTTTGACGCCAGCCGCTGCCTTGTGTCTGCGAGATTTGCTTCCAGTTCTGGATGGGACCAAACGCGTTGCATGATCTGCCCAATCTGCTGCGGGGTCCAATGCTTTTCCCATTTTTGATACATGACTGCCGCCGCAGCACCCGCCGGGCCCGCGTCCGAGTGCACGCCCGAGCTTTCGTGAATGCGGTAAACGCCGCTGACTCCCGGCAAATGCACCATGGGGGCAAGTTTCGCCAGCTGCAGCCAGAAATCCCAATCCTCGTACCGCTCCAGCGCCTCGTCAAAGCGGCACCCCTGGGCAAGCACCTTTGCGCTGAACAGCACGGCATGAATGGGCGTCAGATTGCCTGCCATCTGGCGCAGGGCGTCGAACGGCAGATCAAATGCCTGGCCCAAGGGTTTGCCCTCAACGTCCACCAGGCTGATGCCCGTATAGACCGCCAACGCATGCGGCTGTTTTGCGAAGACATGGGCCAGGCGCGCAACATGCCCGGGCATCAGCCAGTCGTCGTCGTCCAGAAAAAGCAGCAAACTCCCTTCTGCGGACTCCATTGCCTTGTTGGCGCTGCGGCTGCGCAATAGCGGAATGTCGGTTTCAAGCATGCGCAGCTTGAAAGGACCGCACTTGGCAGGCAGAGGCCGGTGCCCTGGGGTTGCTGCCACGACCAATACTTCGATATTCGGGTACGTTTGCAGCGCAACCGAGTCCAGCGCCCCGGCCAGGAACTCGCGGTCCATGCTCCGAACCAAGATTGATACCAAAGGCAGTGTTCGCGTTGAGGTGAAAGGTTGCGCTGGCAGGCCGGGAGAGACCAAGGTGAACAAATCCCGCACGGTCGCGTGGTCGAGTTCATCCGCTGCAACCACCCAGTAAGCTTCGGCCGCCAGCACGCCACGCGGCAACGTGTAGGTGCGGTATTGGTTCAGCGCCTGGATATGCTTTACATAGTCCTGCTGGACGAGCTGCGATTCAAAACAGCGCATTGCGGCTTCTTTGGTGCCAAGAAAGGGCGTAATGTCCAGCAGAACGTTGGGGCGAAGCGGTGCGCCGACCTCGTAAAACGCAATGCGGGCGGCATTGCCTGCCCGCCGTACGGCCTCTATCGCCAGCCCGGCCGTTTGCCGATGGTCCGGGTGAATCTCCCAGGGTGACGGGGCATAAACCAGATCGGCATTACCGGCAGCGATGCAGTCCAGGATGCGTTGCACCAATGCCTCAGAATAGACCAGCCCCCGGTCCGCAAGGCTCCAAAACTCGGGTTCGCCATAGCCCAGGACTTTTCCAGCCGCATGGCTTTCATTGGCCCTGACACTTGCTTCTCCAAAGCGGGCGCCGTCAGTCAGGATGACGACGTGAACCGGCACGCCGTTACCTACATGGCTTGCAATGGCGCCACCGCAACCAAATACCTCATCGTCCGGGTGCGGTGCCAGTACCAAGACAGCCTGTGCTGGCAAGCCGTTGCTTGCGGTGTAAGGGATGAGGTCAGATTCCATGGGAAATACTACAGGAGCAACATGCGGGGCATTTTGGCAGGACAGAGCCATGCGTCCTGGCAGCCCAAGGTGAAAGGGCACTAATGATAACGACTGAGCAAAGTCATCGTGAGAGCTGCCAGTGAGGACGCCGAAAACCCGGCAACTGCCAGTGCTGCAAACCACTGTCGACGCGGGGCCGTGGGAGCAGAAACCCCGCTAATCGCAAACGCAAGCAGGATCACCGGCACAACGAAATAACGCCCCTGCACACCTGTGACGGTCAACGCCGGGTGGGGTGTCCAGGTCACCAGCAAGGCCAGAAAAACCAGGCCGGCGCTCGCCATTGCGATCCCGGCAAGAAGCAATCGCGAACGCCCGTCCCGCTGCAGGGTTGAAACCGACACAGACGCAGCCCCGCAAATTGCCAGGCCCGCCCATAGAGCGGGATAAAAATACGTTGGCAGCCATGTATCCAGCCACCCAAGGACGCCCACAAAGGAACGTTCATAAAAAATGAACAGACCAGGGTCATTCAAGGAGGCGAAAACCACCTGCAAAAACGACATTGGATGGCCTAAGTAGTGCAGCAGCAACTCCGCCGTCGTGTGGTCGCGGACAATTCGCACGTCGATGGTTGACTGCAACGCAAATGCGGTCCAGGCTATCGCGCCAACGGTAATCCCGCACCCCAGGTAAAGGTCCCGACGGGATTGGCGTCGCCAGGCCAGGAAGAAGGGCAACAACAGCAATGGCAGCAAATGTGTTCTGCTGGTAGCCAGCAAAAAAACGCAGGTAATGAGTCCCCAAGACGCTGCCACCGTATGCTTGCGCTTGGGGTCTGCAGAACTCAGGAAAATGCTGATCGCCAGCACCGAAAGTGACGTGGTTAAACCATCAATCGTGGGCGAAAGAAGTTGGAACAGGCTCATCGGCAACAGCAGGATGGCCGCCAGTAACGGGTTCGGCGCCATCAGGCGGAACGCCAGAGCCAGCAGGGCAAAGCAGGCCAGCAAACTCATTTCTTTAGCCAGGTAATATGACTGCCCAATGTCCAGGCCGAGCTTGCGCCCAATGGCAAGTCCCAATGCCTGCGGGGCGTATACAGCGGGAAAGTAATAGCCCGTTCCTGCCAAAATTTGAAACCGCTTTGTTTCTGACCACTTGATTTGGGCCAATTGGGCTTTTTCTGTGGCACTAAACCGTTTCACGCTATGACGCGCCAGGTCCAGGTAGGCGGCCATGAAACTTGAGAGCCCCACATCTACCCATCCGCCCACACGCGCCCCAGGTGGGCGCGTTTGCTGGCTGGCTGCAGTTGCTTCGTGTTGATGCGCTTCCATCGCGCCCGTCGAATTGACCGGCAAAAATTGCAGCAACCAATCACCCTGGGAGATCAAGTAGGCGCGGCCAATATGGCTGTCCTCATCGGGAGACTGCATGGGCGGAATGAGCCAGGAGAATCCCGTGGCCAACAGCAGGGCAATGATCCAAAACGCAGTACGGACTTTGCTTGGTGGTGAATGCCAAGTGGCCAGAAAATTCACTCCAGGCCGACCGAAATCCATACACCGACCATGATGGCCAGTGCGCCGACCAAGTTTTGCCAGCGCAAGGGTTCATCCAGAATCCAGTGCCCCAGCACTGGCACAAAAAAGAACGCCAGCGCCACAAATGGATAGGCCAGATTCAGCGGAATTTGCCGCAGCAAGCCGATCCAGAACACCGTGGCAATGGCATAAACCGCCAACGCGATCCAGAGGAAATGATTCACCATGATTTGGCTAAGCAAGGACTCCGTCCCGTCCAGGCCGCGCGCAGCGAGTTTGAACAGAATCTGGCCTATGGACAAAGCCAGCACCGTCAATACCGTAAGAATGAAATGGTGAGTTGACAAAATTAATCCCTGGGGTGCGAAGTGGCCGTCAGTGCGGAGAGATCAATCCGGCAAGTCAACGTGAATTGGCCGTCGCGGCACATTCGCCACGTCGTAGGCCACAAACGCCAGGAGCATTTGCAATCCCAGCATCGTCGGCAAGGCCGCCAGCATGATGGTGCCCAAGGGGGCGGCAACGCCGGTAGCCAAGCCGTCAGCCCAATGAATGCCACCAAACACAAGGCCAAAACCCAGTGCGCACAGCCCAAGAAACAACTCCAGCGACGCCGCAGTCATGTCGCGCAGAAAGTAGCTGTAAAAAACCCGCTTGCCGAAATTGCGCAGGTGCTTGGCGAGAAACTCACCCAGCACATGGGTCACGCGCAGGCTGCTGGTCTCAGAGCCATAGGATGCATCCATGGCAATATCCACCACCACAGCCCGGATGGTGTTGAGGCGAAACAGCAAATCAGTCTCAAAAAAGTAGCGCGGGCTGACCTTGTCAAAAGCGATTCTGCGTGCCGCTTTGGCATGGATGGCAGTAAATCCATTGTTAGTGTCAAACAGGTTCCAGTAGCCGGTCGATAGTTTGGCCATGAATGACAACGCCGCGTTGCCGATCAGTCGAATACTGGGCATCTGGCTGATGTGCGTCAAGTCATAAAACCGGTTGCCTTTGGTGTAGTCAGCCTGGCCTTTGAGGATTGGCGCAATGAAATGGGGAATCAGCGCCGGGTCCATCTGCCCGTCACCATCGACCTTCACAATGACCTCGGCCCCCTCTTTCAGCGCAGCGGCGTATCCGGTCATTACAGCCGCTCCAACCCCTTGATTGACGGCATGGTGCAGCACTGCCACGCGGGGGTCGGTGCATTGCTCCTGCACCAGCCGCCCCGACCCCTCTGGGCAGGCATCGTCAATCACAAAGATCCGGATCACCTCAGGGCCAATCCGCGATAAAACGCCCAGGATGTGATCTTTTACGAGGTAACAGGGAACGACAACGGCGACAAAAGCGGGCATGGCAAGGTGATATTGACGCGTCATTGTAGAGATTTGGGTGCCACAATTCGCCCCCATGCTTGCACCACGACACACTGGCCCTGACACGCGTTCCCAAGGCACGGCGGCTGGCGATCCAGTGGTTGAGGCTTTGCGGGGCTGGGCTGCGCTCATGGTCATGGCAACCCATTACACCTACCTGCTCACACCCCAGGCTGGGCTTTGGGGCTTTGCCAGCACCGGGGTAGACCTTTTCTTTGTGCTGAGCGGCTACGTATTCGGCCCGTATTTTTTTGGCAAGCCCTTGAGTCTGAGATCTCACCTGATTCGCCGATTTTTCCGCCTGTACCCCTTGTATTTGCTGGCTCTAATGCTATATATTGCATTGCACCTGCCGACCGCTGCGGCCTGGGATCATTTTTGGGTGCATTTGTTTTTGGTGCACACGCTTGAGTCGCTGCAAGTGGCCAACTTCTACAACCCGGCTTTCTGGAGCCTGCCGCCCGAGGTGGAGTATTACCTGTTGTTGCCCTTGCTGGCTTGGGTATCGACCCGGCATCGCTTTGGGCGGTTTGGTTTTGTCTGGCTGGTGTTGCTGGCCGCTTTGGTGCATCTGGCGCTGGTCGCTGGCGCTTCGTCGGACGACAAAGGCATCACTGCACGCGCGATTGCCACGGTCCATGTTCCTGGCCTGTTGATCGAATTCATGCTGGGGTCCCTGGCCTACGCCATGGTGCGGCGGGACACCGCTGGCAGGGCCGCCCTGACGCGGCTTGCCTGCGGCTTGCTCGTGTTGAGCGGCATGGGCTTAATTTTTGCCAACTATGTAGCGCCTGTCGATGGCGTTGCGCCCACTGTGCCGCCCTGGATCGGTGGCAATATTGGCCTGGGTGCTGCATTGGGTTATGCGCTGATTGTCAGCGGGGTTACCAGCACGCCGCAGGGAGCCCGCTGGTGGACCAAGGCATCGTTTCAGCCCGTTTTTCTTGTCATGGGCGAACTCAGTTACGGGGTATATCTGTTTCACAACGCAGCCCCCCAAATTCTCGGACGCGTTCTACCTGCGGCGGGTGGGGTTGCAGCCCTGTTGCTGTGCACGGGCATCACCTTGCTGATCGCTTTTGTTGCACACCATGTTGTTGAAAAGCCGATGCGCGCGTATGGGCGCAGGCTCAGTCAAAACTCGGCACGTGTGAAGTAGACCCATTCGGGTTTGCTGGTTCGGTCTGGGCCGCAAATCAGGGCGGCATAGTTGCCAGGCTCCAGCAATGCCCACTCCTGCGCATCAAAACCGCGCGCCTGCTCAAACGAAGGTCGAAATATGGCCGGCATCATCAGAACGGACGGGCTAAAGGCCAGCACCCGGCCATTGCCTGTGTGATGCGCGAATTCCTGGGCGCTTATGACGGGCTTTGCTATGACCTTAAACCACTTTTCAAGGTCTACGGGCCGGGCCAGCGCGGACACACGGGTCAGTCCGCCAGACCAGCGATAGAAGGCTGCATACTGCTTGCTGAAATACTGGTGCTGGCTTTTTTCCATCATCCCGGCCTTGAAGGCCTTGTGCCGGTATTCGTGCTCAGCAGATGCAGCCGGGACGATTGCCAGCGAATAGCCGGCGCTGCGCAGCCGCAACGACAAATCGGAATCCTCAAAAAACATGAAGTAATCCGGGTCGAACAGCCCGTGGGACGACAGCACCGCCTTGCGCCGCAACAGCATCACCGAGCCTGCAAGAAAGGGCACCTTAAACGGACTGTTCGATGCCATCTGCCGCATTGCGCCATTCAAACCACGTTGGGCAGCCCATTGCGTCACTCCGCGCGAGTGGGTGGCCAACGCCAATGCAATGCTGTGCCAGGGCGTTTGGGGAAAGGCTGCGGGCAACACAAACGAGCGTTGCTCATTCCAGAAGATTTTGGGCGATACGCCACCCAGCCGTGGCTGGTCTGCAAGGGCGCTGGCCAGCAGCAGCACATCTTCGACCGCAATGCGCGCATCCGGATTGAGCAACAGAAAAAATTCAGCCTTTGACCCGGCAAACGCCAGGTTGCAAGCGCGTCCAAAACCCAGGTTGCTGCCAGGGCTCAACACCGTCACCCAGGGCATGCCAGCTGCAGCTTCGCACAACGCCGCGGTATCTGCAGCCGTATCTGCGGCAACATCAGCCTCATGGGCGCTGTTGTCAACCAGCCAGACCGTGCCGTAACGCCACTGCGCCAGGCGAGCCAGCGCCTGCAGCGTATCCGCCGCGCAGCGGTAGTTCACGATGGCGACATCAATCGATACCCGCTCCATTCAGGCTGGTCCGGTTGCGCCGGCTTCCGGTTCCGGCACCGCCATAACGGCCGGCATGTTGGGCAGTAAATCTGCGGCCCACCACAAACCAGGCTGCGCCAGAATCCTGTCGTTGAAAAATTGGTAAACCCGGGCCACTGTGTCTGGGTCGTTCGCCGGGCCAATCGGGCACACCTCCAGCTCGTAGCGCCCCTGGCCCACGTGGCGGCACACGTAGCCCCCCAGGTCGCTGCCAGTGCGCTGCGCCATGCGCAGTGCGCCGCCTGCCAGCAGGCGCTGCGCACCCAAAAAATCCACCGCCATCGAGACGCCGTTCGGCAATACCGGCGCATCCCCCAGCACCACCAGCGTCTCCCGGTGTTCCAGCATGCGGTAAAAAGGCCGCAAGCCTGCCTCCATGTCCAGCACCTGTCCGCCATTCAAATGTTGTTCGAGTCCCCGGTACTTTTTTGTGAAATGGCCTTTCACCGCCCGGTTGACCCGTGGGTCGTGGGTCACGGTTGATGACATGAGGTTGACCTTGGCGCCAGACCTTGCCAGAAACGCGACGCCCAGGAAAAAACTGTCAAAGTGCGGCGTCAACAGCAGCAAGCCCTTCTTTGGCTGCTGGCACACTGCCTCCATGCCCGGCGGCATGAATGCGCAGCTCAGCTCTGACACCCGGTTGTTTGCTATGAGGCGGGCCTCAAACTCGTCACGCGCTTCCACCACGAAACGTTCATTTCGCCAGGCTGCCCGTTCGTGCTCAGACGCATTGCCGGGCAGCAATTGGTACCCGGCCAGGCTTTGGCGGCGGATATGGCGGAAACCCAACGCCACAGAACGCCAATCCCTCCCAGTCACTGCATTGACCCAGCCCCGCAAGCCAGACAGCGCGTAGGCGATTGGCAAAGGCAGCTGGGCGATGCCTGGCAAAAACCAGGCAAAGTCTGCCCTGTGGGCCACACCGACCAGGCGCCAAAGCCCTACACGCCACATCCGCAGCAACTTTGTCTTCACAACGTATGCGAGACGATTGACGCTAAAAACGCCGCCACATCACCGGGCCTGGCAATGTCGAAACACGGTGTGGTGATGGGCAGCCGTTGCGCCCATTTACGCTCAAATACCGCAGCGCTGGATTGGACGCGCTCAACAACTGCTTGCGGTATGGCTCCGCTGGCTGGTGTGCTGGACCAGTGCTCGCAATAGGCATCCAGCACCGCACACTGCCAGCCCTGCGCCTGCGCCTGCAATACGAGGTCAGTGGCATAAAAATCGAAGCCTAGCGCGGGGTCAAGCTGCAGGCCGGTGTCGATGCGCACCGCAAACAGCAACTCATCCAGGCTGTCAGCGCGACAAGGCAAGGGCGTTGCCTCCAGCAGCAGTTTCCCCCGGTCAAGCACGTGGCCGGCCCGCCGCGCATGGGTGCCCGCACCGGCAAGGCCGTAAACACCCGCCACAGCCAGTTGCGGGAACGCCTGTTGTGCCTTGGCCAGCGCCTGCCCAAAAACGGCATCCCACCCCTGCGGCAAAAACACATCCTGATGAACCCACACCTGCCACGAGCCGCCACCCGGTTCGTCACGCGATTTCGCCTGCTCGGCCAGCAGGGCGGCGTTGAAGCCGTGCGCGGCGGAGGGTGCGTTGAAATACACAGCCAGCGGATATCCCCCAGCCCCAAGGCAAGGCGACGACAGCAAACGCGCGCCCAGCACCTCCAGGTTGCTGGCGCACGTCACAAAGCTCAGTTTGCCCCGTTCGTTGTTGTTCATAGAAAGTCCGTGTCCCCACCCATCAGCCAGTATCGTAACCGTGGCACTTCTTCGGGCTTCAAATCCGAGGCCACCGGGATTCCGAGCCCGGCACAGACCACCCGCCGGTCAATGCCTGACTGTGCCAGCCGCTGTGCCACCGCGGCGCTGGCCCAGGCGGTCAATTCAGTTGCGCCCACCCGCATGGCTTCGCGTTGGCAGGCTTGAAGGGCTAGCGGCATCAGCTTGACAGGTCCCACCCAGTCCAGCCAGTGGGCTGAGGGTGATCTCAAATCCAATACCGCCACCCCCGCAGGAATTCTGGACCAGGGCCGGCGCAATTCAAAAAATTGATAGCAATAAGTTCTTATTACACTAGGGCTAGAGGCATCTGGACGATCTACATACCGCCAGCGCAAATACCCGGCGTCACGCTGCCCGAGGGTCAGGCCTTCGTCGCAGGCTGCAGCCAGCATCGACTCCCAAGCAGCGTTTGTTGCTGCGTCGAAGCGCTTGTCCAATGGGTCCAGACGCTGCCAGCGCCAATGCCAGGGCAGGTCAAGCCCCTTCGCGTGCAATGCACGCCAGTGCAGCGACTCAATCGCCCCACCGTCGTGCAACAGCCCGGTCATCGTTGCCAGGCGCAAATGCCGCTGGCTCGGAAACCCAAAGCCCAACTGGAACGGCCGGCTGGGCGCTGCGCCAAGCCGGCTGTCATAAAAATGTTTGGAGACGTGAAAAAACGGCCCACGGCGGGTAAAAATGCCGCGCCATGATGGGTGCACCATCACGTCGCCAATTTGCAGCCCGGCCAGGCTTTTGTTTTTTTGCCACAAGGTGCGGGGCAAGCCGCCGCAGAACGCCACCAGCTCATCACCATGCCAGGCCCCAACGCCTTGTCCCCGGCCCTGGCCCGGCGCTTCGCCATATTTCCAGGCATGCCACCGGGCGTCTACGTTCGGCCCAAACACCAACGAGTGCAGGGCGAGCAGAGCGGCCCTGTCGTTGCGCACCACGTCGCGCAGTGTCAGCGTAAATTCACCCACCTGCACCGTGTGGCGGGGTTGGTCATCCTTCTGCCCGGCCAGAGGGGTTGCAGATGCAAGCGTCACGTGTTGGGCAGCCACTCATGCGGCAGTTTCACCAAGCCCTGCTCCAGCCCCTTTTGGGTGACATTCAACACCAGGCTCTGCTCTACCTGCTCATACGGATGCAATGCGTTTTCGCAAAGCAAGAAACCTGTCACCGTGTAGCGCCCTTTGAGCAGCGGAAGCTTGGGGAAGACCACACTGGCCTGCCCGTGCCCGCTGGCATCCACATGCAGCTCCACACCGTCATTGCCCGACAGCACGCTGGAAACCGTCAGGTTGTTTGAATCTGAGAATCCAAACGCCACGCTGGGCACTGGCAACCCGGGGTCCACTGAAAAATCAATGGTGATTTGCAGATCAGTCTCGCCAGAAACCAGGTCAACCTCGCGCCCTGGTGTTCCATGCGCGGTGGCAAATATCCGGTTGATCCGCCCCGTACCGGGTGGCGCAGCCGACGCGGGCAAATTTGCGGCAAGCGGCGCGTTGGCCTTTGGCGCGGCAGAAACGTAGGCGCTGCTGTTCAGGCTGGCCTGGTAGGCGCTGGTCACGTCAGCCGCCGATCCAATCATGCGCAGTGTGCCAGACTCAATCCACATCGCGCGGGAGCACAGGGCCTCCACCTGGTACATCGAATGTGAGCAAAACAAAATCGTCTTGCCCGCGTCCTTGAGCCCCATGATGCGGTCAAACGACTTGCGCGCAAATGCGCCATCCCCCACCGACAGCGCTTCGTCAATCACCAAAATGTCAGGCTCCACGCTGGTGGCCACAGCAAAAGCCAAGCGCATGTACATTCCGCTCGAATAGGTTTTGACCGGCTGGCGGATGAAATCGCCAATGTCGGCAAACGCCAAAATGCCCTCCAGCCGCTGGTCCACCTGCGCCTGGCTCAGGCCCAAAATGGCGGCATTCATGTAGATGTTCTCCAGCCCGGTGAAATCAGGGTTGAACCCTGCACCCAGCTCCAGCAGCGCTGCCACCCGGCCCTTGACCTGCAATTCGCCCACGCTGGGCTGCAACGTGCCGCACACCATCTGCAGCAGGGTGGACTTGCCCGCGCCATTGCGCCCCACAATCCCGACCACCTCGCCGGCTGCAATGGCAAAGTCGACATCTCTCATTGCCCAGAAATCGCGAAAATAGGGTTTGCCTGGGTCCCGCCAGCGGCCCCACAGCAACTGCTTCAGGCGGTCGCCTGGCCGCTCGTAGAGGCTGTAGCACTTGCCCAAACCACGGGCTTCAATCGCCACGTCAGACAACATCCGCAAATCCTTTGCGTGCAGCCTTAAAAAAGGCTGCCCCCAGCACCGCCAGTGCACAGCACGCTATTAAATGAATAGTATATGCAGACCAGTCGGGCCACTGGCCGTCCAGCAGAACCTGGCGCGTCTGGGTGATGGTCAAAGCCAGCGGGTTCAAAAACAGCCATGGCCGCACCGCAGGCGGAATCGCCTCGACCGGGAAGAAAATGGGGCTCAAAAACATCAACAAACTCACCAGCATGCCCAGCACCTGGCCCACGTCTTTGACATAAGTGCCCACTGCCGCCAACAGCCATCCCAGCCCTACGCACAGCGGCAACAGGGGCAGCCATACCAGCGGCAGTGCAACCACCGTCCACGGCAGGCCCCCTTGCTCCCAAAGGCCGAAAACCAGCATCAGAAAAAGGGCCACGCCCAAATGCGTCAGTGCAGCCAGGGCGCTGACCCATGACAGGATCTCCAGGGGAAAAATCACTTTTTTCACCAGATTGGGCTGGTCCAGGATAAGGCGGGGCGCCTTGTTGACGCATTCCGCAAAAAAGTTGAACACCGCCAAGCCCGCATACAGGCGCAGCGCAAAGGCCAGGTCGCTCTCATCCCCGGTGCCGCCCCAGCGCAGTTTGAAGATGAAGCGAAAAACCAGCGTGTACACGCCCAGCATCAGCAACGGCGTCAAAAAAGCCCACGCTACGCCCAGCAGGGACTGCCGGTAGCGTGCGTCAAATTCCCGCCTGACAAATTGCCGAATCAGGCCTGCATAGCGCCATGGAAACAGGTAAGAAAAGAGGGTTTGCAAGGTGTCAGACTGCGTCAGGCAAAGCCGCGTAGTTTAAGCCTTGGGCGCGTCGGCACGCCCCTCGGCGATGTTTTTCAGGCTTTCCATGCTGACCAGCGTTAGCGTACTGCCCTCACGCACCAATATCTTGTGGGTAAACAGCAGCTGAAAGGCGCGCGTCACGGTCTCGCGGCTGGCATTGATCATGATGGCCAACTCCTGGTGCGTCGGAACCGGGTCCACCGTAACGGTCCCAGCCGCAGTATCCTGGGATAGCTGAAGCAATTGCACGCAAAGACGCTGAAACGGGTTGGCCAGACTCAGCAACATGCGCTGCGCCATCACAGCCCTGACCCGCCCGGCCAGGCGCCCCATCACGGACCGGGCCAGATCCGGGTTCATGGAGATTAGCTCATGCGCCGCCCGGGCCTCCAAAAAAGCCACGGTAGACCGCGCCGCAGCCACAACAAATTCCGAACCCGGCTTGCCGTCCACCACCGAGAGCTCGCCAAAATAATCCCCCGGGTCCACAAAATACAGCCCCACGCTGCGACCGTCCACGGTAAAATCAAGTCCTTGAAGGCGGCCATCGACCAGAAAGCCCAATTCCTGTGTGGCGCTGTCTTTGGACAGAACCATGGCCCGGCGGGCGAAAGAACGCAGGGTCATCTTTCCAGACAGCGGCTCCAAGGCGTCGCGCGACAGCGGATGCAGTAGCGGAAATTGCGCTAATAATTGAAGCGAAACGGGCATTGGGGACGAGTTTAGCCCCTGCGAACATGCACTGAAGTTGCGATTTGCTTGCGATGAACTTTTGCCCAACTTCTGCCAAAGTTCTTCCAAACTTGTGACGAATATGTGATTCGGGGCACAGAAAACAAAACCTGGCCGTGGTAAATTTTCAGGTACCAAAGAGATTAACCATGACTAATACCCCATTTTTCCTGCGCGTTGTGTCGTTTGCCGCCTCGCTCGCGGTATTGGCTGGCTCAGCGCTTGCCGCAGATGCCCAGCCTGGCCAGGACACGGTGGGCGAAGCGTCCATGGTCA
>JANYJD010000051.1 GCA_025358555.1 Rhodoferax sp.
TGGCTACAAGATCGACGACTTTTATTACCTCAGCCGCACGACGCTGGTGAAGGACGAAAAACACTACGACAAGTTTGACCGCGCTTTTGCCTCGTACTTCAAAGGCGTGGAGATGATTGCCGACTTCACCAAGGACATTCCGCTGGAATGGTTGCGCAAGAATCTGGAGCTTGAACTCAGCCCCGAAGAAAAAGCCAAGATCGAGAAGATGGGCTGGGACGAGCTGATGGAGACACTCAAGAAACGTTTTGAAGAGCAGAAAGAGCGCCACGAAGGCGGCAGCAAAATGATTGGCACCGGCGGCACGTCGCCCTTTGGGGCTTACGGCCAAAACCCGCAAGGCATTCGCATTGGGCAAGACAAAAGCCGCAACAAAAGCGCCGTGAAGGTGTGGGACCAACGCGCTTACAAGGATTACGACGACACGCAGGAGCTGGGCACCCGCAACATCAAGGTAGCGCTGCGCCGCCTGCGCAAGTTTGCCCGCGAAGGCCATGAAGAAGAGCTGGACTTGGACGAAACCATCAGCAAGACGGCGGCCAATGCGGGCTGGCTAGACATCAAGATGCGCCCCGAGCGCCACAACAACGTCAAAGTGCTGCTGCTGATGGACGTGGGCGGCACCATGGACGAGCACATCGCGCGCGTGGAAGAAATGTTCTCGGCCACCAAGACCGAGTTCAAACACATGGAGTTTTACTACTTCCACAACTGTGTGTACGACTTTATGTGGAAAAACAACCGCCGCCGTTTCAGCGAGAAGTTTGCGACCTGGGACATCATCCGCAAGTACAACAAGGATTACAAACTTATCTTCATTGGCGACGCTACGATGAGCCCGTATGAAATTTTGCAACCCGGCGGCAGCGTGGAATACAACAACGAAGAGGCTGGGGTTGAGTGGCTGCAGCGTCTGACCAGCGCGTTTCCAAAATTTGTGTGGATCAACCCTGAGCCGCAAGGCGTTTGGCAATACCGTCAGAGCATCAGCGTGGTTCAGCAAATTGTGAGCCAGCGCATGTATCCCCTCACCATCAAGGGTCTCGAAGACGCGATGCGTTTGCTGTCAAAATAAGTGGATGTTTGGGCGACGAAAAACTTACCTTTTGAAGGCGCTGATGCAAAAGCTGGTCTGGTGGCCAGCTTTTTTCGTTTGTGCCTTGGCAGTTTCTGGGGCATTGCAGGCTCAGACAGTGCCAGTCGGCCCCGAAGCGCCTGCACCGGTGCAATCCAGTCCAACAACACCTGACCTAAGCCCGCCTCAAACCCTCGCCTTTGACATCGAGATCCAGGCCCCACCAGACATCAAGGACTACCTGCAACGCCACATCGAGTTGCAGCGCTACCGCGAGCTGAGCGACTTGGATGCGAGCGAGCTGGCCCGGCTGCTGACAGCGGCTCAAAGCAATGTGAAAGACCTGCTGGGCACGCTGGGCTACTTTGCGCCAGAAATCGTCCTTGCAGTGCGGGACACACCGCAAAACCCCAAGGCTGCGAGGCTGGTGCAAATCACTGTTCAACCGGGAAACGCCGTCAAAATCAGCGAGGTCAAGATTGATTTCGTGGGAGCGATTGCAGAAGATGATGCGGCGCAGGACCAGCGCCGCATGATTCGATCAAACTGGACTTTGCGCCCGGGCATGCCGTTTACACAAGCCGACTGGAATGCTGCCAAGACCCAGTCGCTTCGCTTGCTGACGGTGCGGCGCTATCCGGTGGGGCAAATCCTCACCAGCCGCGCAGACATTGACACGGATGCCAGCACAGCCGCATTGAGCGTGACGCTGGACTCCGGCCTGGCGTACCAGTTGGGTGACGTGAAGATCACCGGCACGAAGCGCTTTGATGCGCAACTGGTGACCCGGCTGGCCCGCCTGAAACCCGGCGCCGACTATGACCAGGTGCAATTGCTGGAAGCGCAGCAACGCCTGTCAGACAGCGGTTTTTTCGATTCGGTCTACGTGTCGCTGGACACGGCTGCGGGCAGCGCGTCGCAGGCCCCGGTGTTGATACAACTGCGCGAAGCCAAGCTGCAAAAAGCAGTGCTGGGCGTGGGCATCAGCACCGACAGCGGGCCGCGCCTGTCGCTGGAGCACACCCACAACCAGGTGCCGGGCATTGGCTGGCGGGCCATCTCCAAGCTGTCGCTGGACCGGGCTACGCGCTCGCTTGGCAGTGAGCTGACGTCGCCGCCCGATGAATCCGGCTGGCGCTGGGTCACCTCAGCGCTGGTGCAAAGCCAGACATCAGGCAGCTTTGATGTTAACAGCCAGCGCTTGCGGCTGGGCCGCACGAAGGGTGGCGAGCGGATTGACCGCAATTTCTACCTTCAATACGACCGCGCGCGCGTCTCCGGAACGGCTGGATTGGACGCCGCCGACAGCCCCGGCAGCCCACGCAGCGCCGATGCGCTCAGCGCCAACTACGCGTTGACGCAGCGCAATTTCGACAGCCTGCCTTTTCCTTCCAAGGGCTACGGACTTGGAGGTGAGTTGGGCGGCGGCGTCACGCTGGGCAGCAACCGGCAACCGTACCTGCGGGCCCACGTGCGGTGGCTGGGCCTGACGTCGCTGGCAGCAACTGACGCAAGCGCGAGTGCAACCCTGCGCGCAGGGCGCGTTGCGTTGCGGGCAGAAGGCGGCGTGGTGTTGGCACGCACGGGCGCGGAGCTGCCCAGCACCCAGCTTTTTTTAACCGGAGGTGACACCTCGGTGCGCGGTTACGCCTACCGCAGCATTGGCCACGAACTGGCCAGCGGGGCCATAGCGGCCGGGCGGTTTCTGGCGGCAGGCAGCGTGGAATGGCAGCGCCCCATTGTGGTCAACGACAAACTCACCGATTGGGAAAGCACAGTGTTCATTGATGCCGGGGCGGTGGCGGACAAGCCTGGGGATTTGCGCGCCAAAGTGGGTATTGGAGCCGGTGCGCGCTGGAGAAGCCCGGTCGGGCCGCTGCAAATTGACGTGGCTTATGGCGTTGCGGTGAAGAAGCTGCGGCTGCACTTGAGTGTTGGGTTCACCTTTTGACAAAGCCCCGTAAAGTCTTTTTCTGGCTGCTTGGCTCGCTAATGAGCCCTGTGCTTCTGGCTGGCCTGATGCTGCTGGCCTTCTGGATTTGGACCGGCACCGACACGTCGCTGGCCACCGCACTCAGCCAGGCGTCACGTTACTTGCCTGCGGGGCAGATGCTGGTCGCTCAAGATGTGCGGGGCACCCTGCGCCACGGTGGCCACATTGGCTTGCTGCGCTGGGAGAAAAACGGGCTGGCGGTTGAAGCACGCCAGATTGACCTGGTGTGGCAGCCCAGGGCGCTGTTGGACCGCCGTTTGCAGCTTGACACACTGCACGTGGCCCAACTTGACATCAATGACCAAAGCCCTGACACGGGTGCCGCCCCACTGGACAGTCTGTTGCTGCCGTTTCAGGCGGACTTGACGTTTGCGATTGACGCGTTGCGCAGCACGGGCAAGCTCGCGCAGCAGGCTACGGAGCTGTCAGGCCGCTACCAATTCGATGGCACGCGCCATGCACTCCAACTCAACAGCGCCAAGCTGGCCGCTGGCCAATACAAAGGCGAAGCCAGCCTGCTGGCCCGCGCACC
>JANYJD010000059.1 GCA_025358555.1 Rhodoferax sp.
ACCCGTGTCGCCACCTTGTTTCCAAACCCCGATAGTTGTCAGCGCTTGGTGAGTGCCTTGCTGGCCGAACAAGATGAGGAGTGGATGAGCGCAAAAATCTACCTGAACATGAAGCCCTGACCCGACGCTATTGCGCAACAAACTCAGAACCAAAATCGAAATTTACAGAATAGATGTTGCTTTATCGAATGATTTAGGGATGCGCTGAATAAGTTGTCTGATTTTCAGCGCATCCTTAAAGCTATTGCAACGTCAAGTGTGTGCGAAGGAACTGGGTGGAGCACGGCGCGCTGACAGTGCACAAATTGGCGTACACCGGCACGGCGGCGGCGTTGCGGGTCCTGTTCGATAGCTCATTGACGGTGTGCCAAGGCACGGGGGCATTGATCACGGCATAGCACCCGTTGACGTGCAGCGCACCTCGGCACAAGCCGCAAGAATTTTTCTGGCAAGGCGCTACCCCGGCGCAGGGGATTCAGCAGGCAACAATACTGTCGGGGATGGCATCAGCAGCGCTAAACAACAAATATCCCACCGACTTCGCCTTCTGAACGTCAGTGGCGGCAATATCAACGAGAACTGCATAACGTAGGAGTCCAAGATTGGACGTGCCGGGTATCGACGATGGCTCCGGCTTCAATGTGGCACATTTTTTAGCAATCACCCCAACCCCGGCGGTGACCAGTAGCGCTACAGTACTGGGCACGTCGTTGCTACTTTGGCCTTGTAGCTCTTTCTTGACTGTAACCACCTCCACGACAGGGTTGGGTGAAATATCGCCGCCGCCGCAGGCACCCAAGGTTGCCGATGCTGCGAGCATGACGCCCACTACCGCAGTCTGTTGCAAATTCCATGTCATATCAGATCCTCCTCGAATTTAAGCTATTGCGCCGTCAAGTGTGTGCGAAGGAACTGGGTGGAGCACGGCGCGCTGACAGTGCACAGATTGGCGTACACCGGTACGGCGGCGTTGTTGTGAATCCAGTTTGAGACGTCGTTGATGGCAATGCCGGGGACAACAGCTTTGAGCACTGCATAAAACCCAGCTATATGGGGTGCCGCCATCGAGGTGCCACTGAGCATGCGGGTCTGGGTTGTTGAAGTGACATCGGGAATGGCAGAGCGCACACCGACACCATTCAAATAGCCATCACCGCCTGGTGCTAGCCAGAAAAATTCCCCCGGAAATTGACTTGGGTCCGCCAGGTTAGAGTAGGAGGCGCGGTTGGATCCAAAGCTGTCGTCCGGAACCGCACCCACCTTGAGCACATGCGGTACACAGGCAGGCCAATTGATAGCTGTATTCAGCGATTGATTGCCGGTGGATGCAACAACGGGGACACCCAGATTGAACAGCGTTTCGACTGCCGTCGTGAACGCGGCAGAGTAACCAGGGCATCGATATACATAGGCCCCACCGCCCAAGCTCATATTTATAACGAACGGATTGTTGGCCGTGCCAGGTGTCATGATGCTTGCTAGGTTTTGCATTACGGCGATCAAGTCGTCGTCAAAAACCGTTGGAATTTGCAATCGCGCCTGGTCGTAAGAAAAAACCTGGAAGGCCGCGATGCGGGCATCTGGGGCGACACCCTGCAGACCCGTTGGGGGCAACAGCAGCGAGGCCCGGCCCGCACTAATGCCCGCAACGTGCGTGCCATGCTGGCAGTAATCCAATTGGGACGCGCAGTTCAGCCTGGGTGCGGCAGACCCAGCTAGTCCGCCGGGGCTATCGCCGGGGCCTGCGCCATTGGCACCTTGTTGGGGGCAAATGGATTCCCACTGAACACCATTGACAAGTTGGTTTGTGCCGTAGCAACCTTCAAAAAATACCCGGCTCGAGCCATTGACGTCTTTGAAAAACTCGTGGTTAGTTTGCATTCCTGTGTCCAGCACGACGATGTTTTGCCCTGCGGCTCGAAAGTTCGCATTCCAGGCTACCTGCATGTTCATCATGTATCGGCCTGTACTGGTAGCCAAACTCGGGCTGCCCATAGCTCGGTTGAGCTCAACACTCAGCAGCCGGAAATCTTTGGACGCTTTGAGACCCTGAATTTCAGCCCAAGTCAGCCGCCCCGCCATCGCACCGAACATCGACAAGTCTTGCAGTTTGCTACTCACACCAGCGTCTGCCAGCAGCCCGTCCAGCGCCCGTCTGTGCGATTGGGTTTGTGTGGCAAACGATGCGGCAGACTGGTTGCCGCCGGTAATGGGCGTGCGAATAGTGATGACGACTTGCGCCGCGCCGTCACGTTGGGCTGCCACCAGCACGTCAGGGTTGAAGTTCAAGGGGCGCGCATCGCTGAAGCCCACGGGCTTGAGGCTGCGCACCAAATCGCTTGCGGACAGCTTGACCACGCCTTCACGCGTGAGGCGCACGGTGAACGCAGGCGTCGCCAGCGTCGGCACTGCGGTCAGAGCGGCATTCTTGCCGGGAGCTTGAGCGGCGCTCAACCCGTCAAGAAGCGCCTTGGCTTTTGTACGGCCCTCTTCGCCCGTCTTCACCGAAGGCCGCAGCCTGACGCTGCCGTCTTTCAAGGTGTCAAAATCCAGCCCATCGACATTGAGGGTGACTGCGACGTCCACGTAGCCATTGCTGTCAAGCAGCCGGTCAATCTCTGCATGGCTGCCGTCCAGGCCGCTGAGTTTGCTGCGCGCGCTCCAGGATTGGTCGGCATAAAAAGAGACGGCGTTGCTGCTGTTTTGCAGCATCTTCAGGCCAGCCTCAGTGACATACAGGCCGATTTGGCCCAGGCCGTTGTCCCATCGGCCACCGTCCCAAATCTGTTGGCCCAGTTCAGCGAGCAGCCGGCTTGACCGCTGCGCCATGGCGGCGTTGACGCCTTTCAGGTCGGCGCGGAGTTGCTCAATGCTTGTTGGGGCCAGGTGAACGACCACTGGCGTCGCACCGTTCTTCTGGGCCTGAGCCACCATCTTGGGCAGCTCGGCCGGGTTAACCAGTGCGGCTTGGGCCGAAAAGGTGGCCAAGGCTATTGCGGTTGCCTTGGCGAATTCGCGAATTGGCGAAAATTTTCTCATAATAAAACTCCATTGAATCGATGGTTGATTGCCCATCTGGTTGCGGGCTTCCACGT
Organism: Rhodoferax sp.; assembly: GCA_025358555.1. GTDB lineage: Bacteria > Pseudomonadota > Gammaproteobacteria > Burkholderiales > Burkholderiaceae_C > JANYCG01. The sequence goes on from JANYJD010000059.1 coordinate 3,096, forward strand.
TCATAATAGCCGTCATGCGTGTGCTGGCCCTGCTACATCTTGTAAGTGTTTGAGCGGGCAGGAGTCTTCCTACAATGACTCCATGAAAGTTGAAGTCTGTGCAATTGCATTGGGCTGTGCGCTGCTGGCACCCTGCGGCGGCGGAGGGAGCAGTTCAGACTCAGGCGCGGGCGGTCCGGCGGTTGGCCCCACGCCAACTGGTTGTGTCGCAATAAGCCATCACTGACAATTCCATAATGACTGAAACGACGAACAGGCAAATGATTGGCTAGCTACGCAGGGTGCTCGAACGGTTGCACTACCCGCTTGAGGTCATGCTTGTATGCGTGCGCTGGTATGCAGCTTACCCGATGAGTTTGCGCCATCTGGAAGCAATAATGCAAGAGAGTGGCGTCTTTGTCGATCACTCCACTGTGCACCGCTGGTCATTGAAGATCCTGCCGGTCTTGGCTGTCATCTTTCGCAGACGCAAGCGCCCGGTGGGCACAAGTTGGCGGATGGATGAAACCTATATCAAAGTCGCCGGACAATGGAAATACCTGTACCGCGCTGTCGACAAGACCGGTGATACGGCGGACTTCCTTCTCACGGCCAAGCGCGACAAGGCCGCAGCACGGTGTTATCTGGAGCGCGCCATCAACCTGCACGGTTTGCCCGAGAAAATTGCTATCGACAAAAGCGGGACTAACACGGCGGCCATAAACAGCGCCAACAAAGACGCCTGCTTGGACATCGACCTGCGCCAATCAAAACTATTGTGGGGATTGAGCGAAAAAAAACCGCCTCAAAGGCGGTATTGGCGGAAGCTGTGAGATTCGAACTCACGGAGGGGATAAACCCTCGCCGGTTTTCAAGACCGGTGCCTTAAACCGCTCGGCCAAGCTTCCATGGGTGTATTTTAGCTGCCTCGGGTTTGCAACCCGGTTTTGACGCGAGGCAGATTTCGTCATGGGCTCCCCGGCGGCGGCTGTTTTTGATGATTTCAGGCGATTTTCCCAATGAAACGAGCCTGTAGCCCTTGTTGGATATGCATCAAAAGCTATTTAATATATAGCGTTTTAGTTCAAAACTCATTGACGCTCAGTGCACATATTTTTTTCCGAAGCAATCGCCGGAACGCACCCGGGTCGTCGGGCCGACCGCCAGACGCCGAGCTGGCGTCCTTGACCAATGGGTGGGCGCCTGACGCGGCATTGGCATGGAAGCCCCGCGCGTAGATTCGCGCGGCACCGTGCACCAACGAGAAATCCTGGCCCAGCCGGTCGGCCACGTCGTCAGACAAATGCGACGCCACACAGGCCACGTGCGCCAGCCCACGCAGGTTTTCAGCCAACCCGTCCGGGTCAACACCGTAATAGCGCGATTGGGGTCGGTTGACCAGGGCGATGACGGGCAGTGCACGGTCTTGCGCCAGCAGGTGCTCGCACAGGGCATCGAGTTGCCACCGGTCGGTCACCTCACGCGGCGCGCCCTGCACGGCAAGCCCTGCATCTTCAAGTTCCAGGCCTTCCACCCAGTCTCCCAGCAGGCGCGGCGGGGCCACCACCAGCGGCGCGTCTGGCACGTCTGTGCAGGCAGTTTGCAGGCCCACCACGTCGGCGCTGCCGGTGTCTGTCACTTGCGCCCGCGTCATCCAGGTGCGCGTGCCATTGCGCTCCTCATGCGCCACCGACAGCGACCAGACTGACGCATCCGCATTGGTGGACACCAGTAGTTCCTGGCCGGGCAAAGAGCGCCCGAAACTGCTGCGGGCCATGTCTGATGCGCAAGGCAGCAGCCGCGGCCATTTGGCGCCAACCCATCGCCAGGCAAGCTCTCGTGCGCGCAGGCGGTTGGCCAGGGAATGCACCCGGCTTTGCAGTGTGGAGCGGACGACAACTCTCATGCTGGCTGGGCCTTGGCAAGGGTGATGGACTGGAAAATATGCGGGGGTAAGGAGGGGGACATTTTTTTTTAGATGGCAACGATCTTGCCACGCAATTTTCACGCCATTGCGGGCGCGCGCGGCTGCAAATTGCTACCGCCGGTTGCTTGGCAGCTTAAGCGGCGATGCGGTGCCCGGTCGTTGGTGTTGTTGTTGCCAATGGCTTTGCTGGCTGTGATCTACTTTATGGTACCTGCTTCATGAAAGTTGCCGTCAATTTGCTGGCGATGTACACTGTAAATAATCACATATCCATTCAAAATGAACTGCACGATGAAGATCAACAAGCGCCCTATTGGCATCGATTTGTTTTCAGGTGCAGGTGGCTTGTCGCTCGGTTTCGAGCAGGCAGGTTTTGACATTGAAGCCGCAGTCGAAATTGACCCCATTCATTGTGCGACGCACGAGTTCAATTTTCCAAACTCGAAGGCTATCTGCGCCTCTGTCGTTGCCGTGAGCGGAGCTGAAATTCGCCGCCGGGCGGGCCTTTATGAATCAGACATTGATGTGGTCTTTGGCGGCGCGCCGTGCCAGGGATTCTCGATGATGGGCAAACGTGCGCTGGACGATCAGCGCAACCAACTGGTGTTTCATTACGTTCGCCTGGTCCATGAGTTGAGGCCGAAGTTTTGCGTCTTCGAAAACGTCAAGGGGCTTACATTGGGCAAGCAGGTGCAGTTTCTGGACGAGTTGATCGTCGCGCTGGGCGAAGCTGGCTACAAGGTGCTGCTTCCTTACCAAGTGTTGAATGCTTCGGATTTTGGCGTTCCGCAAGACCGGCAGCGCCTATTTTTGATTGGCGCCCGCTCAGATCAGGGCATGCCCGGCTACCCGACACCGGGCAAGAAGAAGGCGTCCGTTTGGGATGCCATTGGCGACCTGCCAGACGCGGATCAATTTGCGCAACTGGCGGTGGCGGATTCAGTCGCCACCCTGTGGAAGAGTGAATCTGTTTATGCGAGGCGTATGCGCGGGTTTGCTATCGATCCATCAAACTTTGGATACAGCCGGCGTTTCGACCCTGACGCCTTGACCTCCAGCTTGCGAACCGAACATACCGCCCTGTCGCAACAGCGCTTCCTGGCGACAAAAAACGGCGACACCGAACCTGTCAGCCGGTTCAAAAAGCTGCATCCGGATGGCCTTTGCAACACACTGCGGGCCGGTACCGACAGCGCCCGTGGCGCATTCACGTCGCCACGCCCGATTCACCCCGTCTTGCCCCGCGTCATCACGGTGCGTGAAGCGGCGCGCCTTCACTCTTACCCAGACTGGTTCAGATTTCACACCACCAAATGGCACGGGTTCCGTCAAATAGGCAACAGTGTTCCACCCTTGTTGGGGCGATCTGTGGCATCCCAAATCATGAGTGCTTTGGGGCTAACGCCAGAAAAACCAAAACAGCTATTGGAGATGGGCGACGAGCGCTTGTTGAGTTTTCAGATGTGGCACGCGTCGCAACACTTTGGCGTTGCCAAGAACGTGATTGCGCAGCGAACCCGCAAGCCCGTCAGTGACGGGAAAACTAGATCCATTGAAGAAGCGTATGCCTGACGCCCACAAAAAGCCCGAGGCATCGGAATCCAAAGCATTCGCGCCAAAGGTTCAAAACCGCTACTCCGCAATCATTGCCAAGGTGTTTTCGAACCATTACGGCAAAAAGAGCGAGTCATTTGAATTCACCCGCGATGAATTTGCAGGCATTGCTGCCGAGCTGGACATCAAATTACCCAAGAACGTGGGCGATCTGATCTACTCGTTTCGCTACCGCAATGAACTTCCGGACAGTATTTTGGCCACCGCCAAAAATGGCTTGGAGTGGATCATCGAAGGCGCTGGCCGAGCGAAATATCGATTCCGCCTGGTCAAGCTGAATCGCATCGTGCCTCGCGAGGAACTGTTGACCATCAAGGTGCCCGACGCGACGCCCCAAATCATTGGCGCTTACGCACTGGGTGACGAGCAGGCCCTGTTGGCAAAAGTTCGATACAACCGGCTGGTCGATGTATTCCTCGGAATCACGGCGTATTCACTACAGAACCATTTGCGAACGACGGTGAAGCACGTGGGGCAAATCGAGATTGATGAAATCTACGTCGGAATTGACCGGCATGGCCGCCAGTTTGTGGTGCCTGTGCAAGCCAAAGGCGGCTCTGACAAACATGGAGTGGTTCAAACCCAGCAAGACGTTGCGTTTTGTGCCCAGGCTTTCAAAAACCTGGTGTGCCGCCCGGTGTCAGCGCAGTTCATGTCGGATGAGCGGATTGCGATGTTTGAACTGACTGTGGTTGATGGTGTGATCAGGGTTGTGGATGAAAAGCATTACCAGTTGGTTGGCGCAAAGGCGATTTCATCGGAGGAATTAGCGGCGTACGGAATTCATGGGCAAGCGTGAATGTCTGGCCCTCGGCGCGGGTCAAGCCACTTGTCGCCTCATTCATGCGGCCAACCCCTGAATGTCTTTGTGATCCGGATACGCCTTGATGACGCAGTCGTGTTCGGGATTGGGTGTGACCGCCCCCATCGGCGGCCATTTGCGTGTGCTGCCTGACCAGCGGGCCGGGTTCCTCTGCCACGCTCTAAAATTCAAATGCTGGGCCGGAGTTTGGCGCGTTTTTTGAGGTCATTCGGTCGTATGTGAGCGGCACAATAATGTCTGCTAACGCCTGTTTGGAGGCTCACATTAATGAGCTCATTTCGACGCATTGCCGCTTGGAGCCGATGCTCAAAAATTTCAAGGTCGACTTTTAGGGCGAGAAAGGCATTGGGCGTAAGCAGATTTTGGAAAAGTACTAGTTGGCGCTGGAAATGGTTGGCGTTTCCGCTCTGGACCAAAACTCCCAAATCCGTCGTGACGCTTTGGCCTTGAAAGCCGGTCCCTTTTGGCCACTATTTGAAGGGGGAATCAGGCATTTATCAACATCCCTCTCGCTTCGATAAACGACACAACATCCGCCAGCCCCACCAAGGTTTTCAAATTGGTCATCACAAACGGCTTGAGCCCTTTGGCGGTGGTTCTCATGCGCCGGGTGTCGGTCTCCATGACCTTCAGGTCAGCGCCCACATACGGTGCGAGGTCGGTCTTGTTGATGACGAACAGATCACTTTTGGTGATACCGGGGCCGCCTTTGCGCGGGATTTTCTCGCCTGCAGCGACGTCGATCACGTAGATTGTCAGGTCGCTGAGTTCCGGGCTGAACGTGGCGGCCAGGTTGTCGCCGCCGCTTTCGATAAAGAC
>JANYJD010000104.1 GCA_025358555.1 Rhodoferax sp.
AGGCGTGATGGGCTGGCAGGGCGCCGCCTGGCTGGAGCGCGAAGAGCGGCAGCAGGAAGAGCGGGGCGACCTGCTGCTGCGCGAGCTGGGGCTACGCCAGGGCATGACCGTGGCCGACATAGGCGCGGGCACCGGCTACTACGCCCGGCGCATGTCGCCGCTGGTCGGCTCCACCGGCACGGTGTACGCGGTAGACGTGCAGCCCGAGATGATCCAGATGTTGACTGAGCTGGCCAAAAAAGCCGGCCTGGCCAACATCAAGCCGGTGCTGGGGGCGCTGGACAACGTCAAGCTGGCTGACAGCAGCGTCGACTTGGCCATCATGGTCGATGTGTACCACGAGCTTGAGTTTCCGTTTGAGGTGATGCAGAGCCTGGTGCGCGCACTCAAGCCCGGTGGCCGGGTGGTGTTTGTCGAGTACCGGGCCGAGGACGCCCGCGTGCCCATCAAGGCGCTGCACAAGATGACCGAAGCGCAGGTGCGCAAAGAGGCCGCGCAGCACCCGCTGTTTTATGAGCGCACGGCCAGCACCTTGCCATGGCAGCACGTGGTGATTTTCCGGAAAAACTAAACGGCTAGACGGCTAAACGGCTAGACGGCAGCTGGCAATGTCAGCGTCACCTGGGTGCCCATCCCCGGCACGCTGGTGACCGCCACGCGCCCGCCATGCAATTCCACAATGCGTTTGACAATGGCCAGGCCCAGGCCCTTGCCGCCTTCGCCGGTGGCGGGCGCGACGCTCTGGCGGCTCTGGTAGAAGCGGTCAAACAGGTGCGGGATGTCGCTGGCAGCGATGCCCGGGCCGGTGTCGCTGACCGTCACCTGCACCTCGGTGCCCTGGTTTGTGGCGGTCTGCGTGGCATCCAGCGCGACGGTGGCGCCGGGCGGGCAAAACTTCAGCGCGTTGTCCACCAAGTTGGCAATGGCGCGCTCAAACAGCTCGACGTCCACTGCTGCCAAGGGGGCCGGTGCGCTGTCCAGCGTGCCGCCTTCGCCTGCACGGCCCGACACGATATGCACGCCCAAGCGCGCAGCGCGCGCGGTGAACCGCACGGCCACGTCGTCCAGCAGTTCGGACACATCCATCACCTCGGCGCGCAGTTTGAACTCGGGCTCGTCCAATTGGGCCAAGTCACCCAAAGACTGCACCAGGCGCGCGGCATTTTGCGTGTTGCGCAGCGCCACCTCCACCAGTTGCAGGTCTGCCGCGCGGGCGGCGTCACCGGCCCAGCGGTTTTCCAGCGTCTCCAGGCAAGCGGTGGTGGCGGTGAGGGGCGAGCGCAGGTCGTGCGACAAATTGCTCACGCCTTCGCGTCTGAAATGGTCCAGCCGTCGCAGCGTGCCCCACTGCGTGCGCAGCGTTGCCAGCATGGTGCGGATGCCGTTGGTGAGCTGGCCGAACTCGTCCCTTGCCGATGTCTGGGACGTGGTGTTCACCGACGGGCCAGTCAATTCCAATGCCTCAGACAGCGCCGAGCCGGGCGCGGCGGCAAAGTCTTGCAGCCCGTCGCGCGAGACAGCAGCCACGGCCCGCGTCAGGCGCGCCAACGGCCGCGTCACCGCCGCCGTGACCCAGGCAGCCAGCACGGTGGTGAGCCCCACCACCGCCAGAATCAGCGCCAGCGCGGGCAGTGCAAACGTGCTTTGCAGCACCGCCAGGCGCCCCTGCGGCAAATCGCGTTTGTGGGACACCAGGTACAGATAGCCGGCCACGCCAGGCTCATTGCGGATGACGGCCCGGCGCAGCGGCCGCGCGGCAATCACCGCCGTGGCATCCATTCGCTCGGGGTCGTCGCCCATCACGTAGGGCATGGGTTCGTTGCCGATGGCCTCCATCACCGGGCCCAGCGCCACCTTGAAGCCCGACGGCAATTGCACTTCGCCAGTGGAGGCTTTCACCGTGCCGTCGCCATCCAGCAGATAGAGCTGCGTGTCGGGTTCAAACAGCACCAGGTTGCTTAGAAAGCTGTTGAACTCGTCGGGAAAGCGGGCCTGCAAGTCAAGAATGTCGGAATGCCGGGCCACCACCCGGTCCAGAAAAGCGCTGGAGCGGTAGTAGGTGGACTCGCGCTCAAAGCGCTCAAAGGCAATCAGCACCGTCGCAACCACCCCGACCGCCGTAAGCAACCCGGTAAGGAAAATGGTGAGCGCAATCTTGAGGCGGACGGTCATTGAATAAGGTGAATCGGCCGAACCTTGCCGAAATGAAACTAGCGGGCTTCCCGCATCTTGTAGCCAGCGCCGCGCACGGTCAGGATCAGCTCCGGGCGCAGCGGGTCAGGCTCCAGCTTGGCGCGCAGCCGGTTGATGTGGGTGGTGACGGTGTGCTCATAGCCGTCGTGGGTGTAGCCCCACACCGCATTGAGCAACTGCGCCCGCGAGAACACATGCCCCGGGTGCTGCGCAAAATGCAGCAGCAAATCGAACTCCAGCGCGGTGAAGTCGAGTGCCTTGCCGCGCACGCTGACCTGCCTTTTGACCGGCAAAATCTCCAGGTCGCCGTTGCATAGCGCGCTGGCCTGGTTTTGTGCGCTGGTCTGCGCCACGCGCAGCAACTCGGCGCGGCGCAGCAGGGCTTTCACACGGGCCAGCAGTTCTGCCAGCGAAAAAGGCTTGGTCAAATAATCGTCGGCACCCAGCTCCAGCCCCAGCACGCGGTCGAGCTCGGTGGACTTGGCGGTGAGCATAAGGATGGGCGTGATGCAGCCGCGCGCGCGCAGGGTCTTGCACAGTTCCAGGCCATCCATGCCGGGCATCATCAAATCCAGCACCAGCAGATCGTTGGCGCGCGTCGTCTCGCTGGCCAGCGCGGCCAGGCCGTCGGCCACCTCGGCGACCTCGTAGCCCGCGCCGCGCAGGTTCAGCACCAGCAGGTTGCGGATGTCGGTCTGGTCTTCGGCGACGAGTATTTTCTTCATGTCCATCATCGTAATTCCATTTCTAAGGAAGCGCTGAACAAGTCCTGGCGGATGTGCGGCAGCCGGATCGGGATGGGATGCAAGGCGGATTTCGCAGGCAATAGCCCCGCCTATCCTCTGAAGCAAAGGCAAGAAATTCAACGCGGCAGACCGCCCGAGCCCGGCTGATCGCACTCCGCAGGGGACTTGTTCAGCGTTTCCCTAAGCTGATAAACCAACGGGTTGATCCAAATTAGCCCTATGGCTGAGCCAGAAAAATTCCGCTTGTCGCTGCGCCAGGTGCTGACGATTCCCTACGTCGCCCTGGTATTGGCGCTCGCATTGACCATCGTCGGGCTGTCTTACGGGGCGGGCACTCGGGCGGTGGATGAAGTGTCCTCCCACTTGCTTCTGGAAACCGTG
>JANYJD010000105.1 GCA_025358555.1 Rhodoferax sp.
GTGCACGCAACCGGGGCGTGAAGATCGTTGAAGGAGTGGAGGTCACCGGTGTGATCATCGAGAACGGGCGGGCCGTGGGTGTGAACACTTTGCAAGACGGTGAGCCGAGTGAGATTCGCAGCGAGGTGCTGGTGAACTGTGCCGGCCAGTGGGCGCGGCAGTTTGGGCTACTTGCCGGGGTGAACGTGCCACTGTACAGCGCCGAACATTTCTACATCGTCACCGGCAAGATTGACGGCGTGCACCCCATGTTGCCAGTGATGCGCGACCCCGACGGCCTGATTTATTACAAGGAAGAAGTGGGCGGCCTGGTGATGGGCGGTTTTGAGATGCACGCCAAGCCCTGGAAGATCGACCCCATCCCCAGCACCTTTCAGTTTGAGCTTCTGGGCGAAGACTGGGACCAGTTTGAGCCGCTGATGACCGCCGCTCTGCACCGCACACCGGCCCTGCACACGGCCGAGATCAAGATGCTGCTGAACGGCCCTGAAAGCTTTACGCCTGATGGCAATTTCATCCTTGGTGAAGCACCCGAGGTCAAAAACTATTTTGTCTGCGCCGGTTTCAACTCGGCCGGCATTGCCAACAGCGGCGGTGCCGGGCGGCTGATGGCCGAGTGGATCATGGGTGGCGAACCCAGCACCGATTTGTGGGATGTGGACATCCGCCGCTTTAGCGCGTTCACCGGCAACCGCAAGGCACTGGCCGAACGCACCAGTGAGACCCTGGGCCTGCATTACGCCATGCGCTGGCCTCGCCAGGAGCTGGCCACGGTGCGGCCCCTGCGCACCTCGCCGCTGTATGACCTGCTGGCCGCCAAAGGCGCAGAATTCGGCAGCCGCAATGGCTGGGAAAGAGCCAACTATTTTCGCCCCCACGGTCAGCCCACCCCCGCCCACACACTGGACACCCCCGGCTGGTTGCCGTGGATGCAGGCCGAGCAACGCGCCACGCGCGAAACCGTGGCCATTTACGACCAGACGTCGTTCAGCAAACTGCTGCTGCAGGGCCGCGACGCGCTGGCCGTGTTGCAGCGCCTGTGTGCCAACGAGATGGACGTGCCGGTCAACAAGATGGTCTACACCGCCATGCTGAATGAGCGCGGTGGGTTTGAGAGCGACCTCACTGTAATTAGACAACAGCCCAACACCATGGGCGAGCGCTACCTCATCGTGACCGGCTCCGCCCAGACCGTGCGCGACATGGACTGGATTGGCCGGCACATCCAGCCGCATGAACACGCGGTGCTGACCGACATCTCGCCGCTGTACAGCGTGTTGTCGGTGATGGGGCCCAAGGCACGCGAGCTGCTGGCGCGGGTCAGTCCGGATGATCTGTCGCCCGAGGCGCTGAAGTTCTCGTCAACCAAACTCATTGACCTGGGGTTTGCCAAGGTACGCGCCGCGCGGATGAGCTACGTGGGTGGCCCGGGCTTTGAGCTGTATGTACCGATGGAGATGACGCGCCATGTGTACCTGGCGCTGCAGGAGGCGGGTAAAGAGCTGGGTCTGGTGGACGCGGGCTACTACGCGCTGGACGCCCTGCGCATCGAGATGGGCCGCCGCGCCTGGGGCGCAGAGATCGGGCCAGACGAAACCCCGTTTGAAGCCGGGATGATGTTCGCCGTGAAGCTTGACAAGCCCGCTGACTTTGTTGGCAAAGCAGCGCTGCTGGCCGCACAAGGCAAACCGCTGCGCAAGAAGCTTGTGACGGTGGTGCTGGATTCACCTCAGTGGTATGCGTGGGGTGGCGAAGCCATCACGTTGAATGGCGCGACCGTGGGTGAGCTATCCAGCGCAGGCTGGAGCCCCAAAGCACAGGCCTGTGTTGCGCTGGCCTGTGTGCGGGGTGTTGCTGCCAACCAAGCCCATCACGGCACCCCAGCCATCATCAACCTGTGGGGCGACGGCGTGCCGGTCAAGCTGTATGACCGGTGGCCTTGACGAGTAATGAATGGGTTGAGCCACCTTGTCTGCCAAAATGCACCGTATGGAGTCTAAAATGCGCCGTTTGCCCTTGTGCAGCTTGCTTAGTCAGCTATTTGTTTAATAGCGTTTAACCCTATGCCCCGCTTTTACTGCCCCACACCGCTGGCCAGCGGCGACGTGCTTGATCTGCCTGCCGGCGCCGCGCGCCATGTGCAGGTGTTGCGGCTGCAGCCGGGCGACGGCATCACGCTCTTCAATGGCCTGGCCGATGCACCACAGGCTGGCGGTGAGTTTGAGGCCAGCGTGCTGCGCATGGGCCGCAGCAGCGTGACAGTGCAGGTGGGTGCCCACAACCTGGTAGAGCGAGAAGCCGCGCGCGCGGTGCACCTGGTGGTGGGCATGCCGGCCAATGAGCGCATGGACTGGCTGGTGGAAAAAGCCACCGAACTGGGCGTGGCCAGCCTGCAGCCGCTGATGACCGAGCGCAGCGTGCTGCGGCTCTCAGCAGAGCGCGCGACCAAGAAAACTGCTCATTGGCAGAGCATCGCGATTGCTGCCTGCGAGCAGTGTGGGCGCAACCGGGTGCCGCTGATTCACGCGGTGGAGAGCTTCTCCACTTGGCTCAAAACGCATCGGTCACGGCCATCGTATTTGCTGTCCCTGCGCGCGGGCAGTGTGCCCTTGTGTGATGTGCTGCGTGATGGGTCGCTTGACGTGTCGCACGGGGCGATGCCCGGCCAGGCCATCAGTTTTCTGTCTGGCCCAGAGGGTGGCCTGGGCGAGAGCGAAGAGCAGGCGGCCATGCAGGCCGGCTTTGCCGCCGTGTCGCTGGGCACCCGGGTGTTGCGCGCCGAGACCGCCGCATTGGCCGCGCTTACACTGATGGCATGATCCAACTCCCCCTGGCTTGCGTCTGCAGGCGCCGGTGGTATCCATGAGAGAAAACCTGTGGCTTCCATGAACAAAAACCTATGGCTTTTGGCCGTCTGCCAGGGCCTGTTCCTGACCAACAACGTCGTCTTCATTGCCATCAATGGGCTGGTGGGATTTAGCTTGGCACCGCTGGGCTGGATGGCGACATTGCCGGTGATGGGCTACGTGGTGGGGGGTGCGCTGTCAACAGCTTTGGTGGCCAAAACACAGACCCGCTTTGGCCGCAAAACTTCATTTCAGCTCGGCCTATTGGTGGCGCTGCTGTCGGCGCTGCTGTGCGCCTATGCCGCGTTTGAGAAAAACTTCTGGCTGCTGGTGATGGCCACAGTGGTGGCCGGCTACTACAACGCCAACGCGCAGCTCTACCGTTTTGCTGCCGCCGAGCTGGCCGACGCAGCGTCGCGTGAAAAAGCCGTGTCTCTGGTAATGGCCGGGGGCTTGATTGGCGCGGTGCTGGGCCCCAACATGGCGGCGCAAACGCGCGACTTGTTGGCGGTGCCGTTTGCGGGAGTCTATTTCGCGCTGGCCGGGGTGGCCTTGGTGGCGATGGCCATCATGTCGTTTTTGAAGTTTCCGCCGCCGCCGACTAAAAACGCGGGTCAGGGTACGGCGGCAGGCCGACCTTTAAGCGAGATCATGCGCCAGCCGCTGTTCATCGTGGCAGCTGCGTGCGGTGCGTTGGGCTACGGCGTGATGAACCTGCTGATGGCTGCAACGCCGCTGGCCATGCAGCAGTGCAAACTGCCGTTTTCGGACATCGCACTGGTGCTGGAGTGGCACGTGATTGGGATGTTTGCGCCAGGCTTTTTCACCGGGCATTTGATCAAGCGGTTTGGCGCGCTGCCCATCATGGGCGTGGGCGTGGGGCTCAACGGGCTGTGCATTGCCATTGCGCTGTCGGGCGTTGACTTGCACCAGTTTCTGGCGGCGCTGTTTTTGCTGGGAGTGGGCTGGAATTTTTTGTTCACGGGCAGCACGACGCTGTCATTGCAGACGTACACGCCGCAAGAAAAAGACCGGGCCCAAGGCGCTCTCAATTTCTTTGTTTTTGCCACTTTGGCAGTCAGCTCGTTTGCCTCAGGCGTGCTGGTCACCACGCGCGGCTGGGCGCTGCTGAACTATGGCTCTATCGTGCCGGTGGCCATCGTAGGCGGCGCGCTGCTGTGGCTTATGCTTCGGCAGCGCAGTGCACGCGGGGCGTGACGGTTTCAGGAATCAAAAACGCGCGTCCAGCCACGTCTTGAGCGCCTCAAACACGGATTCCGAATCCAGCTCATTGAAGATTTCGTGGTACATCGCTTCAAAACAATGCGCGGTCACTTGCGCGGCAGGCGCAGCGGCAATGAAGGCGCGGCTGCCAGCCGGGTTGACGAGTTTGTCATCCCCGGCAAACAGCAACAGCGTGGGCACTTTCCAGGCCGGTGCCTTGGCCAGTGTGGCCGGGCCTGCTTCGGCGATGAATTGGGCCAGCCGCGCCGAGATGCGGTCATGCACCAGCGGGTCTGACTGGTAGGCCCGCACCGTGGCCCGGTCGTTTGAGATGGCTTTCACGTCCAGCCCATTGCCGACCCGCAAATTCGGTGCAATGGTTGAGAGCAGGGCGACCAGCAACCGCTTGAAGCGGCCAAACCCGGCGTCCAGCGCGGGCGACGACAGGACCAACCCCTGCACGGGCCGCGCGCCCAGCGACACAAAGCGCGCCGCCACCAATCCGCCCATGCTGTGGCCCAACAAAATCAGCGGCGAGCCAGGGTCCATGCGCAAACGGGTGCTGTCCACAATGTCGGCCAGATCAACCAGCAGCCTGTCATCGGTGGGCAGGGCGCCGCGCATGCCGCCTGATTCGCCATGGCCATGCTGGTCATACCCGCGCACCGCAAAGCCCCAGCCGTTGAGGTGGCGCGCCACGTGGTCGTAGCGGCCCGCGTGTTCGCCCAGGCCGTGCACCAGAATGACGACACCGCGCAGGGTCTGGCCGTGCGCCAGCGGCCAGTCCTGCACGGCAATGTTGTCGCCATCGCTGGCAACAAACGTGGACAGGGTGGACTCGCTGGCCAGGTCGGCAAAGAATGAGGCGCCGCGCGGGTTGGCGGCAACCAGGGGCGGCAAAGTCATCGCATCGGATGGGGGCAAGAGCAGCGCAGGATCAAGGCAGTTGCGCCATCACATGCGCCACCGCTGCCGTCAGCTTTTTGGCGTAGGGCACATGCAAAAACTCGTTGGGTCCGTGCGCGTTGCTGCGCGGCCCCAGCACGCCACAGACCATCATCTGCGCCGTGGGAAAGCCTTTGGACAGCAGGTTCATCAGCGGTATGGTGCCGCCCTGGCCAATGTGGCCGCACGACGCGCCAAAGTGGGCTTGCGATGCCTCGTTCAGGGCCTGCTCAAACCATGGCGCGGTGCCGGGCGCGTTCCAGCCGGTGGCGCTGCTGGCCCCTTCAAACGTGACGCGCGCCTGATACGGGGCGTTGTCTTCCAGCAGGGTTTTGAGCTCCTGCACGGCGGCGGCGGCTTCCACCAGCGGGGGCAGGCGCAGGCTGAGTTTGAAAGCCGTGTAGGGGCGCAGCACGTTGCCGGCGTTTTTAAAATCGGGGAAGCCTTCAGCGCCGGTAACGCTCAACGTTGGCGACCAGGTGCGATTCAGCAGCGCCTGCACCGGATCCGTCGTCACCGGCAACGCAAACGTGGTGCTGCCCCCGCAATCGTAGTGCGCCCATGGAAAGCGCTTGTGAATCTCGTCGCCCAGAATCGCGGCCGTGGCCTGCGCCTGCACCAGCCGGTCGGCGGGCACTTCGCAATGAAAACTGGCGGGCAGCAAACGGCCCGTGGCGCTGTCCTCCAGCCGGTCCAGCACCTGGCGCATGATGCGAAAGCTCGACGGCACCAGGCCGCTGGCGTCGCCCGAGTGCACGCCCTCGGTCAATATCTCGACTTTCAACACGCCGCTGGCCATGCCGCGCAGGCTGCTGGTGAGCCAGAGCTGGTCGTAGTTGCCCGCGCCCGAGTCCAGGCAGATGACCAGGGCCACATCGCCCAGGCGGCCACCGGTGCGGCCTCCCGCCCCATTCGATCCAGCGGCGCGCAGCGCATCCACATAAGGCAGCAGGTCGGGCGAGCCGCTTTCTTCGCTGGTCTCGATCAGCCCGACGATGCGGGGGTGCGCCACACCCTGCGCCTTGAGTGCCTGGATGGCCGCAATGCTGGCGTACACCGCATAGCCGTCATCTGCGCCGCCACGGCCATAAAGCTTGCCGTCTTCGTACTTGGGCGTCCACGGGCCCAGGTCGTTGCGCCAGCCGGTGAACTCGGGCTGTTTGTCGAGGTGGCCGTACATGAGAACCGTCTGGGTGGACGGTGGCTTACGTTGGGTTGGGGTCGCAGCGCCACTCATCGATCCGTTCGATGCGGGCACCTCAAAAAACAGCACCGGGGTGCGGCCTTCAAGCCGCATCACTTCCAGCGTCAGGCCCTCGACCTTTTGCAGAGCCACCCAGTCGGCCGCGTTGCGCACCACGGTGTCGATGTAGCCGTGCGCCGCCCAGTCGGCATCGAACATCGGCGACTTGGCTGGGATGGCAATGTAGTCGGTGATCTGGCGCACGATGTCGCCGTCCCACTGGCGGCTGATCTGGTTGAGGGCTTGCGCTGCATTGAGCTCAGATTGGGGGACGCGTGCGTTCATGACAAATCCTTTTCGGCATAACGATAGCCGCTATGCCCAATTATGGATTTTCCGGACGAGCTTGGCTCAGGGAACGTTTTATGAGTGCTTTTGCTCTAAAAGAAGCCCCGACAGCCATTCTCAAGGAAAAAACATGCCAAAACAGCCCGTAGCCCTTGTCCACACTGCATACTTAGCTATTTTTAGCATAGCGATTTCTGTTCTGGGCGTTTCTGGCTGCGTCAGCAGCCCAGACCGGGTCGCGGCCGGCGCCAGCCGCGATGACGTGCTGCGAAGCTACGGCACACCTACCGCAGACATCCGCACACCAGCGGGTGAGCGCCTGCAATACTCGCGCCAACCGGCGGGCCAGCAGGTGTACAACATCGACCTCAATGCAGACGGCAAGGTGGTCTCGGTCACCCAGGCTATGACCGAGGCCCAGTTCGCGCTGGTGCAACCCGACGTGTGGCGCGTGGCAGACGTCACCCGGGCCTTTGGCAAGCCGGCCCTGACCGGGCAGGTGTACTCATTCAAGGGCGATGTGTGGAGCTACCGCTACGACTATTTCGGCACCAAAAAACAGTTCCACGTGTTCATCGACGCGCAGGGGCTGGTGCGGCGCACGCAGGTGACTGAAGAGATCGAGGTGCGGCACCGGGATCTGTAAGCGCGCGCGCTGTTCACCCGGGTCAACAACCCAGCGTGTCGGCCAGCGCCAGCAGGTTTTGCGCATGAAACGTGTTGCCTTCTTGTGGCGACACGTCCTTGGGCTTCGCCGCGCCAAACTCGGTGGGTCGCTCGATGTAGGCGGTGTGCAGGCCGCAACCGCGCGCTGCCGCCAGGTCGTCGTGGTGGGCGGCCACCAGCATCACCTCGGCGGGTGCCAGGTCAAACACTTTGGCCACGCCCAGGTAGGTGCGCGGATCAGGTTTGTAGGCCTTGAACACTTCAGCCGACAGGACGCAATCCCACGGCAAGCCGGCGCGCTTGGCCATATTGGTGAGCAGGCCGAGGTTGCCATTGGACAAGGAGCAAATGGTGAACTTGGTCTTGAGCCGCGCCAGCCCCGCCACCGAGTCGGGCCAGGCGTCCAGCCGGTGCCAGATTTTGTTGAGGTGGCGCTTCTGCGGCTCGGTCAAAAGCTTGATGCCGTGGGAAGTGCCAAACTTAACCAGAATCTCGTCCAGGATCATGCGGTGCAGGTCGTCAATCAGCGTCCAGCCGAGCTCGCCCGACATCACGCGCCGCATCGCAGGCTGGTAGCCCGCGCGCCAGGCCAATGCGAATTCACCGCCATCCACACCCAGCGCCATGGCATCGACTTCCCGGGCAATGCTGCCATGCCAGTCGACCACGGTGCCGAAGATGTCGAAGGCCAGGACTTTGATGCTGGCGGGGTCCGTTGTTTTTGGTGCGGTATTCATCGATTATTTCTCCGGTTATTTTCACGATCCCACGCGTATCATGTGAACGCAAGGCTCAATGGCGACAGCGGTGCATCAAATTCGGCACGCCAGGTTTCACCGGCGGCCACCGGCCAGGCGTCGGTCCAGGTGCCGGTGGTGACCACATCGCCGGGCTGCAAGTCTGGCGCGCCGGGGCACTGGCGCAGCTCGTTGAGAAAATGATGCAGCGCCAGCAGCGGGCCGTCCAGCACGTTGCGGCCCTGGCCGCGCTCCACGGGCAGGCGGGCTGCTGAATCTTTACCGGCAGGTTCTGCCGCACCGTCTTTGTACAACGCCAGCTGACAACCCGCCAACACATCGTTGAACGCGGTTGCTGACGTGGCAATGCTGCGGGCCGCAGTGCGCCGACCCACCAGCAAGTGCGAATGCAGCCCGCCGTCTGCCACCGCCATGGCCGCGTTGAACTTCCAGCCGGGCGCGTGGGATTGCACCATCTCAAAGCCAGGCGCCACCCATTCAATGCAGTCAAACAGCGCCTCCAGCGTGGCGCCGGATGGCGGCGTGGCCCGCATGCCAAACACGGCCTCGGGCTCAATGCGCGGCTGGCAGCGGCCGGCCAGGGCCAGCGTGGCATTGCCCTCGCAAAACGCCAACGTGGTGTTCCACACCGTACCCCAGATCGGCGCAGCCACGTTGTAGCGCGGCCAGATGCTGCGGTTGGTAAAGCCAATCTTGTAGCCGCGTGGCTGCTCGCCGCGCGCGATGCGCAACTGGCGCACCTGCAGCGCGGTCTGGTACGCGCCCGCGATGTCCGCGACCTTAATGTCACCAGAAATTTTGGGCCACAACACAGCTTGATCGCAGTGCCGGAGAATTTGTTCAGGGGTCATGGTTTCTTTCTAGCGCGAAAACTTGAACACTGCCGTGCCTGCCATCAGGTTGGGCGCGGTGCGCACTACTCGGCGGTCTTGCAGGCCGAAGCTGTCGGCTATTTTGAGCTGGTTGCGCTCTGCCAGCTCTTCAAAATCAGCGAACGTGCCTACGCGGATGTTGGGCGTGTCGTACCACTGGTAGGGCAGGCGCTTGGTCACCGGCATGCGGCCCATCAGCACGGCCAGCCGGTTGGGCCAATGACCAAAGTTGGGGAAGGCAACGATGCCGATGCGGCCCACCCGCGCAGTCTCCCGCAGCATGGTCTGGGCATTGCGCAGGTGCTGCAGCGTGTCGATCTGCAGCACCACATCGAACGAGGCATCGTCAAACATCGTCAAACCGGCGTCCAGGTTGAGCTGGATCACGTTGACGCCACGCTTCACGCAGGCCAGCACGTTGGCGTCGTCAATCTCGATGCCGTAGCCGCTGCAGGCGCGGGTCTGTTGCAAGTGGGCCAGCATGGCGCCGTCGCCACAGCCGAGGTCGAGCACGCGCGAGCCTTGGGGCACCAAGCGGGCCAGCGCGTCCATCGTGGCGGAGTCACTCATGCTGTGGCTCCTTGCGTGGCCCGCCAGGAATTTGCCCAAGGCTTGCCGCTGCGCCCGAGTTGGCACCGGACACGGGTTCTTTGGCAACGCTATTAAAATACGAGCGGACCAAGTCCATGTAACGCGGGTCATCGAGCAAAAATGCGTCATGGCCATGCGGCGCGTCAATCTCGGCATAGCTTACGTCGCGGCGGTTGTCCAGCAGGGCTTTCACAATCTCGCGGCTGCGCTGGGGCGCAAATCGCCAGTCGGTGGTGAAGCTGACCAGCAGGAACTTGCAGGTGGCCCGCGCCAGGCCCAGGCTCAAGTCGCCGCCATACGCGCGTGCCGGATCAAAGTAATCCAGCGCGCGGGTGATCAGCAAATAGGTGTTGGCATCGAAGTACTCGGCAAATTTGTCGCCCTGGTGGCGCAGGTAGCTCTCGATCTGGAATTCAATCTCCTGAGTGCTGTATTTGTAGGGCTGAACGCCGGGTGGCAGCGCAGGATGCGTCAAATGCGTGGGGGTTTCATATCCAGCAGGGACCGCGGAACTGGCTCTGCCAGGCCGCAGGTGCAGCTCCCCCTCGGGGGGCAGCGCAGTACGCGCAGCGACAAGCGTGGGGGCAACATCCCTGCCAAACTTCTCATTCATCACATCATCACTCAAATAGGTGATGTGCCCAATCATGCGGGCGATGCGCAGGCCGCGTTTGGGCTTGGTCTCAGGCCTGTCGCCATCGGCGTAAAAATTGCCACCGTTGAAGTCAGGGTCGGTCACGATGGCGCGGCGCGCCACTTCGTTGAAGGCAATGTTTTCGGCTGTGAGGTTGGGCGCACTGGCGATCACCAGCGCATGGCGCACGCGCTCTGGGTATTGCAGCGCCCAGCTCAACGCCTGCATGCCGCCCAGGCTGCCGCCCATCACTGCGGCCAGCACTTCGATGTCCAGCGCGTCCATCAACCGGGCTTGCGCGTTGACCCAGTCTTCCACCGTGACGACCGGAAAATCCGCACCATAGATGCGACCTGTGTCCGGGTTCACGTGCATCGGACCGGTGGAGCCAAAACACGAGCCAATGTTGTTCACGCCAATGACGAAGAATTTGTCGGTGTCCAGCGGTTTGCCCGGGCCGATCATGGTGTCCCACCAGCCCTCGGATTTGTCCTGGCCCGCATACACGCCGGCCACGTGGTGCGAGGCGTTGAGCGCATGGCAGATCAGCACGGCATTGGATTTGGCGGCGTTGAGCGTGCCGTAGGTCTCAAAGCTCAGGTCGTAAGCGCGCAGTGACGCGCCGCTTTGCAACGGCAGAGCGGCTCCAAAGTGCTGGGACTGGGGCGTGGCAATCAACATGGGGTGACGGCGATTCAGTGGGCAATCAGCAAAAAATCAGTAACAACGAAGCAAAGAAAACCCGGCGACGCATCCTCAAAGGCTAAGGGCGTGGCCGGGTAGGCGGGCGTCTTAAGCTGAACTTATTACGCGCCCGCAAGCTGTAGCAAATCGGCGCAGTGCCAGTATATCAACCAAGGGAGCCTCGGCTTAGCTCATCGCGAGTCCGTGTAGATCGGATCGGGATGGGCTGCAAAGCGGATTTTGCAGCCAATAGCAGCGCTATTGGCAAGAAATTCAACGCCGCAGACCGCCCGAGTCCGGTCTATCACGGGCCGCGATGAACTAAGCAGAGGCTCCCAAACCCAACGCCACCACGCCCAGCGCCGCAAAAATGGCGGCAGACACCAGGTGCACGGTACGCAGGGGCACTAGGCACGTCATGCGCTCGCCCAGCCAGACCACCGGCGCGTTTGCCAGCATCATGCCCAGCGTAGTGCCTGCCACCACCCACATGTATGCGTGGTAGCGCGCGGCCAGCATGACGGTGGCAATTTGCGTTTTGAGCCCATCTCAGCCAGAAAGAAGGCGACGGCGGTGGTGGCAAAGACGCCGAAACGCGAGGCCTTGGCAGCAGCGCCGTCGTCCAGTCTGTCGGGGATCAGCATCCACAACGCCATGGCGATGAAAGACACCCCCAGCACCCAGCGCAGCACGTCTGGCCCCACCACGGTGGTCACCCACGCGCCCAGCGCACCTGCCAGCGCGTGGTTGGCCAGCGTGGCGACCAAAATGCCCCAGACGATGGGCCACGGCTTGCGAAAACGCGCCGCCAGCACCAAGGCCAGCAACTGGGTTTTGTCTCCCATTTCGGCCAGCGCGACGATGCCGGTCGAGACTAAAAAAGCTTCCATTGGTGAATGCTAACTGACCGGTTTGCGTGAGGCTGGCGGACAAAGGAACCGTTTGGGGGGGAAACCCCCACCCGCGCGCGGGCTCGGCGGACCTAAATGATGAATCCCTAAGACATATCGCAACGCAACTGCGCGGTATCAGTGCATTTCTGGCCCGATATTTGCTTTAATTTGGTGCGTTTGTTGATTTTCCGTCAATACTGCACCAATTTATTACATCTACAGCACAAGGACCACCATGGAAGCACTAAAACAGGGCGCAGACACATTGTTCATTCTTCTAGGGGCAGTGATGGTGCTGGCCATGCACGCGGGGTTCGCGTTTTTGGAGCTGGGCACGGTGCGGCGCAAGAACCAGGTTAATGCGCTGGTCAAAATTCTGGTGGATTTCTCGGTCTCTACCGTGGTTTATTTCGTCATTGGGTACAGCGTGGCGTACGGAACAACCTTTTTTGTCGGCGCGGAGCAACTGGCGGCGAAGAACGGCTACGAGCTGGTCAAATTTTTCTTTTTGCTGACGTTTGCTGCCGCCATTCCGGCCATCATCTCAGGCGGCATTGCGGAGCGCGCCAAGTTCTGGCCGCAACTGATTGCCACGGCGGTGATTGTGGGCGTGATCTACCCGCTGTTTGAGGGCGTCGCGTGGAACCAAAAGTTTGGCATCCAGGCCTGGATCAAGGGACTGACGGGCGAGGAATTTCATGATTTTGCGGGCAGCATTGTGGTGCACGCAGTGGGTGGCTGGATTGCGCTGCCTGCCGTGGTCTTGTTGGGCGCGCGCAGCAACCGCTATCGCAAAGATGGGGCGATTTCGGCGCACCCGCCATCGAGCATTCCGTTCCTGGCGCTGGGGGCCTGGGTGCTGACGGTGGGCTGGTTTGGCTTTAACGTAATGAGCGCGCAGACGCTGGACAAAATCTCGGGCCTGGTTGCCGTGAACTCGCTGATGGCCATGGTGGGCGGCACGCTGGTGGCGCTGGTGCTGGGCAAGAACGACCCCGGCTTTGTGCACAACGGCCCGCTGGCCGGCCTGGTGGCGGTTTGCGCGGGGTCAGACCTAATGCACCCGCTGGGCGCGCTGGTGGTGGGCGGCATTGCCGGGGCGATTTTTGTGGTGATGTTCACGCTGACGCAAAACAAGTGGAAGATCGACGACGTGCTGGGCGTGTGGCCGCTGCACGGGCTGTGCGGCACCTGGGGCGGCATTGCGGCGGGTATTTTTGGCAGCAAAGCAATGGGCGGGCTGGGCGGCATTTCTATCAGCGCGCAACTCATTGGCACGGCGCTGGGCGTGGTTTGGGCGGTGGTTGGCAGCGTGGTGGTGTACGGCGTGCTCAAGGCGATCATGGGGCTGCGGATGACGCAGGAGGAAGAATTTGACGGGGCCGACCTGTCGATCCACAAAATCAGCGCGTCGCCGGAGCGGGAGGCGAATTGGTGAGGCTAGGGCCGTTGTGGACAGGTTTTGCGGCCCTGTTTTGCCGATTTAGGGGGTCCAATCGGGTGCTGGCCCCTGTATAACGTGCATTAGCAGCTATTAATTTTGTAGTAATTGACTTTGCGTGCAATCCGTTGCGGCTGCGGAGGCCTAACTTGCGGCGCGGGTCTCGATCAGCTGAGCCGCCAGCAGCAGGCCGGTCTGCACCGCCATCGGCAGCCACGCGTTGAAGTCAAGTGAATCTGCCCTTTGCACGGCGTCGCCCAGCGAGCAGTTGTCCAGCAACGCGGCCAGCAAGTCCGCTTCACCGGGCAGCGCCTGGCGCACCTGCGGTTGGTATCCGGCGCGCCAGACCACGGCAGTTTCTGCCACACCGGCGCGCAGCTTTTCGCCCAGCTCGTCAAAGTCGGGCTGGGATTGCAGATGAGCGGTCACGATGCTGGCGACTGGCCAAGCGCTGTGCAGCACCGCGCAGCCGGGTGCCAGAACCAGCCGCAGCGTGGCGGGATCGTGCGCCATCAGCCGCTGAAAGGTGGCGGGCTCAGACGCACGGTCTGCGCACCCGGCCGAGTGGTGCAAGGCCCATTCCACGCGGGCGACGTCGGCCAGGTAGGGTTCTTCTGCAAGCTGTTCGCTGGCACCCACAAAACCCGCCAGATCACCGCCCCACTGGGCCAGGTCGCCGCGCGCAGGCGGATGCGCGTGCCAGAACGCGCGCGACAGGCCGGCAAAGCTGTCTTCGCCCAGCAACTGGGCCAGCACGGGGTATGCGCTGTGCAGCGTGCGCCCGGCCAGCATGTGACCATGGTTTTGGTAAGCTTTTAGGCCTCTAGCCCACGTCCCGTTTGCATAATTAGCTATATTTACAATAGCGTTATCGTTTGGCCATGCAAACAGGGCATCCAGCAAAGCTTGTTGTTGCTGGGCGAGTGCTATCACAGGGCCGGTCATGGGTTGTTGCCCTGGGCCGCAGTGCCTGCTGCCGCTTTGGCGTGCGCCGCCTCCTCCAGCAACACATCAAGCTCGGGCACATCCGTGTCCCACTCCACCAGCGTGGGCACCGGGCCGAAGCGCTGTACGGCGTGCTGGTAAATGCGCCAGACAGCATCGCACACACGGCTGCCGTGGTCGTCAATCACGATGTCGCCGAGCGCGCCGTGTTCGTCACCGCATTCGCCATTGATGCGGCAGTGTCCCGCCAGATGCAGCTCACCAACGCAAGCGGCGGGAATGGCGTCAAGCCAGTCCAGGCAGTGCTGAACCGGGTCGCCCGCAACGCCTGAGATTTGCGCATTCAAGGCGTTGACGTAAATGTTGTTGACGTCCACTAGCAGGGCGCAGCCGCTGCGCCGCGCCAACTCGGCCAGAAAGGCGGGCTCTGAAACGCCCAATGGCTCGCGCGCTGGTTGCTTGAACGACATATAAGCCGACAGGTTCTCCACCATGAACGGTCGCTTGAGGCGGTCTTGCACGCTCTGCACGTTGGCGCAAAGCACCTCCAGCGCTTCCTGGCTGAACGGGATGGGCAGCAGATCAGAAGCGTGGATCACGCTGCCGCCAGTCGCGTCGCCCGCAGCCTGCGCCACGTTCATGGCAGCTGCCGGATGTGTCAAAAGGCCGCGCGCAAAGCAGGCGTGGTCGCTCACCCGCACCGGCTCGATGTGTTGCACCAGCCGGGCTAGCTGGTCAAGGTGCCACTCGTCAATGCCGATGGCCGAGCCCAGCGACAGGCCCACGCCATGCAGGCTGATGGGGTAACTGGCGCGGCCCTGGCGCAGCACGGCCAGCGCCGCGCCACCGTGGGCAAAAAAATTCTCTGAATGGACTTCCAGAAAATCCAGCTTGGGCTGGCGCGCCAGCAATTCGCGGTAATGCGGGTGCCGCCAGCCGATGCCGACTGGTGACGGCCTGGCGTGCGTCACCGTGCCGGGTGCCATCAACTCTTTTTCATGCCCTTGGCTTCGTCCATGGACATGCCTTTCATGTCTTTGCAGGTGCCTTTGGCGACATATTTCCACTCGCCTTTGTCGTTGCTCATCTTGGACTGGCCCGCGCAGCTATGGGTGCCGGCCAGATTGGCACAGTCGTTTTGCCCGGCTTTGGCAATACCGAAACATTTTTCCTTTTCCTGCGCCACGGCGGGTGCCGAGACGATGGCAAGGGACATCAGGGAGGCCGCAGCAGCGGCAATCATGGCGCGTTGGTTCATGGCATAACTCCTAAAGTTGAAAGGCATTGGTCAGCCCGGCCACCGGGTTCTTACACGTCAGACTGCTACGTGGCAGGGGTGCCTTTGTGGACCCGCTTGACCGTTGCAAAGTTCGCTTCAAATTTTGATTTTCACAAAAGATTTGCCGATTTTTTCAACTTGACGCATAATTCAGTGGTATTGCCAAGAAATGGGATACGCGTTTGCGGTGTTCAGTCAGTTTCCCGTCTGCTTTAAGTCTTGCATTGTTTTTTATTGCAGATTGATAGTGGGTTGATAGTAGGTTGATCTTGGTAATGATTGATCGTGTTGATCGTGGTAAGGGACTCCATCGCGTTTTTGAGTTATTTTCAGGAGTCCCAGCATGGGCAACAAACTTTACGTAGGCAACCTGCCTTATTCTTTCCGTGATGAAGACCTGCAACAGGCCTTCGCAGCACACGGCACCGTCTCCAGCGCCAAAGTCATGATGGAACGCGACACCGGTCGCTCCAAAGGCTTTGGCTTTGTGGAAATGGGCAGCGATGCTGAAGCACAAGCCGCTATCAGCGGCATGAACGGCCAGCAGTACGGCGGCCGTGGCCTCGTCGTGAACGAAGCCCGCCCCATGGAGCCACGTGCTCCTCGTAGCGGTGGCGGCTTTGGCGGTGGCGGTGGCGGTGGTGGCGGTGGTTATGGCGGCGGCGCTGGCGGTGGTGGCGGAAGCCGCAGCGGCGGTGGCGGCGGTTATGGCGGCGGCGCTGGCGGTGGTGGCGGAAGCCGCAGCGGCGGTGGCGGCGGTTATGGCGGCGGCAGCAGCGGCGGTGGCCGTAGCAGCTACTAAGCACCCGGTTGGCGACTTTGCCAACTTGGTAGCGCGAGAAGGGGCCTTAGCGGCCCCTTTTTACGTGGCGCTTTGCCTTGCCAGCTATATGGCCCATAAGGCGCGGCGCATCATTTGCCTGTATGTTTCAGCGTGTGTGTTCAGCGCGCGTATTTCAGCGCATACAAGCGCGTATTTTTCTAAGGAGTCCCACCATGGGCAGCAAACTTTACGTCGGCAATCTGGCCTATTCAGTGGCCGACAGCGATCTTCAGCAGGCATTTGGCCAGTACGGCTCTGTCACCAGCGCCAAGGTCATGATGGACCGCGAATCGGGCCGCTCCAAGGGCTTTGGCTTTGTGGAAATGGGCAGTGATGCAGAAGCGCAAGCCGCTATCAACGGCATGAACGGCCAGCCGTTTGGCGGGCGCAATGTGGTGGTCAATGAGGCCCGACCGATGGAAGCCCGCCCACCCCGCAGCGGCGGTGGCGGCGGATATGAAGGCGGCGGCGGGCGCAGTGGCGGAGGGGGCTACGGCGGTGGTGGAGGCGGTGGCGGCAGTGATGGCGGCTTTCGCAGCCCCTATGGCAACGGACCGCGCGGGGGTGGCCGCAGCGGCGGTGGTGGCGGTGGCAGCAGCTACTGATTCGGCGCTTGCCTAGAGCGTCATGCGCGATGGGCCAGCCAGGCGCGCTCAGCCCTTCAAAAAGCTCCTTCTGGGAGCTTTTTTGCCTTGTAGCCCTCGTCTACATTGCATGAACAACTATTATTTATCTAGCAGTCTAAACTGAACGCCAAATCCCGCAATCACGGCGCGGCGCGGCGCGGCTTTCGGGGGCGGCCCGAAAAAGCCTTGTCAAACACCGCATTGGGCAGCAGCCGCAGCAGCTTGGCCACCACACCCATTTGCCACGGGATGACGCGGTAACTCGTGCCCGCCTCAATCGCCTTGAACGCCTTGTCGGCGAAGTCCTGCGGGCGCATCAAAAATGGCATGCTGTACTGGTTCTGGCGCGTCAGCGGCGTGTCGATGTAGCCCGGGCACAGCGTAACCACCTTCACGCCACTGCGTTTGAGTTCCACCCGCAGGCACTCGCAATAGCTGATCAGCGCGGCTTTGCTCGGGCAATTGGCGCCATGCCCGGCAAAGCCGCGGATGCCGTTGACGCTGCCAATGCCCACCAGCGTGCCCGAGCGCCGCTGCACCATGGCGTCGATGAACGGGTGGAACGTGGCGGCCGTGCCCACGTTGTTGGTGGCGTAGGTTTGGGCCATCACGTCAATATCGCCGCGCTCGGCCGTGTCAACCCCCACGCTGATGCCGGCGCAGGCGATCACCACGTCGGGCACGCCCTGCGCGGCCAGGCAGGCCTTGCCTGCGGCCACCATGGTGTCGGTGACGGACACATCAGCGCTGTAAATTTTGTAGCGGTCTACGCTTATGGAATAGGCGCTGGCCCATGCTTCTATTTCTGAAGTACGGCGCGCCACCAATGCCAGCGCGTAGCCCGCCGCATAAAATCGCCCAGCCAGCGCCTGACCAATGCCGCTGGACGCACCTGTGATCAAAACCAGCTTTGGCATGTGGGCTCCTGGTCAGCGGGTGGCCTCGGGCACCAGCAGGCCCTTGACGCGCCCGCGCATTTGCATCACCCGCGCCAGGTTGTCATAGTCCATGGCGTCGCCGGTAAAGCGGTCTTTGCCGCGGGTGAGCTGCACCGGTTTGTCGGACTTGACCTGCTCGGTGTTCATGAACGCATGAAGAAACTCGCCCTGGAACTCCAGGCGCGGCGTGGTTTGCCCGGCTTTGCCCGTCACCGAATCACGCACCACCAGCGCATTGCCAAACAACTGCACTTCCGAGCCATCGGCGTTGGACAGCGCCCGGTTGGCCGTGGCAATGGTCAATTGGCCTTCTTCATTGAACGAGCGGATGCGCACCTGGTCGATTTCCAGCGTGTCGGTGTCGGGAAAATGCCGCGCGTCGGCCCCGGTGACTTCGCTTTTAATGCGGCCCGTGGCATCGAAGGTTTTGACAGAGAACTTTTTCATGAAATAGTCGGGGTCATGGGTTGGCGTCCGTTCTGCCTCGACCGGCATGAACACCGGCGCGCTGCGCACCAGCCAGTAGGTGCCCAAAGCCAGCACGCCCATCAACATGACGGGCAGGTACAGCGACAGGCGGTCCCACGCCGTGCGCAGCAGGCCCACGACTGGGCGCATTACCGGATGCATTACCGGATGCATCACCGGGCGCTTTCCTCAAGCAGGCGTGCGTATTGGCCACTGGCCACCAGCAGCAGGTCACAGAATTCACGGGCGGCACCGGCACCGCCTGCGCGTTGCGTCACATGGTGGGCTGCCGCCTTGGCCTCGGCGTGCGCGTTGCCTGGCGCGCAGGCAAAGCGGCAGCGCGTCATCACGGCCAGATCGGGCCAGTCGTCCCCCATCGCGGCGGCCTGTTGCCAGCCCAGCCCGAGCGCCTGCAGGGTTTGCTCGGCTGCGGGGCGTTTGTCTTCGGTGCCGTAATGCGCATGTGTGATGCCCAAAGCCGCCAGACGCACGCGCAGCGGCTGGGAGTCGCGCCCGGTGATGACGGCCGGGGTGATGCCCGCGCGCTGCAACAGTTTCAGGCCGTGGCCATCCAGCGTATTGAAGCGCTTGAGTGTTTCACCGCTCTGCGAAAAATACAGCCCGCCGTCGGTGAGCACGCCGTCCACGTCGAAGAACGCGACGCGGATGCCCTGGGCTTGCAGCAGCAGCTCGGGCGGAAACGCAAGCGTGGGGGTCAGGCAATTTTTCGAAGGGCCGCCCCTTGAAAAATTAGCCCCCTCGGGGGGCAGCGCAGTACGCTGAGCGACAAGCGTGGGGGCCATATCAAATCACTTTCGCCCGCATCAGGTCGTTGGTATTCAGCGCGCCGCACAGCGCGCCGTCAGCATCCACCACCAGCACGCTGGTGATGCGGTTTTGCTCCATCATCTCCACCGCGTCTACCGCCAGCGCGTCTTTGGCGATGGTGCGCGGGCTGGGGTGCATGACCTGCTGGGCGGTGGTGCTGCGCAAATCAATTCCTTTTTCAACCAGGCGGCGCAGATCGCCATCGGTGAAGATGCCCAGCACGCGGGCGCGGGCGTCCACGATGGCGGTGGCGCCCAGGCCTTTGGCGCTCATCTCGCGCATCAGTTCGCTGAAGCTTGCGCCCGGCAACACCTGGGGCACGCCTGCGCCAGTGCGCATGACGTCGCTGACGTGGGTGAGCAATTTGCGGCCCAGCGCGCCGCCAGGGTGGGAGCGGGCAAAGTCTTCGGCCTTGAAGCCGCGCGCATCCAGCAACGCAACAGCCAGGGCATCGCCCAATGCCAGTTGCGCAGTGGTGCTGGCAGTGGGTGCCAGGTTGAGCGGGCAGGCTTCCTTGTCAACGCCGCTGTCCAGGACCACATCGGCGTATTTGGCAAGCGTCGATGCCACGTTGCCGGTCATGGCGATCAACGGCACGCCCAGGCGCTTGAGCACCGGCAGGATCGCCATCAGCTCATCCGATTCACCGCTGTTGGAGATGGCCAGCACCAGGTCAACCGGCTTGATCATGCCCAGGTCGCCATGGCTGGCCTCGGCCGGATGGACAAACATGGCTGGCGTGCCGGTGGATGCCAATGTGGCCGTGGTTTTGCGCCCGATGTGGCCGCTTTTGCCCATGCCCATGACGACCACTCGGCCGCGCACGCCCAGCATCATTTCAACCGCACGTGCAAATTCCGGTCCCACGCGGCGCTTGAGCCCGGCAACGGCAGCCGCTTCAATGTCAAACGTCTCATGGGCGAGGTGGATGGCCCGTTGCGCGGCGGGGCTTGCGACCTGTTTTTCTGCATCCGGCGGGCCGATATCTGTTTTTTGTGCGGGCATTGTCCGAACATTTTATAGACCGGCGGAGCCTGGGAGGACGCGTGGACTTGTGTAATTGATAGGATGCAGCCATGACCGCGCTTGAACTCACGCTTTTGTACCTGCTGGCGGCCGTGCTGGGCGTGGTGGCGTGCCGCTCGCTCAAGCTGCCACCGATGCTGGGCTACCTGGTGGTGGGCGTGGTGATAGGGCCCAATGCCCTGGCGCTGGCGCAAAACTCCGAAGGCGTGCGCTACCTGGGCGAGTTTGGCGTGGTGTTCTTGATGTTTGTGATTGGGCTGGAATTCAACCTGCCCAAGCTGCGTGTGATGCAACGCCACGTGTTTGGGCTGGGACTGTTGCAGGTGGTGGTCGTACCGATGTCACCGACAACGATGCCAACCGCTGGGTTGTGGGTTCTAAAGGTGTGATTCGCGGCTGGGACTACGACGCTGCCTATTCCGAATCGACCTATGAAGGCTTGATTTCATGGGGCCCGGGCAAATTTAGCTACACC
>JANYJD010000131.1 GCA_025358555.1 Rhodoferax sp.
CCACGTAATACAAGGTGCCGCCCTCAGGAACCAGTCCAATCATTCGCAGCTCGTCGTACGAAAAACGTGGGTCAACCCAAACATACGCTTCATCCCAAGCTAGCTTTTCAGAGAACGAAAGAGACAGGCCGTGATTGGCCAAATTCAGTTTGTCTTTGTCAGGATCAAAGGTGAAGCGCACCATTTATTGTAGCTACCGATATTCATATGTCAAGCGCTACTATGGCACGAGCAACATAACGATAAACCATGTTGGACTGAACCGCCTGCTGAGGCAGTTGCGATAGCGGTTTGTAAGCTTCACTCATTTGTTGATTTAGATTATGGCCCGGCTTGCGGTGATTCCAGTGAGTCCATCAACATCGTGACGAACGTGCCCAGTACCCGTGCCACACGGCGCTGCTAAGGTGTGTCACGTCGCCCCAGTCGGGTCTATCCAATACGATGCAACACAGCGCGCAGCGCTACCCACAGCCCTTGAGCCGCGAGACCACACCCTGGGTCTGCCAAACCCTCACGGCGGCCCCCGGCTGTGTTGCGCCACGCAGCGCGTGAAGGCGTTTTTTGCCATGCTGCCAACGCCAGTCTGTTGCGATTCGACATTTCCACATTGGCACGATGCCAAGACAAGCAAATCGGTAACGGTCACCAGAACAATCGGGTACGGTGACGGGAACAGGTATTCGGAAATTACTACTTAATTTATAGCTACTCATGCACTATAGACGGGGGCTACAGACCGATTTAGCTGAAAAAATCGCCAAAAATCGCTTGAAAACCACCACAAGAGGCCTTGCCTACCAGGCCAGCGTCTCGGCTTTTGACTCCCGGCTTTCGGCATTTCCAATGTCGCGCAACGCCAAGACTGGCAAGCTTGTCTTATTGCGCTTGGAGATCGGGTTTATTTACAGCTACATCAGTGGGTCATTGGCTGGCAGCCTCACTGCCTAAAACCAGCGCCATGCGCCGCTGGATGCGCGCTTTGGCATCGGTATCGCCCGCCGCGTCGGCCCGCTGGGCCTGCACGCCCAGCCAGGCCAGCAGCGGCCTGCGCCAGCCCTGCTCTGATGCCGTGTTGACCGCTGCGGCAATGCCCGCCGGTGCAAGCTGCCCAATGTGAAACAACACGCCGGTTGCAACCAATTGCGCCAATGGGTCCTGCATGCCGGCCAATGCCGCGTTTCTGGCGGCTTCGTTACTGGCCGCCGTCAGCGCGCGGTGCTGAGCGGGCAGTGCTTGCGCGTTGATGTTTTGCCAGCGCCCGGCCAAAAAGTCTGCGTACGCGCGCTCTGGCGGGCCTGCGTCATCGGCCAAGCCGGCC
Organism: Rhodoferax sp.; assembly: GCA_025358555.1. GTDB lineage: Bacteria > Pseudomonadota > Gammaproteobacteria > Burkholderiales > Burkholderiaceae_C > JANYCG01. The sequence continues at coordinate 1,322 of JANYJD010000131.1, forward strand.
AGACCCGCGCAGTTGTCAAACTCAAGACTGGCCACGCGGTTGGCGCAGCGCACCAGTTCGGCACGCGCAATCAGGTCGGCCCGCCCGGTGCGGGCGATCTCGCTGCGCGCGTGGGAAAACTCCAGATTGGCGACGCGGCTGTTGCCCGCGAGGTAAGCGGCGGAGAAATCTTTCAGCGCGCCATGGGCATTGGCTTGCCAGTCGGGTGGCGCGGGCTTGCTGGCGCAGGCGGCTGACAGCATTGCGACGCACAATACCAGCGAGCCAAGCCCGGTGAGCCTGGCGAAGGGTGTTGTGGCTGCGCCCGTTTTGTGTGCGGCGCCCGTTTCGCATTGAATGGGCATGGCGCAGGGATGGCGTGGCGTGGGGCTCATGGCAGCTTCAACTCCGTGTCCCGCGCAAACGGCCATTTGCGGTTGATCTCATCCACCAGGCTCCCAATTTTGCGCAACGACGCTTCCACTTCGGCACGCAGCAGCCCCAGGTCTGTGGTGGCAACGCGCGCATTGGCGGCCACACCTTTTGCCTCCGACGCCACGCCTTTGACTTCTACCGCCACACCCTGCGCCTCTGCCAGCACGGCATCGACCTTTTTCAGGCTGGCGCGCGCGTCCAGCAGCAGCGCGTTGAGCTGCGCGATGGTGGCCTGGGTATCGTCCATCACACCGCTCTTGCCAAACAGGCGCTTGTCGGCACTGGCCAGCAGCGCGTTGGCGCGGTCCAGCGCGCTGACCACTTTTTTGGCATTTTCTTCGCCACCCAATACGCCGCCCAGCACGCCGTAGCGGCCGGTCGCGCTGCTGCTCAGGCTGGCGGTGATGGTTTGCAGGTTGCCCAGGCTGGCGTTCAGACTGGATTCAGCGCCAGACATGCGGTCCAGGTTTTCAAGCAGAGTGCGCGTGGCAGCCACCAGGCGCGGGATTTCGGCGTTGGTGTCGCCACGCAACACGGTGCGCACGGCATCCGCTGGCAGGGGCGGATCGGTCAGCACGCCACTGAAGGCGCGTATTTTGGTCTCGCCCACCAGGCCGCGTTCCATGGTGAAAATGCTTGACGTGCGCAGCCAATGGGCGTCTTTACTGGGCACGTCAACCACCAGGCGCGCCTTGCCGGCCTCATCCAGCTCAATGCGCCGCACGCGGCCAATGGGAAAGCCTGAGAACGTCATGTCCATGCCCACAATCACGCCTTCGGAATCATCGGCTACCAGCACCAGTTGCTGCTTGCTCTCAAACACGCCGCGCGCATACAGCACGTACGCGACAAAGCCCAGCACCAGCAAGGCGGTGAAGGCCAGCAGCAGCATCGCCTTGAATTCAACATGGGCGATGGGCTTGGGAGTCTGCGCACCGAGTGGCGCGGACGGTGTCGCCTGGGACGGGGGCACGTCAGGTGTCATGGGGTTTGATTATGGTTCGCCCCGCCAGGGCGCAGCCCGGCGGGCGTGGGCTGCATCTGCGCCAAGGTGTATCGATGCCGCTCAAACATATTTCACAGTCAGCGACAGCCCCTCAATCAGCACCAGCGCCAGAAACAGCCGCACTGTGCCGGGCTGCACCGCAGTTGCCATATCGGCGCTGTTGTGGCTGTGCGCATCCAGGCTGGCAGCAATCGGGATCACCGCCACGGCCAGGCTGAAGAACAGCGTCTTGAGCAAAAAGCCCAGCGTGACGGCGACATCAAACACCTGGCCAACGGTGCGCGTGTAGCCCGCCAGACCCCACGGCGACAGGCCATAGACGCCGAGGTAAGCCAGCACCAGGGCCACTAGGCTGCTCACCACGGCCATGGTCAGCACCGAGAACGCATAGGCAATGACGCGCGGCACCAGTTCATCGCGGATACGCTCGGTGTCGTCGCCTTGCAGCCCGCCCAGGTTGCGCGGAATGTGGATGCCGGTGACCGGCGGGTTGACTGCCAGCGCGCAGCGCAGCGTGACGAACAGCGCTGCCACCAGCGGAATCAGCTCCAGCACCAGCACCCGCACCACCATCTCCAGCGCGTACTGCGACAGGCCGTAGTTCAGCGCAGTGACCACCACGATGCGGATCAGCACCAGGCTGATCAGCGCCGACAGCAGCGTGAACCAGGGCAAGATCTGCCAGGTGGTGATGTGAATCTGCCGGGCAATGACGGCGCGGTTGTCGCGGTCCCAGGTGGGTTTTGAGAGCACCATCACCACCGCCAGCGCGCCGAAGAAAAACACCCGGCGCCAGCTTGCAAGCCAGGCCACAAACACAGCGCCGAGCCGGTTCGTCCCAAACGGCAGTGAAGAGGTGTCACGCATGGGCGCATGATACCCACAGCGTGCCGCCCGCCGTGCACAGAGGCCATGGCCCCACCGGGGCAATGCGGTGCAAGCGCTGGCATGATGCAGGCAATTGAACCGAAAAGCATGAACCCCGACGCACAGCAACTCTGGCGCGCACCGCGCTGGGCACTGGCCTCGTTGCTGGCACTGCTGCCGATTGCCGTGTTCAGCTTTGGCTGGGCCTTGATGGTGCCGGGGGTGACCCTGCTGGTGCTGGACTTGAACCCCGAGCGGCGTGGTCTGGCGTCGTCGCTGTAGACGTTCATTGGCGCCAGCGCCAACGGCCTGGTGGCCGGCGTGGTGGTGCCATTGGTGATGCACTCCACCGTGGCGCTGGCCGGAGAT
>JANYJD010000138.1 GCA_025358555.1 Rhodoferax sp.
GGCGTGGAAAAACTCAACTCCATGTGCGTGCAGTTCAGCGCCGCAGAAAACGAACAGATGTTTGGCGTCAAGCGCGCGTTTGACCCCAAAGGCCTGCTGAACCCGGGCAAGGTCATTCCCACGCTGCAGCGCTGTGCCGAGTATGGCAAGATGCTGGTGCGCGCCGGACAGCTCAAGCGCCCGGATCTGCCACGGTTCTAGCCGACAAGCAGCATGAATGGTCTACGTGGTCTGGCCTGGCTGCTGGCGCTGCAGTCCATCGGCGAGCTGCTGGCGCGCGGCTTGGCGCTGCCCTTGCCCGGGCCGGTGATCGGCATGCTTTTACTGCTGCTTGCCTTGCGCGCGCCCAGCGTACGCGAGCCGGTGGCAGCCTGCGCCAGCTTTATGCTGTCGCACCTCTCGCTGCTGTTTGTGCCGGTCGGCGTCGGCGTCATGACGCACCTGGGCCTGATCAGCCAGTACGGCATGCGCATGCTGCTGGTGATTGTGCTGTCAACCTGGATCGGCCTGGCCGTGACGGCCCTCGTCTTGCAACTGTTCAAGGACCAAGGCGATGCCGAACTTCGTTGAGATCTGGGTCTACCTCTCGGCCACGCCGCTGTTTGGGCTCACCGCCACGCTGGTGGTGTATGTGCTGGTGCAGGCCGGCTACGTGCGGCTGCAACAAGCGCCCTGGGCCAACCCGGTGCTGTGGACAGTGGTGATCATTGCCGCCCTGCTGCTGGCCACCGGCGTGAGTTACCCCGCTTACTTTGCGGGTGCGCAATTCATTCATTTTCTATTGGGCCCGGCGGTCGTGGCGCTGGCCTGGCCGCTCTGGCAGCGCCGCGCCGCCTTGGCTCTGCACTGGCGCGGCCTGCTGCTGGCGGCGCTGGTCGGCGGTGTGGCGGCCAGCGGTTCGGCGCTGGCCTTGGGCTGGGCGTTTGACTTGCCCCCGGAGGTGCTGCGGTCGCTGGCGCCCAAATCGGTCACGGCGCCGGTGGCGATGGGCATCGCCGACAAAATTGGCGGCATTCCCGCGCTGGCGGCGGTGTTTGCCGTGGTCACCGGCATGGTGGGCGCCCTGAGTGGCAAATACCTGTTTGCTGCACTGAAAATCCCGACCAACCCGGCCGGCTGGATGGCGCGGGGCTTTGCCTTGGGCACCGCCGCGCACGGCATTGGCGCCGCGCGGGCGCTGCAGGTCAATGCCGATGCCGGGGCTTACGCCGGCTTGGCGCTGGGGCTGCAGGTGGTGCTGGCGTCGCTGCTGATTCCGCTGGTGTTCAGGCTCTTTTAGCGGCGCGAATCGGGCGATGCCATGTCGCGGTCTGTCAAGGTATGGGACGACGACGCCCCGCTCAGCAGCCACATGCCGTATAGCAAAACAATGATGCCATCCACAAACAAAATCGGCCGCAGTGCCTGTAGGGAAGGCTCGTTCCAGGCCATGGCGACGATCACGCACAGGCCGATTTTTTCAATCGCTGCGGCGATGACGATGGGGCGGCGGATTTCCGCATGGCTGGCGGAGTAGACCAGCAATGCGCCGAAACAGAACGCCAGCAAACCCCAGTGTTTGGTGAACGGCACACCGGCTTCGCGTCCTACATCCAGGCCAATGATGTTCAACATCGCCCACGGCAGAAAAAACATCACGATGGGCAGCATGGTGATGATGCCGGTGATGTACAGAATTTTGGTGAAGTGTTTGACGATCATGGGGTTATGCAGTGTGGATTGCAACCGGTTACAAATGGCAAGCCGTGTTTTACCACGCATCGACCGTCAAATGACCGTCAACCGCGGCAATCTTCGCCGTTTGCAGGCCACGCACCAGCCAGTCGCGGGTGAGTGCGGGGTCAATCACCGCCTCAATCTCCAGCGTGGTGGCCATATTGATGGCGCTGCCTTTGTGGTACTGATTGGCCACCAGCTTTTGGTACAGCGCCTCGCGCTCTGGCCCCTCGGGCACGGCCTCCAGCTCTTTGCGGTAGCCCAGGCGCACGGCCCCTTCCAGCCCCATGCCGCCAAACTCGCCAGTCGGCCAGGCAATGGTAAATACCGACTCTGCAAAGCCGCCCGCCGTCATCGCCATCGCGCCCAGCCCATAGCCCTTGCGCAGCACCACAGCCAGTAGCGGCACGCGCAGGTGCGCAGCGGCAATGAACATGCGGCTGACGTGGCGCACCTGGGCCTGCTGCTCAATCTCTGGCCCCACCATAAAACCGGGGGTGTCCACAAAACTCACGATGGCCAAGCCATGCGCGTTGCACAGCTGCATGAAGCGCGCGCACTTGTCGGCCGCGTCGGCATCAATCGCGCCGCCCAGGTGCTGCGGGTTGTTGGCAATCAGCCCCACCGGCCGGCCCTCAATGCGGCCCAGCGCAGTGTGGATGCCTTTGCCAAAGCCGTCGCGGATCGGCAGCAGCGTGCCCACGTCCACCACGCCGACCATGGCGGCGCGCGTGTCGTAGACGCGCAGGCGGTTCTCAGGCACCACGTTGCGCAGGGCCAGCGGGTCGGGCGCCAATGGGCCGTCGTTGCGTGGGGCAATGCTGCCCTGAAAAAACGAGAGGTAATGCTTTGCAGCCGCCACGGCCTGGGCTTCATCGTCCACCAGAACGTCAATCACGCCGTTGCCATGCTGCGCGCTGCTGGGGCCAATCTGCTCAGGTCTGAAGACGCCCAGCCCGCCGCCCTCGACCATCGCCGGGCCGCCCATGCCGATGTTGCTGTCCCGCGTGGCGATGACCACATCCGCACAGCCGAGCATCGCCGCATTGCCGGCAAAGCAGCGCCCCGCCACAATGCCCAACACCGGCACGCGCCCATTGAGCCGCGCAAAGCTGGCAAACGTGCCCACGTTGAGCCCCGCCACAATCGCCACGTCCACGTCACCCGGCCGGCCGCCGCCGCCTTCGGCAAACAGCACCACCGGCAGCCGGTGCGCCAGCGCAATGCCCAGCAGGCGGTCGGTCTTGTGGTGGTTGCGCATGCCCTGCGTGCCGGCCAGCACGGTGGCGTCATAGGCCATCACCACGGTGCGGCTGCGTTCTGCGCCAAACAGCGCGCCGTTGATGCTGCCAATGCCGGTGACCATGCCATCGGCCGGGGTGTTGGCAATCAAATCTTCTTCACTGCGGCGGCTGCGCTGCGCCGCCACCGCCAGCGCGCCATGCTCCATGAACGAGTTGGCGTCACACAGGTCCGCAATGTTTTCGCGCGCGGTGCGCCGGCCCAGCGCGTGGCGTTTGGCGACGGCTTCAACGCGCTGGGCGTCGAGCGTGAAGGCGTGGCGGTCGATGACGCGTTGCAGGTCGGGGCGGGGGACGGTGGCGGGTGCTTCTGAAGCCTTCAAAATGGTTTTTTGCGGCTGAATAGCTGGCATTTCGGCCTGTAGCCCTTGCGTAGTATGCATAAGCAGCTCTGTACTTAATAGCAACTCGCCTTCATTCACCAATTCGCCCACCGCAAACTGCAAGTGCGTAACCCGCCCGTCCGCCAGCGCTCGCACCTCGTGCTCCATCTTCATGGCTTCCAGAATCACCACCACATCGCCCGCGCGAACAGTAGCGCCAGGTTGCACCAGCCATTGGACGACGGTGGCTTGAAGCGGGGAGCGGATGGTGGGGTTTTGCATGGTGGTATTTTGCGCTGACATGCAAGCCGGGTGGGCGGGGCAGCGAGCAGCGTGCACACGTTCTGGCGGGTCACGCGCGCAGATGTGTTTGTAGCGTGCTCCTATGGCTTGCGTGACGACGAGGGTTTGCGCATCCGGCGTTGTAGACGTTGAGCCCGCAGCAGCTTGTGGGCGTCAAGGCTACGGCCATGGACATGTGGCCCGCCTTCATGGGCGCGCCGCGCAACTGCCTGCCCAACGCTGACATCGTGCATGACCGCTTTCATGTCTTGAGGTACCTCAAATCACCAACGCCTGCGCCGAAGGTTTCAACAGCGCCATCCAGCTCATCAAGGCCAACGCCCGGGGATTCAGGAGCTTCGCCAACTACCGGGCGAGAATTCTGTTTCATTGCGGCAAGCTGGAGATGGGGTGCGGGTGAGGAAGAAATCACAGTGGATTCGATGAAGAACCAAACTTTCATTTGCCATTAAGGTCCTTATGCTCTGTATGGCGCGTAGTCGCTCTGGAGGTGGTGTCTCACTGGTATCTTGGCATGTCCACGCGCGACACAGCCAAGCCGTCAAAACCTTTTTCTTGAGGTCAATGCCCAATATTCCAGTACATCCAAGCTCTCAGCCACACAGGGCAGGCAAAAAAAAACCCGAAGAGCACGACAGCCTCTGCTTTAAGCGCAGCGTAGCCTCCGCCGCAAACTGCACCGTGACCACGCGACAGCATGCGGCACGGGAGTCAAAATGTGTGCCCAATCAGCCAAGCAAAACGACCACAGTTTTCATCGGCAAAATAAGCTTACTCCCCAGCGCATTCAGCGGCAAGAAGCCGAAGTGGGCATAGAACGCGACGGCGGCTTCATCTTTGGCTTCAACCAGCACTGCCATGGCGGCGATGCCGGCTGACGCGGCCAGGGTTCGGCTGAGCGCATCCATCAATAAAAACTCGCCCATGCCTTTCCCTTTGAGCCGCTGGTCAACCGCAAGGCGGCCCAGCAGCGCCACTGGCAGTTGTGGGTAACGCGGCAGTTTTTTCAGCAAGTTGAGCGGCACCTCGTCCGCGTTTATCTGCGACGCAGACAGGGTGTAATAGCCCAAAACTTCAGGCGCTGACCCGGCAACCAGCACAAAAAGGGCGGCGACCCGTTTTTCGGAATCTTGGCGGGCTTGTTGCTGCAAGTACCTGTCTAGTGCGGCACTGCCACACTGAAAAGCATCGCGATTGTGTGTTTTTTGAAGCGGCTCAATCCGGTATGAGGCGCGTGGCTCACGCTTTGACACGGGCACTGAAGCAGCCAATGTCAAGCGGCCATTTGGGCGCGGTACTTTTTAGCCGCTTGGCGAAGCCGGGCATTGGGCTTTGGGGGGTCTAGCAGGGCTGAGACAAAGGCAATCTGCTCGGCACGCGTCAACCGGATCGCCTCGTTCTCCTGGATGATCCTGGTAGCCGCCTCTTGCGCGCTGGCGACGACAAACTCGCTCAATGTGCGGGTGGAGAGATCTGCCGCGCGCTGGAACAGAGCCTTTTGAGCGCTGCTGACACGGGCTTCTAGACGAGCGCCACGTGCCTTGTCTGGAGTGGATATTGTGGCTTGCATGATTGCCTTTTCAGAGTTGCCAAAGGAAGAAACTAATGCGCAAGTTTGCCTTGATTCAGGCTCATATTGTACGCCAATGGTCCGTACAAGCGCGAAGATGCGCCTCAATACCCCGAAGCCGCCAGCTCCACCTGCTTCAGCCGCAGCGCAATGCGCTCCACAAACTGTAGCGTGACATGCGACAGCGTGCGGTGCGAGGGGGTGAGGATGCCGACTTCGATCTTGTTTATCTTGGCATTGGCCAGCGGGCGCCAGACCACTTCGCCGCGCGCCAGCTCGTTCATGAAGCCGATTTTTGAGAAGAACGAAATGCCTTTGCCGCCGATCAGCAGGCGCTTCACCATGGGGGTGGCATTGCAGACGATGCTGGGCTCCAGTTCGTCCCAGAATTTTGTGAATTCAGGCACCACCAGGCTGTGGATGGGCGACAGGCGGCTGATCTGCACAAAGGCATGGCTGCGGCAGTCATCAAAAGTGATCTCCGTCTTTTTGGCCAGCGGGTGGCTGGGCGCCATGACCACGCCGGGCGGGAAGGCGGCCTGGCACACCACCTTCAGACCGGCGGGCAACTTGCCCAGGTAGCAGATGCCAATGTCGCTGTCGCCGCTGATAACTTTCTCGGGCACGTCGCTGGGCATGGCCGACGCGATGGTGTAGCGCACGGCCGGGTAGGTTTCAGAAAAATCTTCCACGGCGGCGGGCAGAAATTCGATGAGCAAGGAGTCCATGGCGGCAACCGAAACATGGCCTTTGCGCTCGCCCTTCAAAGCGTCCAGCTCGGTGCGCATCAGATGAAAATCATGCAGCGTGCTGCGGATGTGCTGCTGCAAGCGCGCGCCCGCCACGTTGAGGCGGATGCCGGTGGGCAGGCGGTCAAACAGCTCGGTGCCCAGCTCGTCTTCCAGCCGCAGGATTTGCCGGTTGACGGCGCTGGAGGCGACAAACAGGTTTTGCGCGGCCTTGCGGATGGAGCCACAGCGGGCGACCTCCAAAAAGTACTTTAAGACGACAGCATGCATAAACTATTATATTAATAGCTGCTTATGCATATCACACAAGGGCTGCAGGCTTATTTGACCGCCTAAATCAGGCACGGGGCAGGTTTGCCACTGCCGGATGGTCAAACTGTTTGCTGGCCACGCCGTCCGCCCCGCCGGGGCGCCCCAAGCCGCTGACCAGTGGCTCAAAAAACTCGCGGTTGATGGCAATGAAATGCCGCAGGTGGCCGGGGATTTCCACGTCTTCATGAATCGCCTCTGGCGGGCAGACCGACACACAGATGCCGCAGCTGATGCATTCGTCGGGGTGGATGTAGAAGGTGCGCGCGCCCTCGTAGATGCAGTCCACCGGGCAGCAGGTGACGCAGGTGGCGTCTTTGCAGTCGATGCAGCCGTCGACTATGACGTAGGTCATGCGGGTTGCCTTGTCACGTTGCTGGCTCTTTCACATCAAGTGCCGGTCCATTGCGGCTTGCGCTTTTCCTGGAAGGCTTTGACGCCTTCCTGCGAGTCTGACGAGTTGAGCGCCGCCACCAGCGCGGGCAGCCGCAAAGCCTGCGCCTGCGTGGCCGACATCGTGCTGGTGTTGCGCACCACCTGCTTGATGGCCTGGACCGAGAGCGGCGCGCAGGCCAGAATGTCATTGACCCACCGGGCCACCGCTGCGTCCAGCTCGGCACGCGGCACCACCTCGTTGATGAGGCCCAGCGCCAGCGCTTCGGCGGCCTTGATGCGCTTGCCGGTGAGCATCATGCCCATGGCTTTGCGAAACGGGATTTGCCGTTGCAGCAGCGTCATGCCACCGTCCAGCGGCATGCGGCCGACCAGCGCCTCGGGCAGGCCAAAGCTCGCCTCTTCACATGCCACCACAATGTCGCAGCCCAGCACCATCTCAAACCCACCGCCCAAGGCGAAGCCGTTGACGCGGGCAATTACGGGAATGTTCAGCGTCTCGCGCAGCGCAATGCCGCCAAAGCCGCCGGGGCGCGGCGCGGCCCAGTATTCCAGGCCAGTGGTGGACGGGTTTTTCATGTCGGCACCGACGCAGAAGGCACGGTCGCCTGCGCCGGTCAGCACGATGACGCGGACTTCGCGGTTAGCTTCAAGCGCCGCCCATATGCGCTGCAACTCGGCCTCTGCGCCCAAGTCAACTGCGTTCAAGGCGTCCGGGCGCGCCAGTGTGACGGTGGCGACGTGGCCCTCGATTTTCAGCTCGACACTCATTTGCCCACCTGCGTGCAGAGCACCTCGGCCAGCACCTCATCCGTATGCTGGCCCAGACGCGGCGGCGCGCGGCGCAGCGCCACCGTGGCGCTCGACATCTGGATCGGGCTGGTGATAAAGCTGACCGGCTGGCCTTCGCCTTCGCCTTTGATGATCATCTGGTTGTGCAGCGTCTGCGGGTCTACCAGCGCCTCGCGCAAGTCCCGCACGGGCGCACACAGCAAATCCTGTTCTTCCAGCCGGGCCAGCCAGTGGTCGCGCGTGTTGCTGGCAAACTTTGCGCGGAACAGGCCCTGAAGCTCGGGCTTGTTGGCGAACTGCTGGTTGAGGTTGCAGAACTTTGCGTCCTTCGACAAATCGTCCATCTCCAGCGCCACACAGATGTCGCGCAGCGGGTTTTCCTTGAAAGCGCCCACCATCACCAGCGCGCCGTCTTGGGTGTCAAACACGCCCGACAAGGGCATGGCGGCCCAGTTCACTTCCGAATCCGCCATCATGATCATGGCGGCTTCCTGCATCTGCATGGCCAGCATGGAGTTGTAAAGCGAGACGCTGATTTTCTGACCCTGGCCGGTTTTGCCCCGCTGCAGCAGCGCCAGCAAAATGCCTTGCACCATGTGCATGCCTGCCGAGTAGTCGGCCAGCGCCGTAGGGTAGGTGTTGAGCGGTATCGACGCATCTGCGCGGCGCGCCATCACGCCAGACATGGCCTGCGCCAGCACGTCTTGCCCACCCTTGTGCGCGTACGGGCCGCTTTCGCCATAGCCGGTGCCCACGGCGTAAATGACGCGCGGGTTCAAGGCCTTGCAATCCTCATAGCCCAGGCCCATGCGGTCCATCACGCCGGCGCGGAAGTTGTTCACCACCACATCGGCGTCGGCAATCATGGTCTTGACGGTGGCGATCATCTGCGGGTCACGCAAATCCAGCGCCACACTGCGCTTGTTGCGGTTCAGGCTGCAAAAAATCGGGTTGTCGGTACCGTGCACGGGCGCGAAGGTCGAGCGGCTTAAATCGCCCGCGCCTTTGCGTTCGATCTTGACCACGTCAGCGCCGTAGTCGGCCAGCATCTGCGTGCAGACGGGGCCCATCATGACCTGGGTGAAGTCAATCACGCGGATGCCGCTTAAGGGCAAATCGGCAGCGGCATCAGAACTCATACGGTCTCCAGAATTTCAGGGCGCACGGCGAGGGCACGGGCCAACTCGGGCACATCCGGGTTGCGCCCGGTTTGGTCGCCCGGGTCGGCGCCCTGGGTACGCAAGGCTTTTTGCACAGCGCGAACATCGACGTTGCGCACCGTCACGCCCGCGTTCAAAGCCAACGCTGCCGCCACGCCAGCGGCCTCGCCCATGGCCATGCAGGGCGGGATTTCACGAGAAATTTTTTGCGCCTGTGAGGTTACCGAAAAATGCCGCCCCGCCACGAGCAGGTTGTCAATCTTCTGCGGAAGCAGCACGCGATAGGGCATGTAGTAATCGCGGCCACGGGCGATGCTGTCGTCAAACCGGGTGCGCGCGGCCAGGTCGTCTTTGGTCAGCACGTAGTCGCCTTCCAGCAGGCGGGTTTGGCGCACGCCGGTTTGGGGCGCCACGTCGATCACGACGCACTTCTCAAAGCCTGGCAGCTTGGCGCGCACCAAATCCACCAGCGCGTGAATGTGTTTGCGGCCCAGCATTTCGGCGCGGGTCAAGTCCTCGACCTTCAGGCCGTCCAGCCCGGCCATGTGCGGGCAGTTGCACCACACAATGCCGGGCAGCGGGGTTTTGAGCCACCAAAAGCCCCAGGAGCCGCCCAGCACTTTTTTGATCTGGCGGTCCAGCGCGGCGAAGGCTTCGGGCTCTTCACGCTCCCAGGCTTCTGCGGCGTCGGTGTCCACGCCGCCTAAGCGAAACACCGTCGTCACGATGTAGTTGCCGCTGATGTGCTGCGCGCCGGCTGATGCAGCCACGTCCAGGTCGCCGGTGGCGTCAATCACCACGTCGCCCAGGATGGCTTCGCGGCCACTTTTGCTGTCGCAGATCACGCCTTTCACTTTGCCATCCTCGACCAAGGTTTGCGAATACCAGGAGTGCAGGCGCAGCTTGATTTTGTGCTCCTGCACCATCTCCAGAGACGCACGTTTCCAGGCATCGGGGTCAAACGCGGCGGCAAAGATGATCGGGTGCGGCTGCGTGGTGGTGTTGAAATCAAACGTGCCCCAGCGCGCCCAGCGCTGGTACATGGCCGGGTCTTTGCCCCACTCGTTTTGGCGCGGGTAGGCGGCCAGGCCCATGCCATCCATGCGCTCCAGCAGCTTCATGCAATTGCCGCGCACCGAAATCTCGCCCAGGTGGCTGTCCCACATATCGTCCAGCACCAGCACCATGCCGCCGGATGCAAGGCCGCCCAGGTGGTTGTAGCGCTCCAGCAAAATCGTGTCGGCACCGTTGCGGGCGGCGGCCAGCGCGGCGGAGAACCCGGCCGGGCCGCCGCCGACCACCACCACGTCGGCCCGTGCAGCAACTTTGATGTCACGTGCGGGCTCTCGAATCCAGTCACGGATATTGTTCATTTCTTCATCCTCCAGTTCAAAATGCAGATTTCATAGCGCCTGCTCACAGCGTCTGTTCAGGCTGCCACTTCACTACCGCCCGCTCCACCAGCGCGACGATCAGGAAGAAGCTGGCCGACAGGCTGGCGCTCATCACAATCGCCGAATACAGCAATGCCGAATCAAAATTGAAAGTGGCCTGGATGATGAGGGCGCCAATGCCCACGGTTGCGCCAATCCACTCGCCCACCACGGCGCCAATCACCGCCATCGAGGCGGAGATGCGCAGCGCGGAGAAAAGATAAGGCAGCGAGCTGTACAGCCGCAGTTTGAAAAACACCTCGGTCTTGCTGGCCGACAGCACCCGCATAAGTTCCAGCGCCTGCGGGTTGGGGGAATTGAGACCGCGCACCATATTCACCAGCGACGGGAAAAAGCACACCAGCGCGGCGATGGCAATTTTGGGCTCCACGCCATTGCCCATCAGCAGCACCAGCACCGGCGCTTTGGCCACCACGGGAATGGCGTTGAACATCAGCGCGACGGGGAAAAAAATGTCATTGAGCGCTTTGTTGTGCACAAAAATTGTGGCCAGCACAATCGCCACAAAATTGCCCAGGAAAAAGCCTCCTGCGGCCTCAATGGCCGTGGGGATCAAATTGCTGAGCAAAATGCTGCGCTTCTCATACAGGGTTTGCAGCACCAGCAGCGGAGACGGCGCGATGAACGGCTTGACATGAAAGCCGGTGACGATGGCCCACCAGCCGAACAGCAAGACCGCGATGCCAATGCCGGGCATGACGCGCTGTCGCCATAGCGCACGCCGACGGCTGGCCTTGTAGGCCAATGTTTCTTCGTCCTCAATTTCAGTGGCCGCCTGGCCGACGGACACGAGTTTTCCTGGCATGGCGCTTCCGGGCAAAGGGCTTGCTGGCATAGCGCTGTAACTCAAATCTTTGGCAGACATGTCAACAGGCCTCCAGCACGCGGCGCAAATGCGCGGTGAGCTGCACAAACTCGGGCGTCTCGCGAATCGCCAGCGTGCGGTCCTCGGGCAGATTGACCTTGACGATCTCCTGCACGCGCCCCGGGTTGGCCGCCATCATCATCACGCGCTGGCCCAGGTACCCGGCCTCGTAAATGCTGTGGGTGACAAACAGGATTGTCATGCCCAGCTCTTTCCACACGCGGCGCAGCTCTTCATTCAGGCGATCCCGGGTGATTTCGTCCAGCGCGCCGAAGGGCTCGTCCATCAGCAGGATGCGCGGGTCGCTCACCAGCGCACGGGCAATCGACACGCGCTGGCGCATGCCGCCTGAGAGCTCATGGGGGTAGGCGTTTTCCACGCCCTTCAAACCTACCAGCTCCAGCAGTTCGCGTGGCGTGGCACGGGTTTTTTTGCTGCTTTGGGTTGTGTTGCGGGCCACTTCCAGCGGCAACTCGACGTTTTGCAGGGCACTGCGCCAGGGCAACAGGGCCGCATCCTGGAACACAAATCCAATGTCGCGGCGCAGGCGGGCAACGGATGGGCTGGCACCCAGCACATCGACGCTGCCGCTGCTGGGCGCAATCAAATCCGCCACTACCCGCAACAGCGTTGATTTGCCGCAGCCGGATGGTCCCAGCAACGTCATGAATTCACCCGCGCCCACATCCACGCTCAGGCCTTTCAACGCCGTGACGGAGCGGCGCTCGGTGAAAAAGCGCACCGAGACGTTGCGGCAGCGCACCGAAGGGGCTGCAATTTGTTGCACCGGATCATGCGCCACCGTGTGAGGTTTGAACGAAGTTGCGCTGCCCGCAGCGGGCGGGTAGGCCATTTCAACAGACATAAACAGGCTTGAACGGTGACCGTCAGGCGGAGAACGCCTTCAGCCGGAAATCGCGCGTGGCGTTCAAAACATCCAGCGTCATCACCTCGTCCACCTTGGGCACGCGTTTGGTGAATTGGCCCAGTTCAGCGTACAGGTTGATCTGGTCTTGCCACACGGTGCGGTCCATCGCGCCCCAGCCGTTGGCCTGGGTTTGCTGGTTGAAGGCGTAGCTCATCAATGAATCCAGCGCCACGCGCTCGTCGGCCTGGTTCAGACTGGGGTATTCCTTCATCAAATGCTCGACCGACTGGTCCCTATTCTTGTTGGCATAAGCCCAGCCGCGTGTGGTGGCGCGCAGGAACTTTTGCAGCACCTCGGGCTTTTTCTGCAGGGTGTCCAGCGTGGCGTAATACGGCAGCGCGTACAGGCGCACGCCGGTGTCCCACAGCCGCAGGTCCACGCGGTCAGCGCCGAAGGGCTTCAAGGCCGAGGTGTTGGTTTGCCAACCCGTGGCGACATCGACCTGGCCGGTGAGCAGCGGCGTCAGGTCATTGCCAATCGGGATGATGGTGAGGTCTTTCTCGTTGATCTTGTTTTTGGCCAGCAGGGCGCGCAGCAGCACCATGCCAGTGGACTGGATGCCGATTTTTTTTCCGACCATGTCCTGCGGTGTATTGATGGGGTTTTTCTTGAGCGAGAAGAAGGTGTAGGGGTGCTGTTGCAAGCCGGTGGCAAACACCTTGATCGGCAAATCCTGCGACACCGCCAGCATGTTGGATGGGCTGCTGCTGACCTGCCCCACTTCCCAGCGCCCGCTGGCCACAATCGCCACGCCGTCAATGGCCGGCCCGCCGGGCTGGATGGCAAAGTCAATGCCTTCCTGCTCGTAAAAGCCCAGCCGCTTGGCCACCACTTCGCCGATCTGGTTGCCGCCGGATATCCAGCCCAACTGCATGTTGACCTTGGCCTTGTCCTGCGCAAAAGCCTCGACAGACAGCAGGCTGCCCGCACCGGACAGGCCCGTGGCGGCAAGGGACGCGCCCAGCAGGTTGCGGCGCGCCAAGTTCACGGAATGGTCCATTTTGATTTCTCCTGAAAAGAAGCAAACACTTGCATGATTCGTGCCGTGACCAGATTACTGGGGCATCTGTTCGGGCATCTGATGCGACACCACAAATCCATTGTGAACTTGATGGGGTGTCCCCGCAAGTACCAAATTGCTCCATGCGTGATGCTTAAATTAGCGCAGCGACTTGGGCGCGCATTCCGCTTGGGCGAATCAGTTGGCTACTTCAGGGCGTTCATTTCACCGCATGGCCAGCACGTGGCTGAACGCAATCCCCGCAAACACCGTGAACCCCAGCCAGTGGTTCAGGCGAAACGCCTTGAAACAGCCGTCGCGGGAGCGGGTCCAGATCAGTTTGCCGTGCCAGGCGGCTTGCATTGCCGCCAAGGCAATTGCTACTATAAAAATAGCTGAATACGCATGTTGGACGAGGGCTACAGCCCAAATTGACAGGTAAATGGCATAACACAGCAGAACTGCGGCCACATCGAAGCGGCCCAGCGTGATGGCCGAGGTTTTCATGCCGATTTTGAGGTCGTCATCACGGTCCACCATGGCGTATTCGGTGTCGTAGGACAGCACCCAAAACAGGTTGCCCAGCAGCAACACCCAAGCCAGCGGCGGCACGGAGCCTTGCACAGCGGAAAGACTCAACGAATCGCCGCCTGGCGCGGCCAACATGGCATCGCCGCCTTGCACGGCCAACATGGCATCGCCGCCTTGCACGGCCAACATGGCATCGCCGCCTTGCACGGCGGCGAAGGCCATCGGGATGCCAAAGCTGAAGGCCAGGCCCAGCACCGCTTGGGGCATGGCGAAGAAGCGTTTGGCATAAGGGTAAATGATGGTCACGGCCAGGGCGGCAAAGGACCAGACGATGGTGGCCGCGTTGGTGGTGAGCACCAGGCAAAAAGCCAGCAGGGCGAGCGCCGCTCCGAGCGCCAGCGCTTCTTTAACCGAGACCTTGCCGCTGGTCACTGGCCGCTGCGCCGTGCGCTTGACGTGTTTGTCAAAGTCGCGGTCGGCCACATCGTTCAGACAGCAGCCCGCGCTGCGCATCAAGATGGTGCCCAGCGTGAAAACGGCCAGCAGATGCCAGCCGGGGAAGCCGCGCGCCGCCACCCACAGCGCACTCAGCGTGGGCCACAGCAGCAGCAGCCAGCCGGCCGGGCGGTCCCAGCGGATGAGCTGCAGGTAGAGTTGCAAGCGCGAACGCAGATCACTCTTCCAGCAAAGAGCGCAGCATCCACGCGGTTTGCTCATGCACCGTCAGGCGCTGCGTCAGCAGGTCGGCGGTGGGCTCGTCGCTGGCTTTGTCGGCTGTGGGGAACAGCGCGCGGGCCGTGCGCGCCACCGCCTCATGGCCTTGCACCAGAATGCGCACCATGTCCAGCGCCTTGGGCGGCGTGGCGGGCGCGTCTGCAATCGACGTCAGCTTGCCAAACTGCGCGTAAGAGCCGGGCGCCGGGTGGCCGAGCGAGCGGATGCGTTCGGCAATCGGGTCCACTGCCGCCCACAACTCGGTGTACTGCGCCATGAACATCTGGTGCAGCGTGTTGAACATGGGGCCGGTCACGTTCCAGTGGAAGTTGTGGGTGGTGAGGTACAGCGTGTAGGTGTCGGCGAGCAGGCGGCTCAGGCCAGCGGCAATGGCGGCGCGGTCATTTTCGCTGATGCCGATGCTGATGGGGGGCGGCAGCCGGGTGGCTGCGGACAATTTGGCGGATGGCTGTGTGGCTGATTTGGCCATGGTTTCTTCCTTTTTAAAAAATCGATTGGGCGCAGGAACGGTCAAAAAATCTGCCGAAATAATAAAGGCGATTCACGACAGCCGCTTGACGCCCGGCAACTCACACGCGTAGATGGCGTTGCGCAGCGCGGCAATCGCTTCATACCGTGTGAAGCTGCGCCGCCAGGCCAGCACCACGCGGCGCACCGGCGGGTCGCCTTCAAACGGCAGGTACTTCACAAACGCTTCTTCATGGCGCTTGGGTTTTGCGGCCAGCGCTTCTTTGGGAATGCTCAGGCGCGGCACCAGCGTCACGCCCATGCCGGCTGCAACCATGTGCTTGATGGTCTCCAGCGACGAGCCCTCAAAGCTCTTGCGGATGCCTTCGGTGTTGCTGGAAAACCGCGCAAACTCGGGGCACACCTCCAGCACATGGTCACGAAAGCAATGGCCTGCGCCCAGCAGCAGCATGGTCTCTTTTTTGAGCTCTTCGGTGGACACGGTGGCGTGCGCGGCCAGCGGGTGCGTGGTCGGCACGGCTGCATAAAACGGCTCGTCATACAGCTGCGCCAGCGCCAGCCCGGTGTCGGGAAACGGCTCGGCCAGAATGGCGCAGTCAATCTCGCCGGTGCGCAGCATCTCCAGCAGCTTGACGGTGAAGTTCTCCTGCAAGATGAGCGGCATCTGCGGCGTGTGCGTGATCATCTGGCGCACCAGGTCGGGCAGCAGGTACGGGCCAATGGTGTAGATCACGCCCAGCTTCAGCGCGCCGGCCAGCGGGTCTTTGCCGCGCTTGGCGATCTCCTTGATGTTGGCGGCCTGCTCCAGCACGCTCTGCGCCTGGCGCACAATCTCTTCGCCCAAAGCGGTGACCGTGACTTCATTGGCGCTGCGCTCGAACAATTTAAGGTCTAGCTCCTCTTCAAGCTTCTTCACCGCCACCGACAGCGTGGGCTGCGACACATAGCAGGCCTCCGCCGCCTTGCCAAAGTGCCGCTCGCGCGCCACGGCGACGATGTATTTGAGTTCGGTCAGGGTCATGCGGGTATTGTCCTACCAGAGCTGCGTCGGCGCCTGACGTGGATCTTGGCAGCCTGCGCCATAACCCTTCGCGACCCGCGATAGGTTATGCATAAGGCTCCCGTGCCCTCATGACACAATCGGCTCCAAGCAAGCGCCCACGGCGCTCTACCCCCGTTTCACCTTTAAGGTTGCGTCGCGTGAGCCTGCTCTTCACCCCCTTTTCGCTCCCGTCTCCCAATGGCGGTCTGACTCTTGCCAACCGCATCGTCATCGCACCCATGTGCCAGTACCTGGCCGAGGGAGGCGAAGCCACCGACTGGCATCTGGCGCACTGGACCAGCCTGCTCAACAGCGGCGCCGGCATGCTGACCATCGAGGCCACCGGCGTGACCGAGACCGGGCGCATCACCCACGGCTGTCTGGGCCTGTGGGACGACCTCACTGAGAAAGCGCTGGCCAACATGCTGCACCGCGCGCGTAAGCTGGCACCGCCCGTGCCGGTGTGCATCCAGCTTGCCCATGCAGGGCGCAAGGCGTCCAGCGCGGTGCCGTGGCAGGGTGGGCAGTTGGTTCGGCTTGACCAAGGCGGCTGGCAACCGCTGGCCCCTTCTGCGCTGTCCCAATTGCCTGCCGAAGCCCCGCCCACTGCCATGACGCTGGACGACATGGCGCACCTGCGCGACGCTTTTGTGAACGCCGCCCGCCGCGCGCATCGCCTTGGCATTGAGGCCATCGAATTACACGGCGCCCACGGCTATTTGCTGCATCAGTTTTTGTCGCCCATCGCCAACCAGCGCACAGACGCCTACGGCGGCAGCCCGGACAACCGCATGCGGTTTCCGCTGGAAGTTTTTGCCGCCGTGCGCCAGGCGTTTGATGGGCCGCTTGGAATGCGCGTGTCGGCCACCGACTGGGTGGACGGCAGCTGGGATCTGGCGCAGTCCACCGAGTTTGCCGTGCGCCTCAAGGCGTTCGGCTGCGACTTCATCCACGTGTCGTCGGGCGGCGCGTCGCCACAACAGAAGATTGCCGTCGGGCCGGGCTACCAGGTGCCGTTTGCCGGCCACATCCGCAAAGCCAGCGGCATGGCCACGACCGCCGTGGGCCTGATCACCCAGGCCAGCCAAGCCGAAGGCATTCTGCAGGCCGGTGAAGCTGACCTGATCGCACTGGCCAGAGCGCTGATTTACAAGCCGCGCTGGCCGTGGGAAGCGGCGGCTGCCCTGAGCGCCACCGTGACGGCCAGCCCGCAATACTGGCGTGGCCTGCCGCGCGAGGCGCAGAGCGTGTTTGGCAATGTGAGGGTGGGGCAGCGGTGATTGGCAGCCAGCGCGACCGCTCAAGTCTGGCGCTGCGCTGAGCGGCGACGCAACCCCAGCGCTGCCAGGGCCAGTCCCATTAATGCCAGCGTGGTCGGTTCGGGCACGGCGTTGTTGATGGCGCGCGTGCCGTAAAGAAACCGGATTCCGGCGATATCGTCAGCCTGCGGGCCAATGAAAGCCTCAGAATAGGCGGCATTCATCAGCGAGTTGGCCACCAAAGTGTGGTCGAGGCCGAGTGCGTGGCCCAGTTCATGAGCCACGATCTGGAAGATGCTAAAGCCAGGCCCTACAAAGCCGATTTTCCAGAGATCGGTGCTGTCCAAAAATATGTCTCCGAACGCAGTGTCAGTGCCAACCGGCGGCGGCGGCGGGGCAGCGAAAGCCAGCACAGAGCAGCCTCCGCAGAGGTCGAAGCCGCTGATGCGGATGTCGGCGTTGGTCCCCACGGCACCGGATGCGACACCGTTGTCCGCCACCTGCACGAAGGTCAGGTTGGCAACGTTGGACCAGGCGCTGAACGCGGACTGCACCTCTCCCAGGAAGCCGACCGGCATGAAGCTGGAAAGCGGGCTGCAGGTGGCTACAGCTTGGGCCGTGCAATTGATGGGGCCGGCCAGGCTCCAGCTGATGGTTGCACCAGTGCCCAACGTGGGGCTGCCCCACTTGCCTCCAGTGACGACATAGGCCGATGCCAGGGTGGGCAGTGCCAGCGTGGCAGCCAGCGCCCACTGGGCGAAGCGTTTCGTGAGGATGTTCATGGCTACCTTTTATTTACGAGCTGCCAAGTGACCTGTGCCAAGTGAAGAGCTATCGCCTTGGATCAGGCAAGGAGCGTGCCCGCAATTTAGAAATGGCGGCAAGCGCTTGATGCACAACAGAAATGTCGGCTCATGCGACGCCTTCTTCGGAAAACCCGAGTGCGAATGTAAAAAATGTTGACAGTCCGAATGCGGCTTCTTACTCAGTACCGACGTGAGCTAAACCTTCAAATTCTCTGCATTGTTCCCCAGCCACCGATGCACATGCTTTTCGGTCAGCGCGGGGGGTTGTCCGGCATCTGCGGCGTGTGGTTGATCATCTCGCGCATCAGGTTGGGCAACAAGTACGGAGCGATGGTGTAATTCACGCCCAGCTTCAGCGGTAGCGCTCAGCGCCACGAGCGGGTCAACAACTCGTCCAGCGCGTCAGAGATAGACAGCCCATGATCGGCGAGCGAGGCTACCTGCGCGCCCAATTGATCCATCGCAACCGACACCATGTCCAACGGGTGCAGCACCACGTCAATGCCTTTCACCTGGAACACCGGGTTCATGCGGGAACCGACGCTGCCCGCGCGACCGGGCATCGCGCTGCGGCGCACCAGCGGCACCACCATCCGCCTGCGGTAGCCGTCAAACAGCGATGACTGCACCACCACCACGAACGGAATGGATTGTCTCAAAGCCCCAATGTTTTGATGCACGTCGAACTGCGCCATGGCATCGCACCCTTACAACAGAGTTAAAGTGTGGAATGCGCGTCGGCAAATGAACCTAGCTTGGCGTGCACGGCATTCCAGTCGGAAACGCAGGCATCGGCCAACTTCTGGCGCGCCAGGCGGGTCTGCTGTTGCTGGGTCACGTAGTCGGCAAGCAATGCCTCCATGGTGGCGGACAGGTTATTGGTGTAGGCTTTGGCCTGCGCCACCAAGCCCCCATTCAAGCTAAGGTTAACGGCGCGTTTGCGCGATGTCGGGGCGGCTGTGGAAGCGCTGATTGACATGGTTTAAGCCCTTGATGTTCGTATGCGCATATTATGCGCATAACATTCACAGAACGGCTCAATTGAGTTCAATCGACGATGACACTGCAACAACTTCTGGGCATCGAATTGCCCATCATTCAGGCCCCCATGGCGGGCGTGCAGGGCAGCGCCATGGCGGTGGCCGTTTGCAATGCAGGCGGGTTGGGCTCGTTGCCGGGTGCCATGCTCAGTGCAGAGGCATTGGGCAAAGAACTGGCGGCCATCAAGGCGCAAACCAGCCGGTCTTTCAACGTGAATTTCTTTTGCCACACGCCGCCCGCAACCAATGCCAGAAGCAGGCAGCGTGAAGTGGCTTGGCGGGCCGCATTGGCCCCCTACTACAAGGAGTTTGGCATTGACGCTGCCGCCATTCCTGGCGGCCCGGGCCGCGCGCCGTTCAGCGCTGAGTATGCCGATGTGCTGGCACCGTTCAAACCTGCGGTGGTGAGCTTCCACTTTGGCCTGCCATCCGCTGAACTGCTGGCGCGAGTGAGGGGCTGGGGCTCAAAAATCATCTCATCGGCCACGACAGTTGACGAAGCACTGTGGCTGCAAGCCCAAGGGGTTGATGCCGTGATTGCGCAAGGCCTGGAGGCCGGTGGGCACCGGGGCATTTTTCTCTCAAGCGATCTGAGCACCCAGATCGGCACCATGGCGCTGCTGCCCCAGGTCGTGCGGGCCTTGCGCGTGCCGGTAATTGCTGCAGGCGGCATTGCCGACGCCAGGGGCGTTTCAGCCGCCATGGCCCTGGGCGCTGCCGGGGTGCAGATTGGCACAGCCTACCTGCTGTGCCCAGAGGCCACTACCAGCCAGGTTCACCGCGCCGCGCTGAAGAGCGACGCTGCCCGCCACACGGCGCTGACGAATCTTTTCACCGGCAGGCCGGCACGCGGCATCGTGAACCGCATCATGAAAGAGCTGGGTGCCATCAACGCTGCCGTGCCTGATTTCCCGCTGGCCACGGGAGCCATCGCGCCCCTGCGCGCCAGGGCAGAGAGCCAGGGTTCTGGCGATTTCTCGCCGCTCTGGTCCGGGCAGAACGCGACCGGGTGCCGGGAGTTTGGGGCAGCGCAGTTGACGCGGGAATTGGCGGCTGGATTCTGACAGGGGCGGTCCCATGAAGCACGCAAACCAGAAAACGCTTGAAGCCTTGGGTGACGTTTTGCGGCAGTTGCGGACGATATGAAATTAATAGCTAAATATTCAACAGGGACAAGGGCTGTGGCCTGAAATGGCGCGAAGAAAAAACGCTGACACAGTGATGGCGGTTCAGGCCGCCACAGCCACTTTTTCTTTCTTCTTTGCAGCCTTTTTGGCAGCCACCGGCTGCACCAGCGCGCCATCCACAAATACCGTGAGTTCGTTGGCAGCCAGAGGCGTCCAGGCTTCGTTGGTAGTGAGCGGCTCGGTCACTACGATGGCCAGGCGGTCTTCGCGGCCGTTCAGGTCGGCCAGGTTGACGCGCAGGTCTTCGTCCTTGAGCTGCACTTCGCAAAACGGATGCTCGCGCACCAGGTAAAACAGCCGGGTGCTGGCATGCGCCCACAGCGCCTGGCCGTTACTGAGCAAAAAGTTGAAGGTGCCGTGCTGCGCAATTTTGGGTGTCAGCTCGCGCAGGGTCAGCGTCAGCTCTTCCACGCTGGGCACACCGGCGTGCGATTTGGCCAGCTCCTGCAAAATCCAGCAAAACGCCAGTTCGCTGTCGGTATTGCCGACTGGGCGAAAGTTGCCGTGCAGCGGCGGGTTGAAATCTTTCAAATCACCATTGTGGGCAAACACCCAGTAGCGGCCCCACAGCTCGCGCACAAACGGGTGGCTGTTTTCCAGCGTGACCGCGCCGACCGTGGCTTTGCGCACATGCGCCACCACGTTGTGGCTTTTGATGGGAAAAGTGCGCAGCATTTTGGCAATGGGCGAAGTGGATGCGCTTTCTTTGTCTACAAAGTAGCGCACCCCTTTGCCGGGGCTGGCTCCCTCGCTCTCAAAAAAGGCGATGCCCCAGCCATCGGCATGGTGGTCGGTGCAGCCCCCGCGTTGCGAGAAACCGGTGAAACTTAAAGTCAGGCTGGCCGGCAAGCGGCTGTTCATTCCGAGCAGTTGGCACATGCTATCAAGTTTACTCCCCCGGGGCGCAGGGGTCACGTGCTTTGATCGCGTATTTAGTCACGTTTTGCCACGGATTTGCCATGCAGCAACAATTGCCAGCGCACAAATCACGGCCAGCATCAGAAAAGACTCATTGAAGGCCGCCAGCCGGGCCGGGTTGGTGGACGGGTGGGCCAGCGACTCGCCGTGCGCGGCCAGCCGCCACTCCAGCACGATGGCGCACAGGCTCACCCCCGTGGCACCGCCCGCCGTGCGCAAAAAATTGATGGCGCTGGCGCCTTGGGCAATCAAGTCTGGCGGCAGCCCGCGCATGGCCCCCAAGTTGAGCGAAGGCAGAACAAAGCCCAGGCCCACGCGCCCCACAATGGCCCACACCAAAATCATCCAGATGGATGTCTTCAAGCCCACCGTGACCATCAGCGCAAAGCCCAGCGCCAGCAAGGTCAAGCCAATCGACACCAGCCAGTAGGCCGGCTGCTTGTCCGCCAGGCGGCCCACCAGCGCGATGGTGATGGCCAGCACCAGGCCAGCGGGCAACAGCATGGTGCCCACCGTAGATGCGGACAAGCCCAGGCCCATTTGCATGTAAACCGGAAACAAATAGGTGGAGCCAAACAGCGCTGTTCCGTAGATGAACGCCACGATGCTGCCCATGGCGAACTGGCGGTGGCTGAACAGGGCCAGGTTCATCAAGGGCGCTTGCTGGCTGGCGGCGCTGGTGATTGCGCTACTTTCTGCTAAGCCCTGCTGGCTGTACGCAAGCAACCCCAGGCCCAACCTGCGCTGCCACCAGACAAACACCGCCAGGGCCAGGCAGGCGCCGCCCAGCAGTGCCGCCGCCTGGACATAGGCGCGGTCGTGCAGCGCCACCAGCCCATTGAGCGCGCCCAGCGTGGTGACGCTGGCCAGCAGCAATCCGCGCCAGTCCAGCGTGGCGCCTTCCTTGGCCGCGCTGGCACCACCGGGCGATGACGTGGGCACGTAGCGGCTGGCCATCCACAGCGACACCCCGCAAAAAGGCACCACCATGTAGAAAATGGAGCGCCAGCCAAACAGGTCTACCAGCACGCCGCCAATACTGGGCCCCAAAGCCGGGGCCAGCACCACCACCATGCCAAAAAGGCCCATCGCGCGGCCTTGCTCGTGCGGCTCAAACGCGCGCAGGATGATGATGGCCGGAATCGGCTGCACCACGCCAGCGGCCAGCCCCTCGACCACGCGCGCCAGCAGTACCACATCAAAATTGTTGGACATCCCGCCCACGACGCCGCCCGCAAGCAGCAGCCACATGGTGGCGACATAGGTGCGGCGGTAGCCATGGCGGGTCAGCAGCCAGGGCGTGGTCAGCATGGACACCGTCATCGCCACCATGAAGCCCGATGAAACCCATTGCGCGCGCTCCTGGCCCAGCGAGAAATGCTGGCTCATGTCGGGAATGGCCACGTTGATGATGGTGGACGACATGATGGAAGCCATGGTGCCCGTCATGACCGCTGCCAGCAGCAGCCAGCGGTAACGCGGTCCGTAGTGGGCGCGCAGCTCGGCGATGGTGGTGGGACGCGTCAGGGCCGCGGCTCCGACCAAAGCTTGCCGCCGGTGGCCCAGTTCTCGCGCTTGACATCGGTGATCAAAATATCCACCGAGTCGGGCGCGCTTCCCAGCACCTCCACCGTGACGCGCGTGATCTCTTCGACCAGCTTTTTCTTTTGCTCGATGGTGCGGCCTTCCATCATTTCAATATGGTACGTGGGCATGGGTTCTTTCAGGCTATGTTAGCAATTTCAGGCTATTTCAGGAGTTAAATCTGGCTGTAGCCCTCGTCATATATGCATAAATAGCTATATATTACGCAGCGCTCAAGATATTCGGGCGGGCGGCACAGGTGATGCACACACATGCCAGCGCCCAGCTCGCGGGCGGAATCTGCGCCAGCACGGCGGGCCCGACGGTCACGCCGGTGCACCAGCAAGGCGGCTGCTTCTGGCCGGTCGCTTTCTCGACGTCCATGGCGCAGCGGTTGGGCTGGCGGC
>JANYJD010000148.1 GCA_025358555.1 Rhodoferax sp.
CCACGGTTGGGTTGGCGCCGCAGCCGCTGGTGGTGTCGCTCTCGCCGCATTTGGTGGAGACCCACAAATCGGCAATCGGGCACACCTCACGCTGCTTTTCGCTGGCCCACTGCACATACTCGCGCGCGGCCTTGCTGGCGCGCATGATGGTGTCGTGGTCGCCGTGCATCTCAATGCCAAAGCCTGCAACCGGCTTGCCCGTTTTCTTGATGCCGTCCACTACCTTTTGCGTCCAGCCGTCCTCAATGCCGATCACCACCACCGCAGCCACATTGGGGTTGCAGCCGGTGCCGATGAGCGTGAGGAAGTGCAGGTCCAGATCGGCCCCGAATTGCAGACGGCCATACGAGTGGGGAATGGCAATCGCCCCCTTGATGTTGTGCGCCACGGCTTCGGCGGCCGAGTTGGACAAATCGTCCAGCGGCAGGATGATCACATGGTTGCGAATGCCGACGCGCCCGTTCTCCCGCCGGTAGCCCATGAACGTTGTGTTTTTGTCGATGACTGTCATTTAGTGCTCCGAAAATAGTTTGACGAATACTGTCTAGTCCAGCGGACGCCGCGGAACTGGCTTTGCCAGGCCACTGGCGTCGCCACCTCGGGGGCGGCGATAGTCGCTTCGGGGGGTTACCACCTCTTGGTTTTGATGTTGTGTACGTGGGCGTGCTGGCCGATTTGAATCGGCGCCACCACCTTGCCCATGTCAATTCCGTACTTCCACACCGTGTCGCCGGTGGCCATGTCTTTGAGGGCGATCTTGTGGCCGATGGGGATGTCCTGGCGCGCCTGCAGATTGATCATCTTGTCTTCGTCCATGATCCAGCCGGTCAGGGCATCGCCTGTCTTCACACCTTCCACCACGACGACGGCCACGGTGTCTTTGGCGTCGTGCAACACGAAATGAATCATTGAATCTCCAATAGTGAAAATGAGCAGAAATGAATTCCAGCAGGCAGTCTAGCCCCTTGCAACCGCTTGTCAAACACGTCATTTACATGACATAGATGAATGTCTGGAGCCCTCATAGAATGCGCCCATGGCCGTCAATAATTTCTTCCAGGAACCGGAGCTTGCCACCGTGGCAGATTCCGCCGGCGTGCCGCTGTACCGCCAAGTCAAGCGCACGCTGATCAGGCTGATCGAAGGCGGCCGCTACGCCCCGGCGGGCTGCCTGCCCAGCGAGTCAGTCATCGCCAGCAGCCTGCACGTCAGCATTGGCACGCTGCGCCGCGCGGTCGATGAGCTGGTGCACGAGCACGTGCTGGTGCGCCGCCAAGGCAAGGGCACGTTTGTGGCGATGCACAACAACGACCGCTTCCTGTTCCAGTTTTTCCATGTGGAAAAGCGCGGGCTTGAAGTTACCCAGGCGCACGAATACCCGGCGGTAGAGTGCGTGTCTTTCGAGCGCGCCCGCGCGTCAGAAGACGAGGCGGCGGCGCTGGGCATGCGCACCGGCGACCCGGTGTTTCGCATTTACAACCGGCTCAAGCTGTCGGGCCGACCGGTGGTGTTTGACCGCCTGTGCATTTCGGCGTTGACATTCAAAGGCCTGACAGAGAAGCGCTTTGTGGACCGGCAAAGCACCGTTTACCACCTTTACCAGCACGACTTCGGCATCACCGTGCTGCGCGCCCAGGAGCGGGCGAGGGCGGCAGGGGCCACGCGCGAGGTGTGCAAGGTGCTGGGCGTGCAGCCCGATCTGGCCATGCTCGAAGTACACCGCGTGGCACTGACGTTTGGGGAGAAGGCTGTCGAGTACCGCATTTCCACCATTGACACGCGGCATCATGACTATGTGAGCCTGCTGTCCAAAAGGAGCTGAGTGCCACGACAAGGCCGAATTCTGCTGTAGTAGGGGATAAAAAGTGCCTCTAGCCCCCGTCGGATAAGCATAAGTAGCTATAAAATATAAAGCAACGCTTGTTCTTCGCGCGGTAGCTTCTAAGACCTCAGTGCGCAGGCGCATCCCGCAAGCCATGGCGGCGGATCAACGCGTCACGCTGGCGCGGACACAGGTTGATGCGCGCCGCATCCCGCCCCACCACGGCCAGCAGGCGCTCGTCCATCACCCAACGCCACAGCGGCGGGATGTAGGCGATGGTGAACATGCCGAAGTAGCCGCTGGGCAGACGAGGCAGGTTCTCAAAATGGCGCAGCGACTGGTAGCGGCGCAGCGGGTGCGCGTGGTGGTCTGAGTGGCGCTGCAGATGAAACAGCGCCCAATTGGAGAAGATGTGGTTGCTGTTCCACGAATGGTGCGGCTGGCACGCTTCGTATTTGCCGCCGGCGCTCTTTTGGCGCAGCAGGCCGTAATGCTCCACGTAATTGGCCGATGTGAGCTGAAAGTTGGCCCAGAACGATGCCGCAGCCAAAAAAAGCAGAATCTGCGGCCCCAGCCACACGGCGAGCACAGTCCAGAGCAGCACGGTGATCAACGCGGGTTGCAGCATCTCGTTGTGCAGTGAGCAGGCACCCCGCCCATCCCGCGCCAGCCGCTCACGCTCCAGGGTCCAGGCCCGCACCAGTGCGCCGGGCATCTCCCGCAGCACAAAGCTGTAGATCGATTCGCCCATGCGCGACGACGCAGGGTCTGCTGGTGTGGCCATGTCGCGGTGGTGGCCCCTGTTGTGCTCCACCGTGAAGTGACCATAAGCCGTAGGGGCCAAGATGATCTTGGCCAGCCAGCGCTCCAGCGCCGTGTTCTTGTGGCCCACCTCATGGCCCAGGTTGATGCAAAAGCCGCCGACCGAGCCGGTGATCAGTACCATGGCCAGCACGGCGTGCCAGGGCAAATCATGCTTCGCCACAAACCAGGCGCTGAAAATGAACGCGCCCCACAGCACCGGCACCAGTGCGTAGGTGATGCGCCGGTAGTACAGGTCGGCATCCAGCGCGGGCACGGCGCCCTCGGGCGGATTGCTGAGGTCTTCGCCCAGCCACCCGTCAAGAAGCGGAAACACGACGTAAAACAGCACCACAGGCACCCAGAGCGCACGCACATCGCCGCTCATCAGCATCAGCAGCGGGCCAATGGCTACGGTGCATGGCACCAGCAGCGACAGCAGCCACGCGTGGCGCTTGCGGTCGCGGTAGGCGGGTGGGCTGGCGGGTAGGCCGGAGGGTACACGCGCGGGTGATGTCATTGCAAAATTGTAGTGTCGTGGCCGGGCTGGCGCTGTCTGCATACTGGCATTCGGCCCGGCTGATAAACTGCCTGCGACCTCCACCCACCAAACCAGCCTCAAGCTCCTGGCCTGCCGCTCATGTCCTTTTTGAACCTTGAGCCGCCCCTTGGTGCACCGGACGCGGTCCAGCCTGGCAGGCCTGATTCAACCGGAGCGGGGCGCTCAGGCGCGTCGACTGCCGTGCTGTACCAGGCACGTTCGACGACATCATCCGCTACTGCCACGCGCATCAGGTGGGCCCAGCATTACCACTGACGACATCGATGGCTGGGTGCTGATGCAACTGTTTGAAGCGCCGTCGCCTGCATCGCCTGGTTCGCCTTCACCGGCTTATTCAAAACCGGTGCCGCAGATGCCGTCCCCGACTGTTTTGCCGCCCTCGCCGTGATGCGCGGGCTTTGTGACTTCATACGGCACTACCTGCTGGCGGTGCAGTTTTTCACGCGCATCCCCGTCACCGGCAAGCTCGCCGCCTGGGTGGGCTACAGCCCGGCCATGCTGCGTGCCAGTGCGGCGCATTTTCCGGGTGTGGGCGCTCTGGTAGGCGCGCTGGTGGCAGGCTTCACCTGGCTGCTGCTGGCACTGCTGCCGCCCGGCCCCTACGCGCCGCTGGTGGCCGCCGTGCTGGGCACCGCCGCCGGCGTGTGGCTGACCGGCGCGTTTCACGAAGACGGCCTGGCCGACGTGGCCGACGGCCTGGGCGGCTCGATGGACCGCGATCGTGCGCTGCTGATCATGAAGGACTCCCGCGTGGGCGCCTTTGGCGCGCTGGCTTTGGTGCTGGCGCTGCTGGCCAAGGTGGCCTTGCTGGCGCTGATAGGCTCTATCAGCGACGACGCAATGTGTCTGGGCCTGTTTGCCGCGCACGTGGTCTCGCGTGCCCTGGCGCTGGTGCTGATACGGGCCATGCCGCACGTGGGGGACGACGCCAGTTCAAAATCAAAGCCGCTGGCCGATCAAATCAGTCCGGGCAGCCTTTTTATTGCATTTGTATGGTCGTTTGTGGCTGTAGCCCTCGTCCAGTATGTATATACCGATATAGATTTAATAGTACCGGTGCTGGCGGCGCTGCTGGCCATGCTGTGGATGTGGCGGCTCTTTTGGCGGCGCCTGCAGGGTTTTACCGGCGACTGCCTGGGTGCCACGCAGCAGGTGTGCGAGCTGGCTTTCTATCTGGCCCTGGCGGTCACGTTGTGACGCCGCCCATTCCGACGGGCCCTGACGCACTGACGCCGGCACCCTGGCGTCTTGGCGAATTGTTGTGACGGCATTGCCATGACGCTCTGGCTGGTGCGCCACGCGCAGCCGCTCATCGCGCCCGGCGTCTGCTACGGCACGACCGACGTGTCGGCCGATGCCGCCGCCACGCAAACTGCAGCCCGCGCGCTGGCGCAGGCACTCCCGTCGGGAGCCCGCGTGATTTCGTCAACACTACAGAGATGTGAGCATCTTATGCATGCTGTACAAGGGCTACGGCCCGATTTGACATACAAAACAGACGTGCGCCTGCGGGAAATGGACTTTGGCAGTTGGGAAGGCCAGCGCTGGGACGCGATTGACCGCCACGAGATGGACGCCTGGACCGCCGAGTTTGAAACCTGGCGCTGCGGCGGTGGCGAATGCGTGCGGGACGTGATGCAGCGCGTGGCATCGGCTTGGGATGAAACACGCAGTCAAGCCGGGCCCACCGCCTGGATCACCCACGCCGGCGTCATCCGCGCCGCCACGCTCATCGCCCGCGGCGTGCGCCGCGTGACCGAGGCCAGCCAGTGGCCCAAGGATGCGCCGGGGTTTGGGCAGTGGAGCAGCGCCCTTTCATTTCGGCGTCTGGCGCATTTTCCAGGCGCTGAACTCTGAAGGCCGCAGGCCGTATCGCGCCAGCACGCCTTCATGCAGGCGTTGTACCTCGTCAAGAATCAGCGCCTGCAAAGGCGCGCGGTCTGCGACCCCCACGTTTTTGGCAACCGCATTTTCAATGGCCCGTGCCATGGCGTTTGCCCTTGCTGCAATGCTTTTGCGGGCGGGCTGTGTGACGACCTGCCGCACCGTTGCCTTGATGAGTTCGCGGTAGGCCAGGCGCAGCGGGTCTGGCTCGGCCAGTTCTTGGCGGATGGCGATGTACTCCTGGGTGGAACGCTCATAGGCCCAGGCATAAACGTCGCGCAACAACTCCACGCGCGTCATTTCGTAGATGCCGAGCATGCCCTGGCTGTAGGCCTGCTCGGGCACGCCCAGAAACGTCAGCGGACACAGGTTGGCCCGGAACAGCGGCACATTGGCGGCCAGGCGCGAGCAGCGCTTATTGATATCAGCAAACGGCTGCAAGTACGGCAGATGCACCATCATGAAAAACGACTGCTCAAACGGGTCGTTGATCTGGCTTGCCTTGGCCAGCATGGCGTCAAACGCCTCGTCGATTTGCTGGGGCACTGACAGCGGGCGATAAACGCTTTTGCTGATGTCAACGGCGTGTTGGCGAATCCGCCCCTCGTCGGCTGGGTTGGGCAGCAGGTTTTCGGCCAATGCGCTGTGCAGGTTAAATAGGGTGTAGCGGTTGATGCCAGCCGCGTCGACGTTCTCCACCAGCAGCTCGATGGCGCTCTTGTGGTTCAGGATCATCTGGGTTTCGATCGCGTCTTTGCCGACTGCTGCCCGGCCAAATTCGATCAGCTCCCGCGTGTCGAGCAATGAATAGGTGTTGCCTTCAAGATGGCTGGAGGCCCAGGACAGGTCAACCAGCAGGCGGTTTAAAACGGCGCGGCTGTAGGTTCCAGCGGGTGCTGCCGCCTGGGCTGTTTTGCCAATGCGATGCAGGTGCCGACGCAGGGTATCGCTCAAATAGTGGGTGGCATTTGGCAGGTAGGCATCGAGAAAATCACGCTGGTAGCCCACGGGTTTGCGGGCCTGAAGTGGCAGGTCGAGGTAGGCGGCGATGTCCAGGCTGTCAGCGCCCAGCGGAAATGGAAATGGCGGGGGTGCATCTTTGGCGGCGGGAGGGACGTTTGCATATTTCTTCGAAGTTGGGCTGAAATATCGACGCGCACGCCCTTGGCCGGTTGCCGAAATCCTTCCAGCCGCGAGCCATTGGGCGAGCCAGCGCTGCGCCGTGCGGCGTGAAACGTCTGGATGGCGTGCAAGAAGCTCCAGCAGCGTCAGGCCGGTGATTGACCGCTTGATGTTGGTGAGCAGGCCGGCCCCAACGGTGGGCTGGGGGTGGCGCGGTTTAATGGCGAGCATGGCGCGATTATGGCGCAGTTTCCACGAATTTTTGGCGCGGTTGTGGCGCGATTGTGGCGCGGTTCCATCAACCGTGCCATGCCCCATTGGGGATCAATCCAGACGCGCCCCGCTGTACCCCACTGCCTCGCCCCATTTTTTGACCTCGGCCTGCTCATAGCTGGCTAGCGTGGCGGCGTCCATGTACTGGGCTGTGGCGCCGGCGGCGGCAAAGCGCTGCATCACGTCGGGTGTGACCAGCACTTTGGCAACCGCCGCCTGCAACTTCGCAACGGTGTCAGCGGGCATGCCTTTGGGGCCATACAGCGCCACCCAGCCGGGGGTGCTGAAATCTTTCAATCCCACGACTGCGCCGGATGAAGACAGGGTGGGCACGCCGGGCAGGGCCTCCACGCGCGACGGCCCGGCAATGCCCAGCGCCTTCACCTTTCCCGCGCGGATCTGCGGGCCGCTGGCGGCAATCGAGTCAAACATCAGCGGCACCTGGCCCGAGATCACATCTTGCAGCGCAGGCGCTGAGCCCCGGTACGGAATGTGGACCAGAAACGTGCCGGTGCGGGACTTGAGCAGCTCCATCGCCAGGTGGTTGGTGACACCATTGCCGCCGCTGGCATAGTTGATCTGGCCAGGCCGCGCCTTGGCATAGGCCACCAGCTCAGCCACGGTGTTGTAGGGCGCAGTCGGGTGGGCCACCAGCACAATGCCGACGCTGGCAATGTGGGCAATGGGCGTGAAATCTGCCGCCACATAAGGGCGCTTGCTGTACAGCAGCGGCGCAATCGCCTGGGTGCTGGTGGAGCCCATCAGCAGGGTGTAGCCGTCACTGGGCGCTTGCAGAATCGACTGGCTGGCAATCACGCCGCCCGCGCCGGGCTTGTTGTCCACGATGAACGGCTGGCCCAGCGCCTGCGACAGGCCCTGCGCCACGGCCCTTGCAAACACGTCGGTGCCGCCGCCCGCCGGAAAACCCACCACGATTTTGACCGGGCGTTCAGGGTATGCCGTCGGCGTCCCAGGTTGCGCGTATACTACTATATTTATAGCTAACAATGCATACATTACAAGGGCTAGAAGCATATTTAGCACCCAATGTCGGATGAAAAAAAGCATGGCGTGAGTCCTTTCAAACAAAAGAGGGGTCAACCCGTCTCAACCCGATTGCGGCCATTGGCCTTGGCCCGGTACACCGCCGCGTCAGCACGGGCCAGCAGGGCATCCACCGTGTCACGTTCATCCAGGGTGCTGGCGACACCCACGCTCACGGAGCACGTGGCTCCCTTGACGGTTTCAGCACCACCGGCGCATACCGCACGTATCCGCTGCGCCACCACCATGGCCTCTTCCAATTTAGTCTCGGGCAACAGCGCTATGAATTCTTCGCCGCCAAACCGGCCCAGCAGGTCGGACGGGCGCAGCAAGGCGTTGACCTTGATCACAAAATTGACCAGCACCTGGTCGCCTGCCTGATGGCCATAGGTGTCGTTGACGGCCTTGAAATGGTCCAGATCCATCATCAGCATGGCGGTGCTGCGTCCCGTGCGCCGGCTGCGCTCCAGCTCCATGTGGCAGGCTTGGTCCATGTGGCGGCGCGTCAGCGCGTTGGTGAGCGAATCGTGGGTCGCCAGATGCTCCAGCTCGGCGCGCAGCCGGTCCGTGGCCATCAGCACCAGGCCGATTGACATCAGCAACGTCGCGAAGGCGAAACTGGTGACATAGATCACCTGGTAGACCGATGTGTCGGTAATGCCGTTTTGCGGCGGAGCCACCGTGAAAGTCGCCAGCCGCATGAGCTGGATGCCGGTCATCGCGAGCAGCACCGCAGCTGTCAGCGCCTTGGCAAATGTGAACGCCCCTTGACGGAAAATCAGCCAGGCGTGCACAGCAAAGAGCACTGCCATCAGCGAGGTGAAGCAGGCCAGGCGGATGATGTAGCTCGGCGTCACCATGGAATACCACAGCGACAGCAGCAAAGCCGCCGTGATGAGCGCCATCCACGGCCATGCCCTTGACTTGACGCCAAAGAACTGCTGGCTGCCGGCATACGACACGTACACCCCGGACCACAGCAGAAAATTGGAGACTGAAATGGTGATGATGTCCGGCAGCGTGCCGCGCCCCGCAATCAGCAGGCCGGCCAGAAACAGCAACAGGAGTCCAAGGGACCAGTGGCCCAGACCCTGGATGGAAGCCGGGTAATTGCGCTTGAGGGAATACAACACCAGGGACATCAGCCCGCCCATGAGGCCGGTCAGCACGATGACGGTTTGGGAGTCAATCTTGCTCATGGTTAGGCCGCCCTTGCAGTTTCAACCCGGTTGCGCCCCAGGTTTTTGGCCCGGTACAGGGCTTCGTCCGCGCGCGCCAGCAAGCTGCCAGCCGATGAGATCAGGTCGGGAATCAAGCCGCGTGCCGCAAACAGGGCCGTTGAGATGCAGCACATGAGGGGTGCGATGGCCCAGTGCAGCAGCCCGTGGATGTTGGGCGGATAAATGCGGCGCAGGAAAAACATCACACCGCCCATCATCAAGCTCATGACGCTTGCCATCACGATGATGGTGCGCGGGTCAAACAGGGGCAGGGTGGTGGAAGGCATCAAGAACTGGTTTTGGCTTTGAAGCCGCAATAGGGGCGCACGCTGCATTGCCAGCACAGCGGCTTGCGTGCCTGGCACACGTAGCGCCCGTGCAGGATCAGCCAGTGGTGGGCATCGACCAGGTACTCGGACGGAACGCGCTTGAGCAGCTTGAGCTCAACTGCCAGCGGCGTTTTGCCGGGTGCCAGCCCCGTGCGGTTGCCCAGGCGCAAAATGTGCGTGTCCACCGCCATGGTGGCTTCGCCAAAGGCGCAGTTCAGCACCACGTTAGCGGTCTTGCGGCCTACGCCGGGCAGGGCCTGCAGGGCATCGCGGTCACGTGGCACCAGCCCGCCATGGCGATCCACCAACATCTGGCAGGTTTCCAGCAGGTGCCTGGCCTTGCTGTGGTACAGGCCAATGGTCTTGATGTAGCCCTCAAGCGCTTCGAGTCCGAGCGCAATGATTTTTTGCGGCGTGTTGGCCACGGGAAACAGCTGGCGCGTGGCCTTGTTGACGGAGACATCCGTCGCCTGGGCTGACAGCAGCACCGCGGTCAACAGCTCAAACACCGAGGTGTAAGCCAGTTCCGTCACCGGCATTGGATTGGCGGCGCGCAAAGTTGCGAAGAACGGCTCGATCTGGTCTTTTCCCATGTGCGCTATTGTTACATCACGGCATGCGCCCCTGCGGTGGCCCGTGTCTGGTGGGACCTGAGGTTAAAGTCGCAGATGCCTTCAAAAAACACCGTAACAGACACCCATCCATGAAAACCCAAATTCCCGCGCCCGACGCGCATCAAGACATGCGCGAAGCCTTGCGCGCACTGTGCGCCGGCTTTGATTCAGCCTACTGGCAAAAGGTCGACCAGGCGCGCGGCTACCCAGAGGCTTTTGTGAACGCGCTGACGCATGCGGGCTGGCTGGCCGCGCTGATCCCGGCAGAGTATGGCGGCTCCGGGCTGGGCCTGACCGAGGCCTCGGTCATCATGGAAGAAATCAACCTCTCGGGTGGCAACGCCGGTGCCTGCCACGGGCAGATGTACAACATGGGGACATTGCTGCGGCACGGGTCTGCCGCTCAGAAAAAGCTTTACCTGCCAAAAATCGCCTCGGGCGAGCTGCGCCTGCAATCCATGGCCGTCACCGAGCCCACCACCGGCACCGATACCACTCAGCTCAAAACCACGGCCGTCAAGCGCGGTGACCGGTATGTGGTGAATGGACAGAAGGTGTGGATATCGCGCATCCAGCATTCTGATTTGATGATCTTGCTGGCCCGCACAACGGCGCTGGCAGACGTGAAAAAGAAGTCTGAGGGCATGTCGGTGTTCATCGTCAACCTGAAAGACGCGATCGGCCGTGG
>JANYJD010000158.1 GCA_025358555.1 Rhodoferax sp.
CCCGCAAACTGGCTCTTGGCCGGGTAGCCCAGCTCCACGTCAAACGCCACATCCCCGCCCGAAATGCTCACGTTTTTGAGCGCCTTGGACGCTACAAAATCCTTGCCCGTATTGGTGTCAACCACTGCCTTGAGCGCTTCCAAAAGCGCTGTTTCTGTCACTGCCATTGATTTCTCCTGTAGGCCGGTAGTCTAGCGAAGACCGGTTTCTATTCTCTTGCACGGGCCAATTGACAGGCTACGCTCTGTGGCACACCCGGATCGCGCGACTAAAATCGGCGGCTCACCTGAAAGCAGCCCCTCCATGCCCCGCCAACTCTTCGTCACCACCGCTCTGCCCTACGCCAATGCCAATTTCCACATTGGTCACATCATGGAGTACACCCAGGCCGGCATCTGGGTGCGGTTCCAACGGATGCAGGGGCACGAAGTCAACTTTGTCTGCGCGGACGACGCCCACGGCGCACCCATCATGATCGCAGCCGAGAAGGCTGGCAAAACCCCGCAGCAGTTTGTGGCAGACATTGCCGCCGGACGCGAGCCGTATCTGAAAGGCTTTCACATTGAATTTGACAACTGGAGCTCTACCGACTCGCCAGAAAACCACGCGCTGGCGCGCCAGATTTACCGCGATTTGCGTGACAACAAAGATGGCTCGCTGATCGAGACCAAGACCGTGGAGCAGTTCTTCGACGCCGAAAAGAACATGTTTTTGCCCGACCGCTTCATCAAGGGTGAATGCCCAAAGTGCCACTCAGCAGACCAGTACGGCGACAACTGCGAAAACTGCGGCGCGGTGTATGCGCCCACCGACTTGATCAACCCCTATTCGGCTCTGTCCGGTGCCAAACCGGTACTGAAAAGTTCGGAGCATTTCTTCTTCAAACTGTCCGACCCGCGATGCGTCGAGTTTCTGGAGAAGTGGACGCAGGGCGACGACGAATTCGGCAAGCCCCGGTTGCAGCCCGAGGTGACGAACAAGGTCAAGGAATGGTTCAGCGTCCGCACCAACCCCGACGGCTCAAAAAGCGAAGGCTTGGCCGACTGGGACATTAGCCGTGACGCACCCTATTTCGGTATCGAAATTCCCGACGCGCCGGGTAAGTATTTTTATGTCTGGCTTGATGCGCCGGTGGGCTACCTAGCGTCGTTGAAAAACCTGCTCGACAAGCGCGGCGTGGACTATGACGCCTACATGGCCAACCCGGCGCTGGAGCAGTACCACTTCATCGGCAAGGACATCGTCACCTTTCACACGCTGTTCTGGCCAGCCATGCTGAAGTTCAGTGGCCGCAAGACACCGAACAACATCTTTGTTCATGGCTTTTTGACGGTGAACAATGACAAGATGAGCAAGAGCCGGGGCACGGGGCTTGACCCGCTCAAATACCTGTCGCTGGGCATGAACCCGGAGTGGCTGCGGTATTACCTGGCGGCCAAGCTCTCCGCACGCAATGAAGACATCGACTTCAATGCCGAAGACTTCATGGCGCGGGTCAACTCGGACCTCATCGGCAAGTACGTGAACATTGCCAGCCGG
Source organism: Rhodoferax sp. (assembly GCA_025358555.1). GTDB lineage: Bacteria > Pseudomonadota > Gammaproteobacteria > Burkholderiales > Burkholderiaceae_C > JANYCG01. The sequence goes on from JANYJD010000158.1 coordinate 1,540, forward strand.
GCGGCGAATTTCATTAATAAGTACTTCGCCGGAAAACTTTCAACGACTAACACCCCATCCGGCACGACCACAGCTAAAGGCCCCGTTCAAGCCGCCTGGCGTTCAGCTGCGGAAATTCGCGATGCATTTGAGACCCGAGAGTTTTCCAAAGCGACCCGGGAAATCATGCGCCTGGCTGATGAGGTGAATAGCTATTTTGATCGCTTCAAACCTTGGCAACTCGCCAAGGATGCGACAAGGCATGCCGAGTTGCATGAAGTTTGTACGAACTGCATTCGCGCGTTTCAGATACTCACGATCTACCTCACGCCCATATTGCCAAATTTGGCAAAGCAGGCGTACTCAACGCTGTTTGGTCTTGAACGTGATCCTGCATGGAACGATCTCAAGAATCTCGCCACGAACATCCAACCCTACCAGCACCTGATGCAACGCGTCACCTCCGAGCAGCTTGAGGCATTATTTGAGCCTGCAGCCCCCGTGGAACCTGCACAATCAGCTATACAAAGTGCAGCATTTGTCCCCAGCGGAGAAACCATAACCCCCACCATCACCATCGACGACTTCGCCAAGATCGACCTGCGCATCGCCAAGATCGTCAACTGCGAAGCGGTAGAGGGCTCCACCAAACTGCTGCGCCTGACGCTGGACGTGGGCGAGGGCTCTGATGCGAAAGGCAATCTAAAAACACGCAACGTCTTCAGCGGCATCGCAAGCAGCTACAAGCCGCAAGACCTGATCGGCAAGCACACTGTGCTGGTCGCCAACCTGGCGCCGCGCAAGATGAAATTTGGCATCAGCGAAGGCATGGTGCTGGCCGCCAGCCATGGCGATGAAAAAGCCAACCCCGGCATTTACGTGCTGGAGCCGACCGAAGGCGCGCAGCCGGGCATGCGTGTTCGCTAATGGTCAAGAGCCCGCAGCAAGAACCTGACAGCAAAAACACTTCAACCGGGAGAAGCGATGTCAAATAACCTTGAACACGAATTGCTGGACGACAACAAAGCGAGTTTCCGCAACTACACCGCCCCCCAGGTCAGCGAAACGGTTGACACCGTGCGTGAGTTCTACCGCCTGAACCACCTGCACCAGACGCATGATTTCGTGATCGCCAAAAAAGTAGAGTTGCTGGCCTTCAACCGCCAGACCATGACGCCTTGGGCCGCGCTGGACTACCTCAACACGCTGGTGGACGACAGCGACCCCGACATCGCCCTGCCGCAAATTGACCACCTGATACAGACAGCAGAGGCCATGCGCGCCGACGGCCAGCCCGACTGGATGGTGCTGACTGGCTTCATCCACGATCTGGGCAAGGTGCTGTGCCTGTTTGGCGAGCCGCAGTGGGCGGTGGTGGGCGACACTTTTCCCACCGGCTGCGCCTATTCGTCAAAAATTGTTTACAGCGAGTTCTTTGCTACCAACCCCGACTCGCAACGCCCTTATTTACAATCCAAATACGGTGTTTACGCACCGAACTGCGGGCTGGACGCCGTGCAAATGAGCTGGGGCCACGATGAATATTTGTACCACCTGCTGCGCGACCACTTGCCGCAAGAGGCGCTGTACATGATCCGCTACCACAGCTTTTACGCCTGGCACCGCGAGGGTGAGTACGATCATCTATGCAATGCACAAGACCGCGCCATGCTGCCGTGGGTGCAAAAATTCAACCCTTACGATCTGTATTCCAAGAACCCGAACCGGCCCACATTGGCGGTGGTCAAACCGTATTACGAAGACTTGCTGGCCAAGTACCTGCCAGCAAACTTGCAGTTCTGACCGCTAAGCTTCAAAAAAGCGTCAGTTCGCCGGCGGTGGATTCCACACAGCCGCGCCCGCTGTCTTTGGCGCGGTACAGCGCGCTGTCCGCGTGAGCGACCAGCGCCTCGGGCAGCAAGTCCTGGTTTGCCGTGGCGGTGGCAACGCCAATGCTCAGGCTAAGCCAAGGCGACACAGGAGAATCGCCGTGCTGGATGCGGGCTTTCTCCATCTCGTCGTTGCAGCGCTGGGCGACCAGCGCGGCCTCATGCTCATCCGCGCCGGGCAACAGCAATGCAAACTCTTCGCCGCCGTAGCGCGCCACCAGCTCACCCGAGCGCTTGACGCATGAGGCCAAAATCTGCGCGACGCGGCGCAAGCATTCGTCACCCGCCAGATGGCCATACAAGTCGTTGTAACGCTTGAAGAAATCAATGTCCACCATCACCAACGACAGCGGCTGCTGGCTGCGCGCGCTACGCTGCCACTCGGTCAGCAGGGTCTGGTCAAACTGGCGCCGATTGGCGATGCCGGTCAGCCCATCGGTGGTTGAAAGGCGCGCCAGTTGCACGTTGGCGCGCTCCAATGCGAGGCTTTTTTCCACCAGTTCGGTCACGTCCACACGCACCAAAACCAGGTCGCCCGAAGCCGTGCGGGTTTCATGGTGCTGCAGCCAACGCCCCAAACCATTGTTATTGATTACCGGGCCCGTGGGCTGCCCGCGTCGTGCCAAGCGCTCCACCAGCCACTGCTGCTCACGGCCAATGGCGTACGGGATCAGTCCACGGTCCAGCGCTTGGCGCAGCAGGTTTTCATGTGTTTTGCCAAGCGGCTCATCACATTGCAAATGAAAAAACATCTGCGGTGCCTGCTTGTTGCAGGCCACCAGAGTGTTGTTGCCGTCGTAAATTGCAAAGCCCGAGGGCATGGCGTCTATCGCCTCACGCAGGCGCTTGTCTGCGGCCTGCGCCTGGGCTTGGGCCTCGCGCAGGCGCTGGTAAGTCACCTCTTCAGCGCGTCTGGTGTCTTCCGCCTCGGCCACCAGCCGGTTCAACCGGTAAACCAGGACCACCGTGCCAACCAGCCCGGCACTGCTGAGCAGCAACACGGCCAGCACAAAATAGGCCGGGTGACCCGCTGCCGCCATGTGCGCCAGCCACATCTGGGCCAAAAACACCAGTGCGAGCAAGGGCCACAGCCACCGGGCCCCGGTTGTACGGACAAATTTGGAAAGCTGTGTCAAGGGGTCGGCAGGGCTTGAAAATTGAGGGAGTGGCCATGTCAAAAGACACATTGGCACCGCGAACTGGAAATGTAAATTACCCCACTGAAATTGGCTATCCCCCAAATAGGGGAGTCAGTCAAACTCGGCGCGCGCCAAACGTGAAAAAAGGCACAAAAACCAAGAAAAGATATCTCCAGACGTAAACTCGATCCGCACCATGCACAAAAAGCTGCTGGCCAACCAGCGCAAACTGCGCCTGCGCCTGACGCTGGTCACGCGCTTTTTCATGGGCGGTCTGGTGGGTGCAGTAGGCTTCAAAACCTTGGGCCATGTCAGCACGGTTGCGCTGGCGGCACTGCTGCTGACGCTGGTGTTGCGGCCGATCCTGCAGGATGTTCGCGCGCACGCGCTGCTGTAAGCCGATCAACGCACCCTTAACTCACCGGCCGCTGACGCCACTGCCGTCTGCAAGCCAGCTTGATCCGCCTACTGATTCGGCTCCAATGCCGGGTCCCTCATAGACCGCGTTGACACCACCCGCAAGTCAGGGTTGAAAACCACCGTAAAAATTTTCGAATCTGCGGTGTTGACGCCATCCCGGTAGCGCCAGTCATAGTGGATTTCGCGCAGTTGCTCGAAGGGCGTAATCTTCATGGGCTTGCCCAGCATTTTGCGCACGTCTTCCATCATCATGGCGGGCTGCACTTTGGTGAAATTTTCCTTGCTCAGCACCTGGCGCAGGGCGCTCATTTTGCCGTCGGCACCGATGGTGATCATGTAATTCTGGTAGCCGGCGGGTTGGCGGTTGTACTCCAACGTGCGCCCGCCATTGGCGGCGTCCCAGATTTTCTCGGGCTCGCCAAAGCGTGCGCGCACGTCGGCCTCAGAAGACACGCCCTCTTCAAGTTCAACGATGCGCTGGTTGTCGCAGGCCACCAGCGCCAGCAGTGCCGACATCATTCCCATGATCCAGATCCCCTTCAACATTTTTAACATGGTCACGCCTGTAAAATTGCCCAATGAGCTTCAATTTAACGCACATCTTTCGCCGCCCCGACTATAAGTCCGAAGCAACCCAGTTCATTGACAAAATGAAGGCCGACAAACCGGTGCTCGAATCCCAGCAACGCGCCGGGCGCGAGCTGCTGTGGGACAAATCGGTAGACCGCAGCGCCTGGAGCGAGTACCGCGAGGCCGAAGTAGCACAGCAGCCCTACGTCTACCAGACCGACGCGAAATAGTTAAAAGTTGCGGTGACGGCATCGCTGCGCTGTTCATGGGGCCGTCAGCGGTATGCAATTGCGCGCGTCGCTCGGCTATTTGCAAAAGTATCCACCTCATGGACGCTTCAGCACCCCAAAGGCAGGCTGTTCGCGGTTTTTCTGCCATTTGAGGCGTTTTTTACTATCAAATCTGCCTGTAGCCCTTGTCCACAGTGCATAGTTAGCTATTAATAGTATAGTATTTTTATCACCAACTCATGTCCACGACCGTTGACCCCAGCGCGCTGATCCGGGCCCGCGAGCCCGATCCAGCCGCCATGCCCGCCGTCGTGGACCAGGTAGCGCTGGCCCGGCTGTATGGCGAGCCGCTGTTTGCGATGCCGCAGGATTTGTACATCCCGCCCGACGCGCTGGAGGTGTTCCTTGAGGCCTTTGAAGGCCCGCTGGATTTGCTGCTGTACCTGATTCGCAAGCAGAACTTCAACATTCTTGACATTCCCATGGCGGGTGTCACGCGCCAGTACCTGGTGTATGTGGACGAAATCAAGGCCAGGAACCTCGAGCTGGCCGCCGAATATTTGCTGATGGCGGCGATGCTGATCGAGATCAAATCCCGCATGCTGCTGCCCCCGCGCAAAGCGGCTGAGGGCCAGGAGCCCGAAGACCCGCGCGCCGAGCTGGTGCGCCGCCTGCTGGAGTACGAGCAGATGAAGCTGGCCGCAGCGCGCCTCAACGCCCTGCCCCAGCTGGGCCGGGATTTCCTCAGAGCGCAAGTGTTTATCGAGCAGTCTTTGCAGCCGCGGTTTCCCGACGTGAACGTGGTTGATCTGCAAGACGCCTGGCGCGACATCATGAAGCGCGCCAAGCTGGTGCAGCACCACACCATTACGCGCGAGCAGCTATCAGTGCGAGAGCACATGAGCATTGTGTTGCGCCACCTGCAGGGCCGCAAGTTTGTCGAGTTCGAAAACCTGTTTGATGCCTCCAAAGGCTCCCCCGTGCTCGTCGTCACCTTCCTGGCCCTGCTGGAGCTGGCCAAGGAAACATTGATCGAGATCACCCAGGCTGAGGTGTTTGCGCCGATTTATGTGAGGTTGGCTTATACGCAGGCGTGAATCGACGTCACACGGCTGCATCCTGATTCCATTTTCCATTCATCCGTGCAGGTCGTTGCACTGCCGGGGCGCGCTACAGCACTGTCTTCCTCGGGTTACGAATGATTTGGTAGTGCAACGGCATCAAATCAGGTTGGCTTTGCGAAGTTCAGAAACAACGCTGTCGGCAAAGCCGTCAAGCAGCTTCTCAGTCACCGGAGCGGCCATTGGTGCTCCCACTTTGAAGGCGCCCTGCCAGACGTCTTTCTTCAGGGTGAGATCAGTCACGGTGACGAGTAAGCCCACGTCATGGGCGCAGTGCATCGCCGAGCACTCCGATCCGGCAAAGTCTGGGTAAACCTTGATCACATAAATCGTGCTCTTGGCGACAGAGACGGCGTCATTTGCCAGTGTCGTCGCCTGGACCCCACTGGCATTGAGCTTTGCGCTGACAGCACTCGTGCCCCGTCGCGAAAGAAGGCGCATGAGTGCCCCCAAGTTTTCCTTTGCGTCTGCAATGTTGTCGCTGGAAATCTTGGCAAGGGTTGCCAAACCCGCTGTCTTCTTGATCTGAAAATTAAGGTTGGGGTTACTTTTCCACATGACCCCTGGGAATGAGATTTTTTGGTCGTAGGCTTCCATTTTTTTGCTGCCCAGGACGGTTGTTGAGCAGCCTGAAAGTAGCGCAACCGAGAGCACCACGGCGCCAGCGAGAGCGAGTAAGGAAGGTTTTGTCATAGTCATGAGTCGTAAGTCCACGGGAAACTGGGGTTAGTCCTTTGTCACCTGAAATTTGACAGTCCCAAGATCAATCGGGCTATACCCGGGCAATTGAAGAACGACGCTTGTCATGGTTGGCGAAGGCACACTTATCGCGCCTGACGTGATGACCGGTGTGAGTGCCGTTGGCGTGCCAGAGATGGTGCCTGTTCTTGCATCCAACACAAGCCCTGGCGGTAGCAGCTTGAAAACGACCGATCCAGTTTCAAAGCGTTTTTCAGCCTGGCAAGAATCTGGAATTCCTGCCACAACAGGGGTGATGGGCGTGATCGCCACGCCAAGCTTGGCCTGGATAACGGCTACTGGATAGCCAGTACCCGAAATGTTCAACGTCTGCTGCGTGGAGCATGCGGAATTGCCGCCACCGCCACCACATCCGGCCAAGACTGCCAAGACTGTCAAAGTAGCCGCGAGAAAGGCGACGCGCTTGTGTTTTTTGTTGAATGGCATGGGGCTCCTGTCATTGGCCATGATCGACCGTTCGAGAGCCAAAAGTATCGGCGGTCTGCCAGGGGGCTGGGCCGGTATTACGTCACACAAAACCCAACTGAAACCGTGCCGCGTGGGCAACGCAGACCCGGGGGACTGCAAGCTTGGTGCGGCGTCAAATGGGTTGCCTGATTTTCTAAGCCTCCCCCCGCGCCTCGCGCCCCATCAAGGCTGCCACCGCTTCCGCGGGGTTGGTATTGCCATCCAGCAAGGCCACCACAGCCGATGCGATCGGCATCTCCACGCCCAGGCTTTGCGCCCGCTGCACCACCGCCCGGGCGCAGTACACGCCTTCGGCCACATGGCCCAGTGAATCGACGGCCTGCTGCAGTGTTTTTCCCTGCGCCAGCAGCAGTCCAATCCTGCGGTTGCGGCTTAAATCGCCCGTGGCGGTCAGCACCAAGTCACCCAGTCCGCTCAGGCCCATGAAGGTTTCGGCCTTGGCACCCAAGGCCAGCCCCAGGCGGGTCATTTCGGCCAAACCCCGTGTGATGAGGGCGGCACGGGCGTTCAGGCCCAGGTTCAAGCCATCGCACAGGCCGGTGGCAATGGCCAGCACGTTTTTGACGGCCCCGCCGACTTCCACGCCAATGATGTCGTCATTGGCGTAGACGCGCAGGCTCGGGCTGTGGAAGGCTTCAACCAGCGCGTCGCGCACGGATGCGTGCGCACTGCTGGCCACCAGCGCGGTCGGCTGGCCGCGCGCCACTTCCATGGCGAAGCTGGGACCGCTGAGCACGCCTGCTATTAAGTCAGGAGCTGCTTGTGCTTGTATTTCGTGGGCTAGAAGGCCAAATGCCCCAGCATCGTGTGCTGGCTCAAAACCCTTGCAAAGCCAGGCCACCGGCACCTTGCAATCGCGAATGGGGTGCAGCACGCCGCGTAGGCCCACCATGGGCGTGGCGACAATGACCAAATCTGCCTCGGCTGCCAAAGCAGACAGTGCAGTGACTGGATCAGCCCGCAGCAGCAGCGATGGCGGCAGGGCGATGCCCGGCAAATACAGGGCATTAACCCTGACATTTACCCGGACATTTACCCGGGCATTTTCAAGGGAGTTTTCGCGAGCATCATCGCGCTGAATTTGCATCGCCTTGACCTGCGCTGCGTCGCGTGCCCACAGGGTGACGCCATGCGCCGACCGTTTCTGCTGCACCGCACGTGCCGCCGCAACCGCCAGTGCCGTGCCCCATGCCCCGGCCCCCAGTATTACTATTTTCATAGCTAACTATGCAAGAAGGACGAGGGCTAGAGCCCTATTTTACTACTGAATGATGACGCGGGGTGGCTCAGCTGCTGCTTCGGCGGCCTGTGCCTGCTGCTGCTCGTACATGGCCTGGAAGTTGATCTCTGACAGGTGCACGGGCGGGAAACCGGCGCGCTGGATCAGGTCGGCCACGTTGCCGCGCAGGTAGGGGTAGACGATTTGCGGGCAGGCGATGCCCATGACCTGGTTCATCTGCTCGGCGCCCAAGTTGCGGATCTCAAAAATGCCGGCCTGCTTGACCTCGACCAGAAACACGGTTTTGTCCTTGATCTTGGTCTGTACGGTGGCGGTGACCGAGACTTCAAAAATGCCATCGGCCACCGGCTCGGCATTCACGCCGAGCTGGATGTCGACGGTGGGTTGCTCTTGCACCAGCAGGATGCCCGGGGAATTGGGCTGCTCCAGAGAAGACTCTTTCAGGTAGACACGCTGGATTTGGAACACGGGGGCCGCGTCGGGGGTTTGCGCGGCGTTCTGCGCCGAGTTTTGCGCGGGGGTTGCTTGGTCAGCCATGGAGTTCTTTCAAAAAAACAAAGTTGGAATCGCGGCGGATTATCTCAGGCCAGCAGCGGCAGCAGTTCACCTTTGCCGTCCAGCGCCATCAAGTCGTCGCAGCCACCGACGTGGGTGCTGCCAATGAAAATCTGCGGCACGGTGCGCCGGCCGGTGATCTCCATCATCTTGATGCGCTCTGCATCATCGTTGTCAATGCGGATTTCTTCAATCTGGCTGACGCCGCGCGCGGCAAGGATTTGCTTGGCGCGGATGCAGTAGGGGCACACCGCCGTGGTGTACATGGTGACGGTTTGCATGATCGTGCTTTCCCTCAAGCTTTCTCAAGCGGCAAGTTGGCGGCGCGCCAGCTTTTGAGCCCACCCGCCAGCGACTGGGCCTGCTCGTAGCCCAGCTTCTTGGCAATCGCCACGGCGCGGCCCGAGCGCGCACCCGTCTGGCAGACCAAAATTACTGGCAAGGCCTTGTTTTTGACGGCCCCGGTGAGCTTTTCTTCAAGCTGGTTCAGCGGAATGTTTTTGGCGCTGCCGAGGTGCCCGGCGGCAAATTCTTCGGTGTCTCCCACATCTATCACCACAGCTTTTTCCCGGTTGATCAATTGCACGGCGCCCTCAGCCGTCAAGCCGCCACCTGCGCCCTGAATCACGGGCCACAGCAGCAGCGCACCCGAGGTAAGCGCCACCGACAGCAGCATCCAGTTGTCGAGAATAAATTTCACTTGGTTCCTTGTAAATTTCCAACGCGCCAATGGCGTGCAACCCATGATTTTAGAATAGCGGGCCACGTCAACGCTGACTGACTCTTTTTGACCAGCTAAAACACCCACAAACTCCCATGCACAAACTCGTCCTCATCCGCCACGGCGAATCCACCTGGAACCTGGCCAACCGCTTCACCGGCTGGACCGATGTGGACCTGACCGAGGTCGGCATTGAGCAGGCCAAAAACGCGGGCAGGCTGCTCAAGGCGGATGGCTACGACTTTGACATTGCCTACACCAGCGTGCTCAAGCGCGCGACGCGCACGCTGTGGCATTGTCTGGACGAGATGGACCGCACCTGGCTGCCGGTAGTCAATAGCTGGCGGCTTAACGAGCGGCATTACGGCGCGCTGCAGGGCCTGAACAAGGCCGAGACGGCAAAGCAGTATGGCGATGCGCAAGTGCTGGTCTGGCGGCGCAGCTACGACACGCCACCCCCGGCGCTAGCAGCCACCGACCCGCGCAGCGAGCGCGGCGACGTGCGCTACGCCAAGCTCAAGCCAGAGCAGATTCCCCTGACCGAATGCCTCAAAGACACGGTGCAGCGCGTGATGCCGTTCTGGAACGAGGCGCTGGCCCCGGCCATCAAGGCCGGCAAGCGCATTGTGGTGGCGGCGCACGGCAACTCGATCCGCGCGCTGGTCAAGTATCTGGACAACATTGCCGACGGCGACATTGTGGGCCTTAACATTCCCAATGGCATACCGCTGGTGTACGAGCTGGACAGCGATTTAAAGCCCATGCGCCATTACTACCTGGGTGACGCAGCAGTGGCGGCGAAGGCGGCGGCTGCGGTGGCGGCACAGGGAAAAGCGTGATCGACGCTTGAATATCCACCCCGATGCGGGTCTGATGCAGTCGTAAAGATGCGGTAAAAATCACGATGCCCTTTGCAAATGCCCAAGTGTCGGGGAACTGACGGGGCAAATGCGCTTCCAAGCGTGTATATTGACGACACTACCTAGGACGCTTTATGGGCCATAAACTGAAAACTGCCGGCTGGATTTCTGTGGGCATCCTCACGGGTGCGCTAACCACGGTTTCGCTGCAAACCGTCGCGCGCGGCACGATGGCCCCGCTTCCGCTGGAAGAGCTGCAGCAGCTTGCGGCGGTGTTCGGCATGGTCAAGAGCGACTATGTAGAGCCGGTGGACGAGAAAAAACTCATCACCGACGCCATCAGCGGCATGGTGGCCAGCTTGGACCCGCACTCCCAGTATTTCGACAAAAAATCGTTCAAGGAATTCCGCGAAGGCACCTCGGGCCGTTTTGTCGGCGTCGGCATCGAGATCACGCAGGAAGACGGCCTCGTCAAAGTGGTGTCGCCGATCGAAGGCTCGCCTGCGTTTCGCGCAGGCCTGAAGACCAACGACCTGATCACCAAGATTGACGACACGGCCGTCAAGGGCCTGCCGCTCAACGAGGCCGTCAAGCGCATGCGCGGCGAGCCCAACACCAAAGTCACGTTGACGATTTTCCGCAAGGAAGAAAACCGCTCGTTCCCGGTGACGATCACGCGCGAGGAAATCCGCACGCTGTCGGTGCGCGGCAAGGTGATGGAGCCCGGCTATGCCTGGATTCGCCTGAGCCAGTTCCAGGAGCGCTCGGTGGATGATTTCGCCCGCAAGGTTGAAGAAATCTACAAACAGGAACCCAACCTCAAAGGCCTGGTGCTCGATTTGCGCAACGACCCAGGCGGCCTGCTGGATGCGGCCGTGGCCGTGTCAGCCGCGTTTTTGCCTGAAAACGTGACCGTGGTGTCAACCAATGGTCAACTGGCCGAGAGCAAGTTCACCTACAAGGCCTCGCCCGAGTATTACCAGCGCCGGGGCGGCTCAGACCCGCTCAAACGCCTGCCTGCAGCACTGAAAACCGTGCCGCTGGTGGTGCTGGTGAATGAAGGCTCGGCCTCGGCCAGCGAGATCGTGGCGGGTGCGCTGCAAGACCATAAGCGCGGCACGATCATGGGCAACCAGACGTTTGGCAAGGGCTCAGTGCAGACCGTGCGCCCATTGGGGCCGGACACCGGTTTGAAGATCACCACCGCGCGCTACTACACGCCCTCGGGCAAATCGATCCAGGCCAAGGGCATCGTGCCGGATGTGATGGTGGACGAGACCGAAGAGGGCAACCTGTTCTCGGTGCTGCGAACACGCGAGGCCGACCTGGAAAAACACCTGGGTAGCGGCCAGGGCGCTGAAGTCAAAGATGCGTCGCGCGAAAAAGCCAAGGAGGAGGCCCGCAAAAAGCTCGAAGAAGAAGCCAAAAAACCGCCGACTGACCGCAAGGTGGCCGAGTTTGGCACCGACAAGGACTTTCCGCTGATCCAGGCCATCAACAAGCTCAAGGGCAGCCCGGTGCTGGTCAGCAAGACCATGGTGGAGCGCAAGGAAGAGCAAAAAGACAATTGACGGATTGGCCCCCACGGTCGCCCACTGCGTGTGGCTCCCTGGACGTGTCCATGCCAGAGGCAAGGACCCTTCAGCCCGTCCAAGCCTGCGCAGGCAGGCTCGGAGCTGCGGGCTTCAGCCCCGAGGGGGTCGCATTTTTCCTCGGGGCGGCCCTTCGGAAAAACATGCCTCCACGGTGGTTGTCGCCCCCACGGTCGCCCGCTTCGTGTGGCTCCCTGGACTTGTCCATGCCAGAGGCAAGGACCCTTCAGCCCGTCCAAGCCTGCGCAGGCAGGCTCGGAGCTGCGGGCTTCAGCCCCGAGGGGATCACATTTTTTCTTGGGGCGGCCGGGCGGGTAAGCTTTTTTAGGATGTCCTGACGGTGGACGATTCGCAACTGCTGCGCTACTCGCGCCACATCCTGCTCAACGAGATTGGCATTGAGGGCCAGCAACGCATCCTGGAAGGACGCGCGCTGATCATTGGGGCGGGCGGGCTGGGCTCTCCCGTGGCTCTGTACCTGGGCTCGGCGGGTGTGGGGCACATCACGCTGGTGGACGATGACGTGGTGGACGTGACCAATTTGCAGCGGCAAATCGCCCACACCATGGCGCGCGTCGGCCAGGCCAAGACGGCGTCGGCAAGCACTGCCATTGCCGCCATCAACCCCGGCGTGAAAGTCACGGGCATTGTTGCCCGCGCGGATGCCACGCTGCTGGACGCGCTGGTGCCACAGGCCGATGTGGTGCTGGACTGCTGCGACAACTTCGCCACGCGCCAGGCCATCAACGCCGCGTGCGTCAAGCACCGCAAACCGCTGGTCTCGGGCGCCGCCATCCGATTTGACGGGCAGATCAGCGTGTACGACCTGCGCGACGCGGCGTCACCGTGCTATGCCTGCGTGTTCCCGCCCGATACGTCGTTTGAAGAAACCCGCTGCGCCACGATGGGCGTGCTGGCCCCGCTGGTGGGCATCATTGGGGCCATGCAGGCGGCAGAGGCGCTTAAGCTGCTCAGCGGCGCGGGCAAGTCGCTTGCCGGGCGCTTGCAGATGCTGGACGGGCTGACGATGCAGTGGGATGAAGTGCTGGTGCCGCGCAATGCGGCTTGCGGGGTTTGCGGACCAACTGGCCAGCAACGCGATTTAGTGTGAGTTAGGGTGGGCTAGCGCGCTCTTGCGCCAGGTCCGTCGCACGAGCCATGGCGCTTGCGAAAGTCGCGCGGCTCGACCGCCCGCGCATCGGCAAACAGGCCACGCTGCGCCGCCCTGGCCTGCGCCTCCTGCGCGGCATACGGTCCGCTATCGCGCCGGTAGCGGTAAGACCAGGCATGGCCCTGGCGCACCATCCACTCGCCCACGTCCGCTTGCTGCCAGCGGATGCGCGCCAAAACCCGGCCGTAATTGTCGCGACGGCGTCCATTGACGCTGACCGTCTGGTGCAGCACGCGCAACTGCAGCGCCTGGCGGGACGTCTGCCCATAGGCCTGGCAGATTTCAGGCGCGTCCATGCCGTCGATGCGGATTTTGACGGGCTGGCCGCCCGAGGCAGGCCGCACAAAAACGGTGTCGCCATCTGACACATGCGTGACCATGCCCTGCCACTCTGAACCAGGCTTGAATTTGGCTGAAGCCCCCGTCGGGCATGCACAAGTAGCTACTAATACTATAGTTAACAGCAGTTTTGTCATCGGGCAGCAGGCGTTGAAGGGGGCAGGGGTCATGCTTGGACATATGGTAGGGTAAGGCATTGCCTCAGCGCCCCGGGTAATCGATTGAACTTCAACACACTTACAAAAATACTGCCAAGGTGGTTCCCCTTTCTGGCCTGGCCCCGGCCCGACAGCGCCACGCTGAAAGGCGAGGTATGGGCCGGGTTGACATTGGGCCTGATGGTGGTTCCGCAAGGCGTGGCCTACGCCGCGTTGGCCGGCATGCCGCTGGTCACGGGCATCTATGCATCCATGCTGCCCGCGCTGGTGGCCGTACTGTGGGGCGCTTCCACGCGGCTGTCGGTCGGCCCGACAGCATTGACATGCCTGCTGATCAGCGCGTCCCTTAGCGGTCTGGCCGCGCCGGGCAGCGCGCAGTGGGTGCTGCTGGCGGTGTGGCTGGCGCTGCTGTCGGGCGCATTGCAACTGGTGCTGGGGCTGGGGCGTTTTGGCTGGCTGCTGAACCTGGTGAGCTCACCGGTGCTCACAGGCTTCACGCAGGCTGCGGCGATTTTGATCTTGCTGTCCCAATTGCCCATGCTGCTGGGCTTGAGCGGCCCGCTGGCCAGCCTGGTTGACCAGCCAAAAATCAACGCCACGGCAGCGGCCTTCGGCTTTGCCAGCCTGGCTGCGTTGGTGCTGGGCAAACGCTGGTTGCCGAATTTTCCGGTGGTGGTGGTGGTCGTGGCGCTTGCCGCAGTTATCAGCGCTGGAACAGAGTTTGCGGCCAGCGGCGGGCCCGTGGTGGGCACCTTGCCGGCCGGGCTGCCCGCGCTGTACTGGCCAGACGCCCTGCCCTGGGCGACCTTGGGCACGCTGTTGCTGCCGGCCATGGTCATCACCCTGGTCAGCTTTCTGGAGACCGCGTCGAGCGCCAAGGTGGAACACCAGCAGAGCGGCACGCGCTGGAACGAAAACCAGGATTTGATTGCCCAGGGGCTGGCCAAAATCGCCTCGGCGTTCAGCGGCGCATTTGCCACCAGCGCCTCGTTTTCGCGCTCGGCAATTTTGCTGCACGCTGGCGCGCGCACAGCCTGGTCGACCATCGTTTCGGTGGTGCTGGTGCTGCTGGCTTTAGTCTGGTTCATGCCCAGCCTGCACCACGTGCCGAAATCCGTGCTGGCGGCGGTGGTGATTGCGGCTGTGGCCAGCCTGCTGAAGCCGTCTGAGCTGCTTCGGCTGTGGCGGGTGTCGCCGGTTGAGGCTCTTACGGGTGCCACGACGTTTGTGCTGACGCTGGCCACCGCCCCGCGCCTTTACTGGGGCGTGCTGGCCGGGCTGTTGATGAGCCTGAGCCATTTTTTGCACCACCGGCTGCACCCGCGCATCATTGAAGTGGGCCTGCACGCCGACGGCAGCCTGCGCGACCGCCACCTGTGGCACCTGCCACCGCTTGGGCCGCAGGTTTACGCGCTCCGCATGGACGCCGAGCTTGACTTTGCCTCGGCCAGCGGCTTCGCGCTGGCCATCGTCCAGCACCTCAGCGACCACCCGGACGTGCGCCATGTGTGCCTGTTTGCGCAGCCCATCAACCGGATTGACGTGACTGGCGTGGAAGCCTTCATGCAGGTGCGCAGCACCCTGGCACAACGTGGCATCACGCTGCACCTGAGCGGCATCAAGCTGCCGGTGGAAGCCGTGCTGCGCCGCGCCGGCGCGCTGGACGAAGCTGCGTCCGGTCCCCCGCTGTTGCGCACTTACCGCACCGATGCCGAGGCGCTGGCTGCACTGCAGCATTTGCCTGCACAGCCATGACGCCTGGCGGGCAGAACCTGAACCTCGCGGCGGCGGCGACAAAGTGAAACGCAGGCACTGAGGCTGTCATAGAGGCCTGTCAAGCCCTCGCAATCACTGATTTTTCCGCTGATTTGAAGCCGTCAGCTCGGACGAGTGCGGTTACAATTTATTGCACAAATCCACACTTAAACACTGTGTCGTCTTCCAATACCTTGCCCCTGATTGACTTGAGCGACCTGCGCTTCGCCAATGCATGCGCGTTGCTGGCGCATGGCAGCGCTGGGCCCCTGCCCGCGCCTGAAGATTCACCGCTGGGCTACGTCCAGTCCATCATCGACGGCCTGTGTGAGCTGTCCTTGCGGGACCCGCTCACCGGACTGGCAAACCGGCGGCAGTTCCGCTCGGTGCTGGAGCGTGAAATTGACGTGGTTGCGCGCTCGGGCCAGTCTGCCCTGCTGCTGATGCTGGACATTGACCATTTCAAGAAAATCAACGATGCCCACGGCCACCCGGCGGGGGACCGCGTGTTGCAGGCGGTGGCCAATTGCCTGAACGCCTGCGTCCGCCCCAAAGACACGGTTGCCCGCTATGGCGGTGAAGAGTTTGCCGTGGTGCTGCCGGACTGCCAGGTGTCCTTCGGGCAGACGGTCGCCGAGCGGATTCGCGAAATGATTGAAGCCCTGCGCATTCCGGTAACGTCTTCGGTCAGCATCCAGATCACGGTCAGCATTGGTGGCGCCTACGCGCCTGAGTGGATCCGCTCCACCGCCGTGCTGTGGACGGACCGGGCCGACACCGAGCTGTACCGCGCAAAAACCGCTGGCCGCAACCGCGTCAGCCTGGGCAACCAGCAGGTGATCTCGGTGAGCGCTGAAGAAAAAGAGCTGCTGTTCGGCCACCATGCGCTGAGCGAGTCGGGTTGGATGGACAATGTGCCAGTTGAAACCCCCTCCGGCGCCCCTGACAGCATCGCGCAAAATGCCAACCGCGCTATTAATTGATGAGTAACGTGTTGACACCGCCCAGCTACACCCTGTCGCAGGCGCCTCTGGCGCTGAAACCCCACGGCAAGGTGCTGGCCGTCACCAGCGGCAAGGGCGGCGTGGGCAAAACATTTGTATCAGCCAATCTCGCCTGCGCGCTGGCCCGGCGCGGGCACCGGGTGCTGGTGATGGATGCCGATTTCAGCCTGGCCAACCTGGACGTGGTGCTCAACCTGTCACCCAAAATCACGTTGCATGACGTGTTCACCGGCAAGGCAAAACTGGAACAGGCCATCATCCGCACACCGGGCGGGTTTTCGGTGCTGCTGTCGGGCTCGGGCATGGTGGAGTACGCCCGCCTGACCCATGAAGTGCGGGACAACTTTGCGCACATCATTGGCGGCCTGGTGCCGCATTACGACGTGGTGCTGCTGGACACGGGGGCCGGAATTTCTGACGTAGTGCTGTTTGCGGTGTCATTGGCATCCGAGGTGCTGGTGGTGGCCACGCCAGAGCCCACCTCGCTGACCGACGCCTATGCCACCATCAAGGTCCTGGTGGGCCAGCAAAAGCGCCAGACCGTGCGCACCATCATCAACCAGACGGCCCGCGTGGGTGATGGCCGCGCCATCACCCGGCAGCTGCAGCAGGTGCTGGACCGGTTTGTGGTGACCGAGTCCGGCCAGGCCACGCGGCTGGTGCACATGGGCGACATTCCGGTTGACCCTTCCGTGCGCCAGGCTGTGATGCGGCGGCAGTTGCTGATGCAGATGGCCCCAGGCTGCCCGGCCGGGCTGGCCATCGCGCAACTGGCCGTAAAGCTGGAAGACACGGTCATTCGGCTGACGGTGTAGCGCGCAAGCGCTCGTCAGAGCGTGATGATCCAGCCCTCCAGCGGGTCCATCTCCACCGGCAGCCCGTACAGGGGTGCGCCCTGCCCGTGCTGGCCCCGCGCCCACGCTGCCTGCATCAGGCACAGCACGGCGTCGAGCGCGTCGCCACTGGCATCGGCAATCAGCGTGTCGCGCTGGGCGTGGGTGAGTTTCAGGCGCAGCGCCAGCCGCGTCTGGCCATGTTCCAGCGCTGTGATGAGGTCTTTGCGGGCAATCAGGCGCTGTGGCGTCTGTTTGGCTTTGTCGTCGCTTTTGTAAGACGTGTTGCACAGAACTTCGCGTGCCAGCAGGCCCGGATACCCCTCCAGTGCGATGCGGGTTGCGGTGCCGTCGTGGGGTTGCAGGCCAGGCAAGTGCACGCCCGCCTTGAGCAACGCCGGCACCCCTGCGTGCAGCATGTAGGCCACGGGCGGATTGACCCATTTCATGGACGGGCTGGATCGCGCTGGAATATCGGTTGCGCGGTGCGAAAATTTTTGCCCTGCCGGACGGGCGTCGCAAAAGGCCTTGAACGTAGTGCGAATGCCTTCGCGGCTCAAGCTGGCGTAGTGGCGGATGCAGCCTTCCCAATCGAGCGGCCAGCCGAGTTGGGTGACCAGCTCACGCGGCAGGCCAAACGGCAGATCAAATGCGCCAACCCATTCCCCGGGTTCTGCAAGCCATGCCACAAACGCTTCGGGCGATTCAAAACGCTCCAGTTTCGATAGCTGAACACACCCTTTAGACAAGGACCCCAGGGCTAAAACGATGGGTTTTTTGCGGGTGGGCCGACTGGAGAAATCGCAGCCAACCAGATTCAAGCGATATGCCTGTAAAGCGTTCCCGGGCGATTCATGCCCGGCCAATGATCGACGCCGTGGCCATCAGCTCTTCCAGCAGCGACAGCGACACTTTGCCCGACACCGAGTACGGGTCCAGCTCGGGTTTTTCGGCGTATTTGAGCAGGATGGAGTGGTTGAGCTTGGACATGTTGACCTGCCCCATGGTCCAGCCGCCAAAACGGCGCTCCGAGATTTCTTCGTAATGCAGCAGCACCACGTCTTTGTGGCGCGGGTCTTTCTGGATGTGGCCATACAGCTCGCTGACCGACATGCGTCCGCCCTCGATTGCCTGCAGAAAGATGGCGCCGCTGTAGCACAGGATGCCGGTGATGCCCGAGGACGGGTTGGATTGCCGCGAGTGCATCAGGATAGCCTCAATGGCGGCGGGGCTGGGATCGACCGCACGGCTGGCGTAGAGAAGGCGTACTAGCATCGCATTTAACCTCTTAACTTTTATTCGGAATCAACGCCAGAAACTCGCGGCGCAAGTTCGGGTCTTTCAGGAACACGCCACGCATGACGGAATTGATCATCTTGCTGTCCATGTCTTTCACGCCGCGCCAGGCCATGCAGTAGTGGCTGGCCTCCATGACGATGGCCAGGCCATCGGGCTGGGTTTTCTCCATGATCAGGTCGGCCAGTTGCACCACGGCTTCTTCCTGGATTTGCGGGCGGCCCATGACCCATTCGGCCAGGCGCGCGTATTTGGAGAGGCCGATCACGTTGGTGTGCTCATTGGGCATGACGCCAATCCAGATCTTGCCAATCACTGGGCAAAAGTGGTGTGAGCAGGCACTGCGAACGGTGATGGGCCCGACGATCATCAGCTCATTCAGGTGCTCGGCATTGGGGAACTCGGTGATCGTGGGGGCCTTGACGTAGCGGCCGTTGAACACTTCATTGAGGTACATTTTGGCCACCCGGCGCGCGGTGTTGCCGGTGTTGTGGTCGCGCTCGGTGTCGATCACCAGGCTGTCCAGCACGCCCTGCATCTTTACCTCGACCTCATCGAGCAGCAGCGCCAGCTCACCGGGCTCGACAAACGCCGCAATGTTGTCGTTGGCATTGAAGCGCTTTCGCGCGGCCAGCAGCCGCTCACGTATCTTCACGGACACGGGCGTGCCGTGGTCGGCGTCAGAGGGGCTCATGGGAGTGTCTGTTTTCATTAGCATGCTCTGGATGTTACCAGCGTTTGAATAGTAGGGTTTTTGGCCCTTAGCCCTTGTCCTATATGCATAGTTAGCTACGTTATTAATAGCGATGACCATTCAGGAACAGCAGCAGGCGCATCACGCCAAACGCCAGGCGGTCCAGAAGTCGCTGGCGCAACGGCCGGCTCGCATACACCGCAGGGTCCATTTTCTGGCCCTGGTGCTGCATGGCATGCTCCAGCCGCTGGCGCAAATTCTGGGCAAAGACGCTGTCCGTCACCACCACATTGGCCTCGCGCGCCAGCAGCAGGCTCAACGGGTCCAGGTTGGATGAGCCCACAGTGGCCCACTGGCCGTCGATCACCGCCACTTTGGCATGCAGAAAACTCGGCGCGTATTCGTGGATTTCCACTCCCGCTGCCAGCAGTACGCCAAACACCGGGCGGGCGGCGTGGTACTGCATGAAATATTCGTAGCGCCCCTGCAGCAGCAGGCGCACACGCACGCCGCGCCGCGCCGCGTGGATCAGCCCCTTGCGCAGCCGCGCGCCGGGCATGAAATAGGCGTTGGCAATGATGATCTCGGTGCGCGCTTCGCAAATCGCCTTGCGGTAGGCGCGCTCAATCTGGGTGCGCCGACGCAGGTTGTCACGCAGCACCAGCGCGGCGCGGGAAGTGTGCTGCAACGCGCCAGCCTGCGCGGGGCCGCCAGGCTGGCCAAGCGGTTTGGCATTGCTCTGCCCATGATCCCGGTCGTCCTCATCGTGGGTGGACTGCACGCCAAGCCGGACCGCGGATTGCAGCGCTGCCCAGGCCTGCGGAAAATCCCGCTCCCGCGCCTCCTTGGCCGCCCTGGAGCGCCACCAGAACTGCGCGGTTGTCTCGGCCACCGCACGCACCAAGGGTCCTGTGACCTGAACCGAGAAATCAAAGCGGGGGGACTCCAGCACGCCATGGTTGGGGTCATAAAAATCGTCCAGCACATTGATGCCGCCACAAAATGCGGTGTGCCCATCGACCACGCACAGCTTGCGGTGCAGGCGCCGCCAGCGGCTGGGAATGAACCAGCCAATGCGCCCGAGCGGCGAGAAAATGTGCCACTTCACGCCCGCCGCGTCAAAACGGGCGCTCCACTCGGACGGCAGGCCCGGCGTGCCCGCGCCGTCCATCATCAGCGTGACGGCAACTTTCCGCTCGGCGGCGCGCACCAGCGCCTCGGCCACGGTCTGGCCCGAGGCGTCGAGGTTGAAAATGTAGGTCTCGAAACGGACTTCGAAGCGGCTTGCGTCAATCGCGCGCACCAGTGCCGGGAAAAACTCCTGCCCGCCCTGCAGCAGTTGCACGCTGTGTCCATCATGAAGGTGCGGCAACGCCATCTGTGTAAATTCTCCGAAGCGCGCGGGGCCTCAGCCCGGCAGCGCAAATTCGGCAATCAGCGGCAGGTGGTCCGACATGCGTCCCCAAATCCGGCCATTGGGTACCTGCACCCCCGTCGGCGTGAGCCCTCTGGCATAGACATAGTCAAGCTGCACCAGCGGCATGCGGGACGGGTAGGTCGGATATCGGGATTCCTGAAAGGCCACTAAATGAATAGCAGAAAATGCCCTTTTGACAAGTGCTCCCCAATCGTTGAAGTCTCCGGCGACAATCAGCGGCGCATCGCAGGGCACCTCACGCTCAATGAAACGGCGTACCTGCGCCACCTGGCGCACCCGGCTGGCACGGATCAGCCCCAAGTGCACCACCACCACGTGCACCGCCTGTCCATGCACCATGACCTCAGAATGCAGCAGGCCGCGTTGCTCAAAGCGGTGGTCCGACATGTCTTCATGCTGGTGCGCCACCACCGGCCAGCGCGAGAGCATGGCGTTGCCGTGTTCGCCGTGGCGCGTGACGGCATTGGTGCGGTAAACCGATTCATACCCCTCGGGCGCCAAAAATTCCGCCTGGGCCATCTCCGGCCAATGGCTGAAATACTGGGCTTCGCGACGGTGCAGCTTGCGCACCTCCTGCAGGCACACCACATCGGCATCCAATTGCTCCACCGCATGGCCCAGGTTGTGGATTTCCAGCCTTCGCCGGGGTCCGATGCCTTGCACACCTTTGTGGATGTTGTAGGTGGCTACACGCAGAAGTTTTGGCACGGGGGTCATGACGGCATTGTCAGCCGCTTTGGGCGATGAACCGGGGGAGAATCAGGATCGCCTCAGCATTCGATGGTGAATAGCATTGCAGCGCTGCCTGCTGCCATGGCAACCACTGGCTGGCATTGTGTTCGTGCGGGCTGAGCGTTACCGGCGTACCTGCGGGCACCTGCAGGCCAAACAAATGCTCGGTGTTGCGCGAGACTCCAGGCGCGTAACGATGTCGCCAGCGCGGGTAAATGTCGTAGACGTTTTCCAGATGCCAGTCGGCCAGCACGTTCCCCAGTCCGCATTCGGGCCGGCAGTCAATGCCAGTTTCTTCAAGCACTTCACGGGTTGCAGTGTCGCAAAACGCCTCGTCGATTTTGTCTTTGCTGCCAGTGACCGATTGCCAGAATTCAGCGTCGCCGGGGGCGCAATCCGCACGCCGGATGAGCAGCACGTCCAGCGCCGGGGTGTAGATCACCACCAGCACGGACTCGGGGATTTTGAAGGGCCGGATGTCAGAACCCTGCCGTGACTGCAGCCATCGCCGACATCACTTCATGCAACCGGTGTCGAAGACACGCAACAGGCTTCGTCAACAACCGGGCTGCGATGGGCGTACACGTCAAACTGCGCCATCAGGCCTGCTCCACCCCGGGGAACGAGCCCTTCACACCAAAGGCCGTTTTGCTCAAAATCGGCGTTTTGAATGGCGATGCATTCCTTGCAGGTTTCGTTGAACTCCCGCTGGCGCAGGGCTGCTGATTTGCCTTTCGCCGCAACTGTCAGAGCCTGAAAATCTGCATACGACACGATGACCGAATCAGGACGCCCGTCTTTCTCGACCACCACGGGTCCGGCCTTGGTTTGCGCAAAGACGTATCCAAACCGGTTCTTGGCTTCGGTGGCAGTGATTTGCATGGCTTTGTTCCTTGGCCTGTTCCTTTGCCTGTTCCTTTGCCTGTTCCTTTGCCTGTTCCTTTGCCCGTACCGTAAAACAGTGAGTGGCTATTTTAGACATTCCACAGCGCCCCCAGGCATTGCCCGCATCAAGCCAACGCCATCAGCCGGGCTTGGCGGCTTCCACGCTGCGCAGCCGGATGTGCAATTCCTTGAGCTGCTTCTCGTCCACCGGGCTCGGGGCCTGTGTCAGCAGGCACTGGGCGCGCTGGGTTTTGGGGAACGCAATCACGTCTCGGATCGACTCAGCACCGGTCATCAGGGTGACGATGCGGTCAAGACCAAAGGCCAGGCCGCCGTGCGGTGGCGCGCCGTATTGCAGGGCGTCCAGCAGGAAGCCGAATTTTTCCTGGGCTTCTTCGGGTGTGATCTTGAGCGCATCAAACACTTTTTGCTGCACGTCTGCACGGTGGATGCGCACCGAACCGCCACCCATCTCCCAACCGTTGAGCACCATGTCATAGCCCTTGGAGATGCACTTCTCGGGTGCCGTGACCATCCAGTCTTCGTGGCCGTCTTTGGGGGCTGTAAAGGGGTGGTGCGTGGCGGTGTAGCGCTGGGCTTCTTCGTCAAAGTCGAACATCGGGAAGTCCACCACCCACATTGGCCGCCAGCCTTTCTCGAACAAGCCGTTCTTCTTGCCAAACTCGCTGTGGCCGATTTTGATGCGCAGGGCACCGATGGCGTCGTTGACGATTTTTTCCTTGTCGGCACCGAAGAAAATCAGGTCGCCATCTTGTGCGCCAGTGCGGGCCAGCACTTCGTTCAGCGCCTTGTCGTGGATGTTCTTCACAATGGGGCTTTGCAGACCCGGCCACCGTGCGGGGCCATCCTGGCCCGGCCCCTTGGCAACTTCGTTCACACGAATATAGGCCAGGCCCTTGGCGCCGTAGATCTTGACGAACTCGGTGTAGGCATCAATTTCGCTGCGGGTGATGCCGCCGCCCTCGACCGAGCCGCCGGGCACGCGAAGCGCCACCACTCGGCCATTCTTCATGTTGGCAGCACCCGAGAAGACCTTGAAATCAACGTCTTTCATCACGTCGGTGACTTCGGTGAATTCAAGCTTGACGCGCAGGTCGGGCTTGTCGGAGCCGTAGCGGTGCATGGCCTCGGAATAAGCCATCACCGGGAACTCACCCAGGTCCACGTTGATGGTGTTCTTGAAGACGGTGGTGATCATGCCCTGGAACATGGCGCGGATTTCTTCCTCGTCCAGGAACGAGGTCTCAATATCGATCTGGGTGAACTCGGGCTGGCGGTCGGCGCGCAGGTCTTCGTCACGGAAGCATTTGGTGATCTGGTAGTAGCGGTCAAACCCTGCCACCATCAGCAACTGCTTGAACAACTGGGGCGATTGCGGCAGTGCGAAAAACATGCCGGGGTGCACGCGGCTGGGTACCAGGTAGTCACGCGCGCCTTCGGGTGTGGACTTGGTGAGCATCGGGGTTTCAATGTCCACAAACCCATTTGCGTCCAGAAACTTGCGCACCTCCATCGACACGCGGTAGCGCAGCATCAGGTTGTTTTGCATGTAAGGGCGGCGCAGGTCCAGTACGCGGTGCGTCAGGCGCGTGGTCTCGCTGAGGTTGTCATCGTCCAGCTGGAACGGCGGCGTGACGGAAGGGTTCAGCACAATCAGCTCGTGGCACAGCACTTCAATCTTGCCGCTCTTGAGGTTGTCGTTCACGGTGCCGTCAGGGCGGGCGCGCACTATGCCCTTGACCTGGATGCAGAACTCGTTGCGCAGGCCTTCAGCCGTTTTGAACATGTCGGCGCGGTCAGGGTCGCACACGATCTGCACGTAGCCTTCGCGGTCGCGCAGGTCAACAAAGATCACGCCGCCGTGGTCGCGCCGGCGGTTGACCCAGCCGCACAGGGAAACGGTTTGGCCCATCAGGGCGTCGGTCACCAGACCGCAATAGTGGGAACGCATGGCCATGTGCTTGCTTTCAAAACGCCACACCAAGGGCTGGCGCAGCTAAAAATTTATTTGGGGCGAACCAGTGCGCCAGCACTGGCCGGCAGAAATGTCGGAGAGGGTGACGGCTCAGGCGCAACAGTGCCCATGGAAATCACATAAGTCAGCGCCTGGTCAACGCTCATCTCCAGCTCAATCACCTCGCTGCGCGGCACCATCAAGAAAAAACCGCTGGTTGGATTGGGCGTGGTGGGCACGTAAACGCTTACATAGTCAGCGCTCAGGTGGCGCGCGACTTCGCCGCTGGGTGCGCCCGTCTGGAAGGCGATGGTCCAGGCCCCCGGACGCGGGTACTGGATCAGCATGGCCTTGCGAAACGCATTGCCGTTACTGGAAAAAAGCGTGTCCGATACTTTTTTGACACCGACGTAGATCGACTTGAAGATCGGAATGTTGGTGAACAGCCGGTCCCACTGGCGCAGCATCCAGCGCCCGGCCACGTTGGACACCAATGCGCCGGTGACCAGCAACGTCAAAAACACCAAAATAACCCCCAGGCCATGGATCGCCCGCAGCCGGTCAATGACTGGTTTTGCAGCGTCTGGCATGAAAGCCTCGAAGCCCGACAGCACGCCACCAAAAACGCCGTCCAGGATGCCGACCAGCCAAGCCAGCACGCCCACGGTAATAGCCAGCGGGAGCCACACCAAGAGGCCGGTGATCAGGTATTTTTTGATAGGCATGGGATGCGGCCTCGGGCTCAGGCGGCTGGGGGTTTGCCCGAGGCGCTGTCAGAAGGTTTGCTGGCGGCAGGAGCTGCCGCTTTGGTGTCGCTCTTGGATTCGGTTTTTGATTCCGTTTTGGTGTCGGTTCTCGAGTCCGTTTTGGCGTCGGTTTTGGCGTCGGTTTTGGAGTCGCTGGCCTTGGATTCGCCAGTGCCCGACGCGCCTGTCGCGCTGGAACCCGCCTCGGACTTGTCGCCCGAGGGCGCACCCGCAGTGCCACCGCCCTTGAAGTCGGTCGCATACCAGCCTGAGCCCTTGAGCTGGAAGCCAGCCGCAGTCAACTGCTTTTTGAACGCGGGGGCACCGCAGACTGGACAGTCCGTCAACGGCGCGTCTGACATTTTTTGCAAAACGTCTTTGGCGTGTCCGCAAGACTCGCATTTATAGGCGTAAATTGGCATGGCTCTGGGGTTGGACTCAGGTAGGCGCGCAAGGCGGCTTGGCAAAGCCCTCGATTATAGGGCGGACAGCTAAAACAAGCCTTAAAACACCCGCACACGCACCACAAGCTGCATCGCCAGCAGACCCAGCGCAAAGCCGATGCCGCCGTAAATCAGCGCCTGGAGCAAACGGTTGGTGCGTTTCTGCTCCGCCAGCAGCTCCTCTAGCTGACGTTGCTGGTTGCCGGGGCGCTGCTTGAGAAAATCGTGCAGCAGCCGGGGCAGCTCGGGCAACAGCGTCGCGTAGCGCGGAGCCTGGTCTTTGAGCTGGTTGAGCAACTTTTGCGGCCCCACCTGCTCGATCATCCACTTCTCAAGAAATGGCCTGGCGCTGTTCCACAGATCGAGGTCCGGGTCAAGGTCACGCCCCAGCCCTTCGATGTTGAGCAGCGTTTTTTGCAGCAGCACCAGTTGCGGCTGGATTTCCACCTGAAAACGGCGCGACGTCTGGAACAGCCGCATCAGCACCAGCCCGAGCGAGATTTCCTTCAGAGGCCGGTCAAAGTAAGGCTCGCACACGGCGCGGATGGCGCTCTCCAGCTCATCCACGCGCGTGCCCGCAGGCACCCAGCCGGATTCAATGTGCAGCTCGGCCACGCGCTTGTAATCACGGCGGAAAAACGCGGTGAAGTTTTGCGCCAGGTACTCTTTGTCGATTTCCGTCAGGGTGCCAACGATGCCGAAATCAAGCGAGATATAGCGGCCAAAGGTGGCCGGGTCCACGCTGACCTGGATGTTGCCGGGGTGCATGTCCGCGTGAAAAAAACCATCGCGAAACACCTGGGTGAAAAACAGCGTGACACCGTCGCGCGCCAGCTTGGGGATATCCACCCCCGCTTCGCGCAGCCTGGCCACCTGACTGATGGGAATGCCATGCATGCGCTCCATCACAATCACGTCGGTGGTGCAAAAATCCCAGTACATCTCGGGGATAAGCACCAAGTCCAGCCCGGCCATGTTGCGCCGCAGTTGCGCAGCGCTGGAGGCCTCGCGCACTAGGTCCAGCTCGTCGTGCAGGTATTTGTCAAACTCGGCCACCACCTCGCGCGGTTTGAGGCGCTTGCCATCGCCTGACAGGCCCTCCACCCAGCCGGCCATCATCCGCATCAGGGCCAGGTCTTTGTCGATGGCACCCAGCATGCCGGGGCGCAACACCTTGACCGCGACATCGCGCTCCTTGCCGTCGCGGTCCACCAGCTTGGCAAAGTGGACTTGCGCAATCGACGCGCTGGCGATGGGCGCGCGGTCAAACGACGAAAACACCTCGCCCACGGGCTTGCCGAATGCGCGCTCGATGATGGCCACCGCCACGTCAGACGGAAACGGCGGCACGCGGTCTTGCAGGCGCGCCAGCTCATCGGCAATGTCCACCGGCATCAAATCGCGCCGGGTTGACAGCACCTGCCCAAACTTGACAAAGATCGGCCCCAGACGTTCCAGCGCCTCGCGCAGGCGCTGGCCGCGCGGTGCGCCCAGATTGCGGCCCACCGACACGATGCGCGCCAGCACGTGCAGCCAGGGCTTCTGGAAGCTGGTCAGG
Source organism: Rhodoferax sp. (assembly GCA_025358555.1). Lineage (GTDB taxonomy): Bacteria > Pseudomonadota > Gammaproteobacteria > Burkholderiales > Burkholderiaceae_C > JANYCG01. Next base: position 28,110 of record JANYJD010000158.1, read on the forward strand.
ACGAGTTCATCCAGGCCATAGCGCAACACAATCCATACGATGAAAGCGCCCCGGAACAGCCGCCTCATGGGGTTGCACCGCCACCGGGTGCGTGGGTGCCGCCGCTGCCTCCAGCAAACTGGCGCAGCGCGGTGCCGATGCTGCGGACTGCCCGGCCCAGCATGTGGGCTGGTACATCGCCCATGATGCGCGACAGGTCTTCTTCGACGTCCCAGCGAATGTGGTCCACCAGCCAGTTGACCTCGGCCGCCAGTTGCACGTCGCCTTCAATGCGCACGCCCGGTTTATCGCCACGCAACAGCGCCTGCGCAATGGCCATGGGCGACTCCTGAGTGACCACCAGCGTCAGGTCTGGCAGCGCGCCCAAGTCTGCCAGATCGAGCAAGCCCGCCGGAGTTGCTACTAATTTCATTGCAAAAAAACGCCACTCCATAAGGACAACATGGCCTTTTTGCCGCGCCAGTCGGCTGGTGGCCTCTTTTTCCTGCATCAAAATATGGTTCAGCAGCAGGACTATGCGGCGCTGGGCTTCGTCGATCGCCCAAGCGGGCGGCGTCAGCAAAGAAAAAGGGGACTGTGTTGCCATAGTCCCCGATTATTGCGCCATTGAGGCGCTTTTCAATTTGAAAGGATTACTGCAAGGCTTGCACGCCTGCCACCAGCCAGCCGCTGTGGCCGCTCTTGGGTTTGGTCATGTTCCAGACCTCGCGGAACGGGCTTGGGCCGCTCGACGGGTCTTCCTTGATCATGCCTGAGAACTCGACGCTGGCCATGTAGTCGTCACCCAGGTCTTCAATGCCGAGCAGGCTCGCCTCCAGCATCACCACATCGGTGTGGTTGGCCGGGCCACCGGTGTGAACTTCGCGTTCGGCCAGCTGGGTCTGGATTTCCTTGAGCATGCTGTCGGTCATCATCACGCGCAAGCCATTGATGTCAGATTTGTCCCAAGCGGCTTGCAGGGTAATGAAGTTGCCTTTTGCTGCTTTGAGGAAGCCCGCGGTATCGAACCCCGCTGGCACGCCCCAGTTCTGGGAGCCCGTCAAGGCCGAGCCGATCATCGAACCAGAGGTCTGGTGGCCCGCATCCAGCGGCATGCCGTTGCTGCGTTCCCACGGACGGGCGGACGCGTCGTTGCCGACGTTTTCAGGCCGGTATGGTTTGGGCTCCGACACGGGAGCACCACCCGCACCGGCTCCCTGAAACGCAAACGGTGATTTGTTCTCCACGCCATTTTGCGCGGAGCCTTGCCCCGCACCTTGCGCCCGGCGGCGCATGAACCAGCCCACGGCCAGCATGATTGCCAATGCCATCAAGCCGAACATCACAATATTGCCCAGTGCGCCACCCATGCCCAAGGAATGGGCCAGCGCAGCCAAGCCCAAGCCAGCGGCCAGGCCGCCCAGCATGGCACCCCAAGGTTTCTTGGGCGCGACAGCAGGCGCAGCCGCCGCTGCGGGAGCAGGCTTGGCCGAGTTTTGTGCAGCACCGCTAGGAGCCGATGGTGCGGCGTCGCGATGGGTCACGTTGTTCGACTGCTTGCCGACAGAACCGCCGCCGCCCAGGCGTTTGGCAGCGTCGGCGTTAACCCCGGCCAAGGCCAGTGTCGTTGCAAGAATAAAAGCCCAAAGTTTCATAGTGCCTCCAAAGTGATGGATAGATAAGAGCCAACTGTCAAATTACAAGCAAAAAATACACGTCAATAACCTGAACCGAATCGCCGCGCTGGGACTCCGGCTTGCCCCGTATTGTCTAGCACTTGATTCCAGCATGCAACGCCACCATGCCACCAGTAAGGTTGTGATAGTCCACATGGCCAAAGCCGCCTTTGAGCATCATGGCTTTTAACTCTGCCTGCCCAGGGTGCATGCGGATCGACTCCGCCAGGTAGCGGTAACTGGAATCATCCCCGGCCACCAGCTTGCCCAAATTTGGCAAGATTTTGAACGAGTACCAGTCGTAGGCTTTTTCCAGCGGCTTGGCGACTTTGGAAAACTCTAGAACCAGCAGCTTGCCGCCGGGTTTGAGCACCCGGTTCATCTCAGCCAGCGCAGCATCTTTGTCGGTCATGTTGCGCAGGCCAAAGGCCACACTCACCACGTCAAAATGATTGGTGGCAAACGGCAGCTTCTCGGCGTCGCACACCAGCGTGGGCACCGCCACGCCGGCGTCCAGCAGGCGGTCGCGCCCGGTGCGAAGCATGGCTTGGTTGATGTCGGTGTGCACCACCTGGCCCGACTTGCCCACTTTTTTGGAAAAAGCCAGTGCCAGATCGCCCGTACCGCCGGCAATGTCCAGCACCTTGTGGCCTTCCCGCACATCGGCCACCAAGACCGTGTAGGCCTTCCAGGCGCGGTGCAGGCCGAGCGACATCAGGTCGTTCATCAAATCGTATTTGGGCGCGACGGAATCAAACACGCCGCGCACGCGAGCCGCCTTGGCGGCAGCGTCTACCGATTCAAATCCAAAATGTGTTGACACCATGGACATGGATGCTAGCCGCTAAACACGGTACAGAGGCTAGAACCCCGCATCAATACAGGGAATTTGTCGTAGAACCAATGAATACCGGCCATAGCCCTCGTCCAATATCAATAGTTTGCTATATCATAAATAGCAAACCAGCTCCGCAAAAAAAGAGTTAGCGCGTGGCTGAGGCGCTGCCTACTGGGCCGACGTTCATGCACGCGAAGCCAAGCGCCCCGATGCATGAATGTTCTTTCACCTTAACCCGGCCCGGCGTTCAGCGCGGGGGCTATAGCCGTCCCTCTTCCACAGCGTGGCAGGCGATTTTGATGCCCGCAATGGTCTTGAGCGCAGGCCGTTCGGTGCGGCAGCGGTGGTTGGCATGCGGACAGCGCGGGTTGAACGCACAGCCCGGCGGCGGGTTGAGCGGGTTGGGCACCTCGCCCTGCACAGGCGTGCGCGCGCGGCCCACGTCGTTCATTTTTGGAATCGCGTCCAGCAGCATGCGGGTGTAGGGGTGGCGCGGGTGGGCAAACAGCGCCTGCTTGTCGGCCAGTTCGACCAGGCGGCCCAGGTACATCACACCGACCTGGTCGCTCACGTGGCGCACCACGGCCAGGTTGTGCGAGATGAAAAGATAGGTGAGCCCCAGCCTGCGCTGCAGGTCTTTCATGATGTTAAGCACCTGCGCCTGCACGCTCACGTCCAGCGCCGACGTGGGCTCGTCACACACCAGAAAATCCGGCTGCGTGGCCAGCGCGCGCGCGATGGAGATGCGCTGGCGCTGGCCGCCCGAAAACTGGTGCGGGTATTTCGGCATGTCCAGCGGGCTCAGGCCCACCGATTGCAGCAGCTCGCCGACGCGTGCTTTCAACGCCTGCGGGTCGGTGATCAGGCCATGCTCGCTGAGCGGCTCGCCCACAATGTCCTGCACAATCCAGCGCGGGTTCAGCGACGCATACGGGTCCTGAAAAATCATCTGGATGCGACGGCGCAAATCGAGGCCCTGCGGCGTCTTGAAGGCGGCATGCGCGTCTTGCCCGTCAAACGTCAAGCCACCCCGCGTCGGCTCGTACAGGCCTACCAGCAGCTTGGCCACGGTGCTTTTGCCGCAGCCGGACTCGCCCACCAGTGCCAGCGTCTTGCCTTTTTCAATCTCGAAGCTTACGCCGTCTACTGCGTGCAGGAAGACCTTGGGTTTGCGCTCCAGCACGCGGTTGAGCCAAGGGGCTGACACATCGAATGTCATGGCCAGGTCCGTTGCCTGGACCAGTGCTGTACTTGCTGGCGTGCTCATCGGGGCGCGCCCTCATGCAGCCAGCAAGCCGCGCGAGTGGCCCCGGCGCTCATCAAATCTGGCCGCACAGTTTTGCATTTATCAAAGGTTTTGGGGCAGCGCGGATTGAAGGCGCAGCCGGTTGGAATGGCATTCAGGCGCGGCATTGCGCCGTCAATCTGGCTTAGGCGCTCGACCTCTTTGGTGATGTCGGGAATCGCCCCCATCAGGCCCACGGTGTACGGGTGCGCCGGGTGGTTGATGACCTCATGCACCGGGCCGATTTCGGCAATGCGCCCGGCGTACAGCACCGCCACGCGGTCGCAGGTTTCGGCAATCACGCCCATGTCGTGGGTGATCAGCATCACAGCGGCTCCGCGCTGCTTGCAGATGTTTTTGAGCAGCAGGATGATCTGCGCCTGGATCGACACATCCAGCGCCGTGGTGGGCTCATCGGCCACGATCAGCTTGGGCTCTGCCGCCAGCGCCAATGCAATCACCACGCGCTGGCGCATGCCCCCCGAGAACTGGTGCGGGTAGTGGTCCAGGCGCTCGGCGGCGGCGGGAATGCCGGTGTCTTGCAGCAGCGAGACAGCGCGCTCGCGGGCCTCCTTGCGGCTCACGGGCAAGTGCGCCAGAATCGTCTCCATCAACTGCGCACCCACCGTGTTCAGCGGGTTCAGCGAGGTGAGCGGGTCCTGGAAAATCGCGCCAATGCGCCGGCCGCGGATGTGCCGCATGGCATCAAAACCGAGGTTGTCAATGCGCTGGCCCTCCAGCAAAATCTGGCCCCCGGCAATGCGCCCAGGCGGTTCCAGCAGGCCGATGATCGCCGCGCCTGTGAGCGACTTGCCCGCGCCCGATTCACCCACCACACCCAGGATTTCCCCGGGTGCGATGTCGAATGAGATGTCGTCAATCGCCCGCAGCGTGCCGTGGCGGCTCGGGAACTCGACGACGAGGTTTTTGACTTGAAGCAGCGTCATCTCAAACGGGGGTTGAGGGCATCACGCAGCCAGTCGCCCAGCAGGTTAACGGAGAGCGAAATAGCCACCAGCATCAGGCCCGGGAACACGGTAATCCACCATTCGCCGGAAAAAAGAAAATCTTTGCCGACGCTGATGAGCGTGCCCAGCGACGGCGTGGTCACGGGCGCGCCCACACCCAAAAACGACAGCGTCGCTTCGATGATGATGGCCGTGGCCACATGCAGCGTGGCCAGCACCATCACCGGCCCCATGACATTGGGCAACACGTGCCGACGCATGATGCGCATGCGCGACACACCGGTGACGCGGGCTGCCTGTACATATTCCTTGTTGCGCTCCACCAACGTGGAGCCGCGCACGGTGCGGGCGTACTGCACCCAGCCCGACAGCGTGATGGAGATGATCAGCACGCCAAATGCCAGTGAGCCCTGCGCGTTCGGGAACAGCGCGCGGCCCACGCCGGCAATCAGCAAGGCAATCAAGATGGGCGGGAACGACAGCATCACGTCGCACAGGCGCATCAGCACGGTATCGACCCAGCCGCCCACGAAGCCGGACACCAGCCCCAGCGTGACGCCAATGATCATTGACAAAACAACCGACGCAAACCCCACAATGAGGGAGATGCGCGCGCCATACATCAGTGCCGATAGAATGTCGCGGCCCTGGCTGTCGGTGCCCAGTAAGTACTTGCTGCTGCCGGTGGCTATCCAAGCCGGGGGCAGGCGCGAATCGCCCAGCTCCAGCGTGGCCAGGTCAAACGGGTTGTGCGGGGCCACCCATCCT
>JANYJD010000181.1 GCA_025358555.1 Rhodoferax sp.
CACAGAGACCAGCAAGGGATTTGGCCTGACGGCAGAGCAGCCCACCACTCTGGTTGTCACCCACGTTGGGAGTGGTCAGCAATACACGCAGCCGCTGGCATGGCGCAAAACCGCTACCGGCGGCCAGAGCGCCGAGAGCACTTTTGCGATTCCCCCAGCGGCCAAACTGGGCGCCTATGACGTGCAATTGCGCGGCACTGGCAAACGGGATGAGGGCGACCGCGACTTCACCACCGGCCAGTTTCGCGTGGAAGAGTTCCGCCTGCCGGTGCTGGAGGGGCGCGTAACGCCTGCCGACAATAAGCCGCTGGTCAATGCCAAGGCAGTGCCCGCGGATGTACAGGTCAACTACGTGGCGGGCGGTGCTGCGGTCAGTCTGCCGGTGCGCGTGTCGGCACTCGTTCGTGGCAAATATTTGAGCTACAGCGATTTTGAAGAATTCAGCTTCAGCCCGCCACGCGGCAAGCATGAGGCCACGTCGCAAGGTGAGGAAGAAACGGACACAGAAATCAGCACAGGCCAGGACTCGCGCGTGATTGCCGACAAGCTGCCGCTGACACTGGACAAAAACGGCGCAGGCAAACTCACCATCGACAAAGTACCCACCGCCCGCCAGCCACAAGAGCTGCTGCTGGAGGCCACCTATGCCGACCCCAATGGCGAGGTGCAGACCATTCGCAGCGTGAACACGCTGTGGCCTGCGGGCGTGGTGGCGGGCATCAAGACCGAGGGTTGGGTATCGGCCAGTCAGAAAATCAAGTTTCAGGCGCTGGCGCTGGACCTGACTGGCAAGGCGCAGGCCGGCGTGCCGCTGGAAGTCAAGGCCGTGGCACGCATCGTTACCACCAGCCGCAAGCGCATGGTGGGCGGCTTTTACACCTATGACAACAAGACCGAGATCAAGGACCTGGGCACGGTCTGCAACGGCAAGAGCGATTCGCGCGGCCTGCTGCTGTGCGAAACCTCGTTGAAGGAAGCCGGTGAGGTGGAACTAGTCGTCACAGCCAAAGACGCAGCGGGCAATAGCATTCAGGCCGCCTCATCGGTCTACGTGACCAAACAGGGCGAGCTGTGGTTCGGTGGCGAGAACCACGACCGCATGGACGTGCTGCCCGAGAAAAAGAGTTACCAACCTGGAGAAACAGCGAAGTTTCAGGTGCGTATGCCGTTCCGCTTTGCGACTGCGCTGGTGGCGGTGGAGCGCGAAGGCATTATCAGCACGCAGGTGGTGCAACTCAACGGGCAAGACCCCACCATCAGCCTGAAAATTGAAGAAGGCTGGGGCCCCAATGTGTATGTGAGCGTGCTGGCCCTGCGCGGGCGCCTGCGCGAAGTGCCGTGGTACAGCTTTTTCACCTGGGGATTCAAGGCGCCTCGCGAATGGTGGACCAGCTTTTGGTACGAAGGCCGCGAGTACGTTGCCCCGACTGCGCTGGTTGATTTGAGCAAGCCCGCATTCCGGCTGGGCCTGGCCGAGATTCGCGTGGGCACCAAAGCTCACCAGCTCGATGTGAGCGTGAAGGCCGACAAGGAAAGCTATCCAGTGCGCGGTCAGGCCAAAGTGACCATCAATGTCAAGCTGCCCAACGGCCAGCCCGCAGCCAACGCTGAAGTGGCCCTGGCCGCTGTCGATCAAGCCCTGCTGGAGCTCATGCCCAACACCAGCTGGAACCTGCTGGATGCGATGTTGCAACGCCGCGCATGGGGCGTGGAAACATCGACCGCCCAGATGGAAATCATTGGCCGCAGGCACTACGGGCGCAAGGCCGTGGCTGCCGGTGGCGGGGGTGGCCGCAGCGGGACGCGCGAGCTGCTGGACACGCTGCTGCTGTGGAACCCCAAGGTGCAACTGGATGCGACCGGCAGCGCCACGGTAACGGTGCCGTTAAACGATGCGCTGACCACGTTCAAAATTGTGGCGGTGGCCGATGCGTCCACTGGCCTGTTTGGCACGGGGCAAACCAGCATCAAGGCCACGCAGGATTTGCAGATCATCAGCGGCCTGGCTCCGCTGGTGCGGGAAGACGACCAGTTCCGTGCGCAATTTACCGTTCGCAACACCACCAAGGCGGCGATGAAGGTGGAGGTGACGCCACGCGCCACGCTGCTGGACCTGAAACCTCAGGCGGTGGACATCCCCGCTGGCGAGGCGCGTGAAGTGGCCTGGATGGTGACGGCGCCCGCGCAGCTTACGCTCACCCGTGCAGAGGCGATTCTGTGGGAGATTGAGGCGCGCGACACGTCAGCACCGGATGCCAAAACCGCAGCACGCGACGCCCTCAAGGCGCGTCAGCGCATCATCCCCGCCGTGCCACTCACGGTGCAGCAAGGCACATTGATTCAAGTCGATGGCAGCTTCAATCTGCACGTGAATCCGCCCGCCGATGCCTTGCCGGGCCGGGGCGGCCTGAAGATGTCGCTGCAACCGAAATTGGCAGAGGGCATGCCCGGCGTGCGCGACTGGTTTGCCAGCTACCCGTTCGTCTGCCTGGAGCAAAAAACCAGCAAGGCCGTGGGCCTGCGGGACGGCAAGCTGTGGCAAACCGTGGTGGGTCAAATCCCCAGCTACCTTGACGCGGATGGCTTGGCCAGCTACTTCCCGCCGCGCGACGGAGATGCCAACCGGGGCAGCGACACGCTGACAGCGTACCTGCTGGCTGCCACGCACGAGGCGGCCAGCATCAACCCTGATTTCGCCTTAAGCGGCGAGGTACGCGCACCGATGGAGCGTGGCCTCGTCAACTTTGTCGAGGGCAAGATCCAGCGCGAATTCTGGTCGCCCCGCAAAGACCTGGATGTGCGCAAACTGGCCGCGCTGGAAGCCCTGTCGCGTTACGGTAAAGCGCAAGGCCGCATGCTGGGCAGCATCACCATTGCGCCCAACCAGTGGCCGACGCATGCGGTCATTGACTGGTTGAACATCCTGAAACGCGTAACCGATGTGCCCGAACGCGACAAGCGCATGGCGGAGGCCAGCCAGGTGCTGCGCAGCCACATCAGCTACCAGGGTACAAAGATGATTTTCAGCACCGAGAAAGACGACTACTGGTGGTGGCTGATGGTGGGCGGCGACGCCAACACCGCGCGCCTGATGCTGGCCGTGATGGACGACCCCGCCTGGAAAGACGATATGGGCCGCCTGGCCAACGGCTTCATTGGCCGCCAACAGGGCGGCGCGTGGCACACCACCACAGCCAACCTGTGGGGCGGGCTGGCGCTGGAGAAGTTCTCGGCGAAGTTTGAAGCGGTGGCGGTGGCTGGCGTGACTAAGGCGACCGCAAGCACCGGAACTGCCAGCGTGGACTGGAGCAAGGTCGAGCGCATCAAGACAACTGACGCATCAGGCGCGGCAAATCAAAGCACATGGTTCGGTGCCCCGGCTGCCCCTGGCAACTTGCGTAACAACAGCATGTTTCTGCCTTGGAAAAAAGATGGCAGCAAAGACGCTTCGAAGGAAAGCTTGAAAGACTCATTGACCGTAATCCATCAAGGCCCCGGCAAGCCCTGGCTCACCCTGCAATCGGTCGCTGCCATTGTGCTCAAAGAGCCCTTCAACGCGGGCTACAGCATCAAGAAAATCATCACGCCGGTGGAACAGGCCAACAAAGCCCTGCCCGCAGGCAGCTACACCCGTGGCGACGTGCTGCGCATCACGCTGGAAGTCAACGCGTCTGCCGACATGACTTGGGCCGTGATCACCGACCCGATCCCTGGCGGAGCGACGATTTTGGGCAGCGGCCTGGGACGCGATTCGCAAATCGCAACGCAGGGCGAGAAAAGAACAGGGGCGGGTTGGCCCGCCTTTGAAGAGCGCAGCTTTGAGGCGTTCCGCAGCTATTACGAGTACCTGCCCAAGGGCGTAGTGAAGATGGAATACACCATCCGCCTGAACAATGTGGGCGAGTTCTCGCTGCCACCGTCGCGGGTGGAGGCGATGTATGCGCCGGAGATGTTTGGGGAGGCGCCGAATGCGCGGGTGAAGGTGGAGGCAGCAAAGTAAATGTCATGACATTACCTAACGGTCATAAATTCTTGTGGTCGTTGGTGATTTGCCATAAAATTACCGATCAGTAACGAATTAGTCATAACATGGTTTCCAAGCCTCATAAAAAACCGATCGGTAATTTATCGCCTGCGCGCGATCCGGAGAATGGATACGTCGTTCGGTCAACGGCTGACGTCGGCCACCTGATACGTGGACGCCGCCGCCTGCTCGCGCTGAAGCAACTCGACGTTGCCGGGCTCGGCAATACGGGCAACCGGTTCATCATTGATCTTGAACGCGGAAAGCCGACCGTTCAGATGCAAAAGGTGCTGGATGTCCTGGACTTGCTGGGTCTGGAAGTGGTGGTGCGCGCCAAAGCAGAGGCACAGGCAGGGGCACACCGGTGAACCAGCTCGATGTCTTTTTCGGCACCGAACCGGTAGGGTCTATTTTTGACAGCCTGCCATTGTCTTTCCGCTACACCGATGCGTGGCTTGCCCGAGCGCAGCCCGCGCAGATTGCAGCGATCACCCCCGCCCCCGGCTTTATCAGTTCGCAGGCCGTGACAGCTTTCTTTGAAAATCTGCTGCCAGAAGGCGAGTTGCGCAGCTTTATCGCAGCGAGCAAAAAGGCATCGACCCTGTTCTCTTTGCTGCGCGAGGTTGCGGGCGACACCGCCGGTGGGTTCGTCATCCTTCCCGCAGGCACGCAACCTGAAGCACCGTCGTACACGCCAACCAGCTGGAAGGCGCTGGGCACGCTGCTCGGTAAAAACGCCACAGCCATTGACATAAAGGGGCCTGCGGTCCGCATTTCCCTGTCGGGCGCACAGGACAAGGCGGCTATTGCCTTGTTTGAAGACAGTGCCCCCCAATTGCCGCTGGGCACCTCACCCTCAACACACATCCTCAAGCCAGACATCCAGCGCCTGTCCAAGGTGTGGCATTCGGCGGCCAACGAGGCCATCGTGATGACGGCAGCGGCCCAATGCGGATTGCCCACAGCAGAGGTTTTTTACGAACCTCACACCCAGGCCTGCATTGTTAAACGCTTTGACCGTGTGCTGCTTGGCAATGGCACAGTGGGGCGCATCATGCAATACGACCTGTGCCAACTCAGCGCGCTGGCGTCCGACAAAAAGTATGAGAAGGAGGGTGGCCCCGGCATTGCGCAATGCGCGCAACTGATCCGCCAGTACAGCACAGCACCCGCTGTGGACTTGAAAAATCTGGTGTCCTGGCTGTTCTTCAACCTGTACACAGGCAACAACGACAGCCATGCCAAAAACCTGTCCATCTACCGCGCCCCCGGCCAAGGAGTCAGGCTAACCCCATTTTACGATCTGATGTGTACGCGCGTCTACCCAGGCTTGTCTCAGGAATTCGCTTTTGCCATTGGCGGCGAAGTGATGCCGGGAGCAATCCACCAGGCGCATGTTCGGCAAATGGCAAAGGACTTGGGCATCCGCCCCGACTTTGCGCTGGGCATTGCCGACAACATGGCCAAGCGGATTCCCGTTGCCATCGAATCGGCCATCAGCGCAGTGCAACCCGATCTGTCACCGGGCGCCAAAACGTTGGCGTTGCGGCTCGGGCAATTTGTGTTGAAAACCACCCGGCAAATGGCCCGGCGGATTCTCACGGCTTGAGGCGCAAGAGATGAGCAACTTCTCATTCACCGTGGCCGAGCGAGCCGCCAAAACGGCATCAAGGCTAAGGAATGCATTGATCGCTACTTGTTTAGTAGCTACTAATGCACATCCAACTTGGGCTGCAGGCACTTTTGATGAGATAAAAGGCGGTTTTTCGCCGTCTGACACTTTGATTCTTGACCGCAACGGCGAATTGCTGCACCGCATTCGCACCGACCCCACCGTGCGTCGCGGCCAATGGGTGGCGCTGGCCGATGTGTCGCCGGCACTGCGCACGGCGCTGGTGCTGAGCGAGGACAAGCGGTTCTACGAGCACAGCGGGGTGGACTGGCGCGCCGCATCGGCTGCCGCCTGGGGCAACTTGTGGAACAGCAAGACACGGGGCGCATCCACCCTCACCATGCAACTGGCCGGCTTGCTGGACGATGATTTGCAGCGGAGCAGGGATGGCAAAGGCGGGCGCAGCGTGGTGCAAAAGATCGGCCAGAGCTTATCGGCGCAAATGCTGGAGCGCAGCTGGCGCAAAGACCAGATTCTGGAGGCC
>JANYJD010000290.1 GCA_025358555.1 Rhodoferax sp.
CGGCACGCCTTGCACCGTCATGGCGGCTTCAATACCGGCCAGGCAGCCCAGAATCATGGCCGCATTCATGTCACCCAAATGCCCGATGCGGAAAACCCGCCCGGCAAGTGGCCCCAAGCCCCCGGCAAACGCCACCTGAAAACGCTCGCGAGCGACAGTGCGCAGGGCTTCCACGTCAATGCCCGGCGCCACCGACACGGCGGTAATGGAGACCGAAGCCGCCTCGCGCACCTTGCTGAACAGTTGCACGGCACCGGCTTCGCTCCAGCGGGCCACGGCGGCCTGCGTAGCGCGGGCAACGGCGCGGTGGCGCGCAAACACGGCTGCCTCACCTTCCAACGCAATCAGCGCCAGCGCAGCCTGCAAACCCATCAGCAAATTTTGCGGTGAGGTACCGCAGAATTTGCGATAGCCCAGGTCGCTCCTGCGCCGCGCCCAGTCCCAGTAAAAACGGGGGTTTGGGTTGCGGCTGGCCACGGCAAGCGCGGCGCTGTCTGCCGCGCAAAAGCCCAGGCCCGGCGGGCACATCAGGCCTTTTTGTGAGGCACCCACCACGACGTTGGCGCGCAACGCGTCCATGTCAAACGGTGCCGCGCCCAGCGACGCCACCACGTCCACCACAAACAGGGCTGGGTGGCCAGTGGCGTCCATGGCCGCGCGCACGGCGTGCAGGTCACTGGTCATGCCGCTGGCGGTGTCGGTGTGCACGGTGAACACTGCGACGATCTCGCGCTTGATGTCCGCGCGCAGGGCGGCTTCCACCGCGCTGGGGTCAATCGGGTAGCCCTCCACCCAGGGTGTACGGATGACGCGCACACCCAGTGCTTCGGTCTGCACCGCCCATGATTCCGAGAAATGGCCGGTGCCGGCCACCAGCGCCGTCTGCCCTGGCGCCAGCAGGTTGACGATGGCCCCCTCCCAGGCGCCGTGTCCGTTGGCCGCGTACATGAAGACATCGGCGTCCCGCGTGTGCAGCAGCGCCTTGAGCCCGCGCTCACAGGCCGCAGTGATCGCGTCAACACGCGGGTCGGCCAGGTCCATCGGCTGGCGGCTCATGGCCTCCATCACCTCGCCCGGCACGCGCGTGGGGCCGGGCGCGTGCAAAAAGCGGTGGCCGGGGATGCGGTGTGAAATGGTCATGCCGACCTAGAACCCGTACCCAGCACTGCCTTCAAATATCGCCCAATGTCCGCAATTTCTTGCGGGTGAACACTGTGCGGCATGGCGTAGGTGTGCCACTGCACTTTGTAGCCCAGGCTGGCCAGGGCATCGCGCGAGGCTTCCGCGCGGCTGATGATGACCATGGGGTCCTGCGTGCCGTGCGCCATGAAAATCGGCGTGGCCTGGTTGGCGGCGCTACGCTCGGCGGCCACCGTGCTGGCCAGCGGAAGGTAGCCTGACAGCGCCATGATGCCCGCCAGGCGGGCCGGGTGCCGCAAGCCGGTGTGCAGCGCCATGGCACAGCCTTGCGAAAAGCCTGCCAGCACGATGGCGCTGGCCGGGATGCCGCGCGCCACTTCGTTGGCAATCAGCGCTTCGATTGCCAGCGCCGAATGGTGTATGCCTGCTGCGTCTTCGCGGCGCACCAGGTCAGCGCCCAAAATGTCGTACCACGCGGGCATCACGTAGCCATTGTTCATGCTGACCGGAATGCTGGGAGCATGCGGAAAGATGAAGCGGATCGGCGGGCAGTTGCCTAAGTCCAGCTCGGGCACCAGGCCGGCAAAGTCATTGCCATCTGCGCCCAGGCCGTGCAGCCAGATGACGGCCGCAGAGGGGTTGGGGCCGCTTTCAATTTCGATGTGGGGCAGGAGTTGGGTCATGGCTGTTGTTCAAATGATTTGGGGCCGGTGTGCGCCGTTGCGGCAAGTGCTGGTGATGTGGAATATTGGCCTGGTTTATGGGATGGGTGTAACCGTGTGCGGATGGGCGTAACTGTGTGCGGATGGGTGTAACTGTGTGAAATAAGACCGTTTTGATGCTCGGGCCTAGTCGCGAATATAGCAACGAACGGGCTGATGGCGCCGCCGGGCGTTTGGGGCAAATTAAAATCCGGCAAAACTTAGCGCCTGCTGCAATGCCATTGCCTTCCATTTTGAACCCAAGCCGTGCACTGCCACATCTGCTGCTGTGTCTGTGCGTGTGCACGGCCACACAGCAGGTGGCTGCGCAGGCGGGCAGCGGCAAAGGCGTTCAGCTGGTGCAGCGCGTGGATGACGTGCTGTACGGTGTGGACCCGATTTCGCTGGCGATTTTGAGCAACCGTTATGTCTCCGGCGTGATGGTAAAGGTCAACGCAAACCAGCCCAGCCCGGTGCTGGGCTACAGCCATTTTGTGGCGGATTGCCAAAGCCCGCTGCGTTTTGCCATCGTGTCGTCTGCGCAGTCTCCGGTTGACTTGACGTCGCAGGGTGCCTCCAGCAGGGCGCGCTATGACGCGGCCAAAGCGGCGGTGGACGCTGCAACTTTCTCAAAAGTTGGCATGCTGGATGGCAGCCGCTCGGTGGCTGAATTTGCCTGTAGCAGCACCCAGCGCCCGGCGCGCATTGCGCAAATCGCCAAAGAGCTGTTTGAGAAAGGCGGCCCGGGCGACATGCGCACCGCGCTGTGCGATTTGCAGCCCGACGGCACCCTGCAAACCCGCGAAGACGTGGAGGTGCGATTTAGCGACTCGGAGAAAGTGGTGTCCGTCAACCGGCAGTGGCTCAGTTCGGGCCGGGTGACGGACGGCGAGATCAGTTTTGGCAGCGGCGGCGCAAGATGGCGTATTGACCGCGACACGGCAGAGGCCAGCCTGGTCAGGCCCGGCGGCAAAGTGTCATTTGTGGGCTCTTGCGTGGCAAAAGACGCCAAGCCCTGAGTCGACTTGATTTGCCTTGAATTTAGCGCTACCGCCGCCCGCTACGCCAGCAGCGCCTGCGCAAACTCCCGTGCATTGAAGGTCTCCAGCTCCTCCAGCTTTTCGCCCACGCCAATGAAGTAAACCGGAACCGGCCGCTCCCGCGCAATGGCTGCCAGCACGCCGCCCTTGGCTGTGCCGTCCAGTTTGGTAATGATCAGGCCGGTGAGTTGCAGCGCGTCGTCAAACGCCCTGACCTGCATCAACGCGTTTTGGCCCGTATTGCCGTCGATCACCAGCAGCACCTCATGAGGTGGGATGTTGGCCCCCACGCTTGCCATTTCATGTGCTGCGCTGGACGTGCTCGCGCCTGAGGCGCTTGCCCTTCGCCCTGTCCCGATGTGCGCAGGCACATCGGGAGCCGCAGGGCTCAGCCCCCTGGGGGCTGTGTCGCCTAGGGGCGGCCCGTCGGCGACACGTGTCTCGGAGACGCCTGCTTTTTGAATTACGCGCTTGATTTTCTTCAACTCCTCCATCAAGTGAAGTTGCGTCGGCAGGCGGCCCGCCGTGTCCACCAGCACCACGTCTTTGCCGCGCGCCTTGCCGGCGCTCACGGCGTCAAAACTCACGGCGGCCGGGTCGCCGCCTTCCTGGCTGATGATCTCTACCGTGTTGCGGTCGGCCCACACCGTGAGCTGCTCGCGCGCCGCAGCGCGAAAGGTGTCGGCAGCGGCTAAGAGCACGCTGGCGCCTTGCTCTGACAAGTGCCGCGTCAGCTTGCCAATCGACGTGGTTTTGCCCGCACCGTTGACGCCCACCACCATGATGACGGTCAGCTTGTGCTGGCCAATCACCAGCGGCTTTTCCAGAGGCGCCAGCAGTTGGGTCAGGCTGGCAATCAGGCTGTTTTTCAGCGCCACGGGGTGCGTGATGCCGTGGTCTTTGACCTTGCGGCGCAGGTCGGTAATCAAGTAGTCCGTTGCTGCCACGCCCGCATCGGCCATCAGCAGCGCGCTTTCCAGGTCTTCAAACAAGGCCTCGTTGATCTGCGTACCGCCAAACACACCCGAGATGCTGGACGCGGTTTTGCCCAGGCCCGCCTTTAGCTTGTCGAGCCATTTTTGCCGCTCGGGCGGTAGGGCGGGCAGCGCGGCAATGTCGATGGGCGTGACCAGTTGGCTGCCGATCATCGAGCCGCCGGAGGGTGCTGCCGCTGGCGCAGCGGGCGCTGGAGGGGTTTTTTTCTTGAAAAAGCTGAACATTTGGCGAGGTTGTAGAGTCACATCATTCTATGAAACGCCCAATCCCGACATTGGCCTCCCAATGACGCCGAACACGACGCAGCCAATGCCTCTGCAAGTGCTCCAGCAAATACCTCAGCGAATGACATCACCAACTACCTGCGCTTTCATCCACCACCCAAGCCGCTGCCTCAGGCGCTGGCTGCTTATCGCCGGCCTGCTTGGCATCTTGAATGCGCAGGCCCAAATCACCCCCAAAGTAGAACAGTTTTCTTTAGCCAATGGCATGACGGTGATCGTAAAGCCCGACAAGCGCGCCCCCACGGCGGTGCACATGGTGTGGCTGCGCGTGGGCTCCATGGACGAGGTGGACGGCACTTCGGGCGTGGCGCATTTGCTTGAACACATGATGTTCAAGGGCACGCCCACGCTCAAGCCGGGCGATTTTTCGCGCACGGTGGCGGCGCTGGGCGGGCGTGAGAACGCCTTCACCGGCAAAGATTACACCGGCTACTACCAGCAGATTCCCAGCAACCGGCTGGAAGACGTGATGAAGATCGAATCTGACCGGTTTGCCAACAACCAGTGGAGCGATGACGAGTTCAAAAAAGAGATTGAAGTGGTCAAGGAAGAGCGCCGTCTGCGTACCGAAGACAGCCCCAGAGCGCTTATGAATGAGGCGTTGAACGCCACTGTATTTGTAGCGTCTGCGTACCGTCGGCCCATTGTGGGCTGGATGAGCGATCTGGATGCCATGACGCCCACCGACGCGCGGGAGTTTTTCAAAAAATGGTACATCCCGGCAAACGCGACGGTGGTGATTGCGGGCGATGTGGACGTGGCACAGGCCAAGCGGCTGGCCGAGAAATATTACGGCGCCATCCCCGCGCGTGCCGTGCCTGCGCGCAAGCCACGGCTTGAACCGCAGCAGACCGGCCTGCGCCGC
>JANYJD010000203.1 GCA_025358555.1 Rhodoferax sp.
CACTTTCTTCACCGACCACGGTGTCCTCAGGTCAAGAAGGTGTTCGTACAGCGCTGTGTCTTTCATGGATCTTCTACTCAATTTGAAAAGATAGATTCTGCTGGAGTGAAGAAAAAATCACAGTGGATTCGATGAAGAACCTTTTATTAAAAGCGCACGCTCATGACCCCACAAGCTCCCCCCAAAAAGAAAAACTGGTCTTGGCGCAGCCAGGCGTTTCGCGGCCTGATTTACCAGATACTGGCCATTGGCGCAGTGGCCTTGGGCGTGTGGTGGCTGGCCAGCAACACCATGCACAACATGCAGGTGCGCGGCATCCAGAGCGGGTTTGATTTTCTGAAAGGCCCAGCCGGCTTTGATATTGGCGAAAGCCTGTACGTCTTTGACTCTGCGCAACCTTACTGGCAGGCCTTTCTGGTGGGCCTGACCAACACACTGCGGGTGGCCATTGTCGGCATCATCCTAACCACGATTTTGGGCACCTTGCTGGGCGTGGGGCGCTTCTCGCGCAATGCCCTGGTGCGCGGGCTGTGCTATGCCTATGTCGAATTTTTCCGCAACGTGCCGGTGCTGCTGCAACTGCTCATGTGGTACCTGCTTTTTACCGAGGTGCTGCCTGCGGCGCAGGACGCGTGGACGCTGGGTCCGCTTTTCTTGAGCAAAGGCGGCTTGAGCTTTCCCATTCCTGTGTGGGCCACAGGGCATCTATGGGCGCTGTTTGGCATGATCGCCGGAGTGGCGGTGGCGTTTGTCTACCGCCGCTGGGCGTTCAAACAGTTTGAAGCCACTGGCAAATTGCGCAGCATGTTCTGGGTGCCGGTGGCCATCGTGGTGGCTATGGGCATCGCAGGCTGGCTGGCTGGCGGCGCGCCGTCGCAGTTCAATTCACCGACCAAAGGCGATTTCTCGATTGAAAACGGCGGCTCGTTGACGCCTGAGTTTCTGTCGGTGTTGATTGGGCTCACGGTATACACCGCTGCCTTTGTGGCCGAGGTGGTTCGCGCCGGTATCCAGTCGGTCGCGCGCGGCCAGGGCGAAGCCGCTGCTGCGCTTGGCCTGGCCCAGGGCCAGACCATGAAGCTCGTCATGCTCCCGCAGGCCCTGCGCGTAATCATCCCGCCCATGACCAACCAGTTTTTGAACCTGACCAAAAACTCGTCATTGGCCGTGGCCATTGGCTACCCGGACGTGGTCTCAATTGCCAACACTGCGCTCAACCAGACCGGCCGTGCCGTCGAGTGCATTGCCATCGTGATGCTGGTGTACCTGACCACCTCGTTGGCCACATCGCTGCTGATGAACTGGTACAACACCCGCTCAGCGATCAAGGAGCGCTAAGTCATGACTACAGGCACGACAACAAGCATGGCAGCCACTATGACAAACCCACCTATTGCGACAGGCCCTGCCCAAGTTCCCGTCACCGGCAAAACATTTGCGCCCATTGCCGCCCGCTCGGCACCCGTCAAAACCGAAGGCCTAGTAGCCTGGGTCCGCATGAACCTGTTCAGCGACGTGCTCACCGGCTTGATGACCTTGGTGGTCGGCGGTGCGCTGCTGTATGTGATTCCGCAGCTGCTGAGCTGGGCCATCTTTCGCGCCAGCTGGCTGCCGAACTTTGAAGCCTGCCGGGTCGATGGGGTAGGTGCATGCTGGGGCGTAGTAGCCGAGAAGTACCGAATCATCCTGTTTGGCCGCTACCCGTTCGAAGAGCAATGGCGTCCGCTGGTGGCCACGGCGCTGATGCTAGCCCTGCTGGTGGGCAGTTGCACGCGGGCATTCTGGAAGCCCTGGCTGGTGATTGCCTGGGCCGTGGTGTTGGGGCTATTTTTCATGCTGATGTACGGCAACGTGCTGGGCTTGAGCAAGGTCGAAACCGACCGCTGGGGCGGCCTGCCACTGACGATTTTGCTGGCCTCGCTGTCCATGGTGATGGCCTTCCCAATTGCGATGGTGGTAGCGCTGGGCAGGCGTTCCAGCTTGCCTGCGATTCGCACCTTCTGCACCATTTACGTTGAGCTGATCCGTGGCGTGCCGTTAATCTCGGTACTGTTCATGGCCTCGTTCATGTTCCCGCTGTTCATGCCGCAGGGGTTCACCATTGACGTGCTGATCCGCGTGCTGGTGGGCATCACGCTGTTTGCGGCGGCCTACATGGCCGAGGTGATCCGTGGCGGCCTGCAGGCCATACCCAAAGGTCAAATTGAAGCGGCCGCGACCATCGGCCTGTCTTACTGGCAGACGCAGGTCAAGATCGTGCTGCCACAGGCGCTGGCGATGGTGGTGCCCAGCATCATGAACAACTTCATCGGCCTGTTCAAGGACACCTCTTTGGTGACCATCGTGAGCCTGTACGAGTTAACTGGCGCCTTGTCATTGGCGCTCAATTCCGATGCCAACTGGCGGCCCTTCAAGATTGAAGGCTACCTGTTCATTGCCATGATTTACTTTGCCTTCTGTTTCTCAATGTCGCGCTATAGCATCTGGGTTGAGAAACAGGTGAACAAGGGCAAGGCGCGCTAGCTGCTTTTTTAACAGCGCCCACATTTTTTCAGATCAAAAAACTCCAACCAGCGTCAATCCATCATGGCAGAACCCATCATCAAATTCGACAAGCTCAACAAGTGGTACGGCAACAGCTTCCACGTGTTGCGCGACATTGACCTGAACGTTGCCCAAGGCGAGCGCATCGTGATTTGCGGGCCTTCAGGCTCGGGCAAGTCCACGCTCATCCGCTGCATCAACCGGCTGGAAGAACACCAGCAAGGTCACTTGTGGGTGGACGGCGTTGAGCTGACTGACGACGTTAAGGCGATTGACGACATCCGCAAAAAAGTCGGCATGGTGTTTCAGCAGTTCAACCTGTTCCCGCACCTGACTGTGCTGGAAAACTTGACGCTCTCGCCCATGTGGGTCGGCAAGATGCCGAAAAAAGACGCCGAAGAAAAGGCCATGATCCAGCTCAAAAGGGTACGCATTGCCGAGCAGGCCGACAAGTACCCGCTGCAGCTCTCGGGCGGCCAGCAGCAGCGTGTGGCGATTGCACGCGCGCTGTGCCTCACGCCAAAAATC
>JANYJD010000318.1 GCA_025358555.1 Rhodoferax sp.
CATCACCCATC
This sequence comes from Rhodoferax sp., assembly GCA_025358555.1. Lineage (GTDB taxonomy): Bacteria > Pseudomonadota > Gammaproteobacteria > Burkholderiales > Burkholderiaceae_C > JANYCG01. The sequence continues at coordinate 12 of JANYJD010000318.1, forward strand.
GCGCGACGCCGCGCTGGCCATTCAATCAAGTCAATTAGACGCCCAATCAAATCAACTATCTCCGTCGATACGCCCTTGCGCTCTAGTGTGCTTGTCTTCATACGCAGCAACTCCGCTTGTGCAGGATGCAGACATTATAAACGGTATTTTAGTAATTACAAACTCCCTAAGCGGGTGCGCGCGGCAGTGACAGCGTTGCCACGGCGCCGCACCTGTTGTCTGGGTGCGCGCCTGGCTGTTCACGCCCGCCCTCGCTCCCAGGGTCATTGTCCTGCCGGTTGTCCAGTTCTATGCGCCCACGGTGCAGCAAGGCAATCTCTTTCACAAACGACAGCCCCAGCCCAGTGCTTTTTTTCCTTGAATGCGGGCGCGCGAGCGAATAGAACTTCTCAAACACCTTGTCCTGCGCATAGTCGGGGATGCCGGGGCCTTCGTCGCGCACGCTGATCTGCACGCTGCGCCGCTGCACGGTCAATTCGATCTGCACCGTGCTGCCCTCGGGCGAAAAATCCAGCGCGTTGTCCAGCAGGTTGCTGACGGCGCGGCGCAGCAAGAAGGGGTCGCCTTCCACGGTCTCACCCGTGGCGTCGCTCTTGCCGGCATCTGCAGGAAGAACCAACGCAATGCGGATGCGGCGCTGGGCGGCACTGCCCTGCGCATCGGCCACCAGCTCTTGCAGCAGCGGGGCCAGCGCCACGGGCTCCACCCGCTCCAGCACGCGCCGTGTCTCCAGCGCGGTGAGTTCCATCATGCGGTCCACCATCTCCTGGATGCGTTGTGTTTCGCGCTGGATGTTGGCCAGGAAGCGCTGGCGCTGGTCCTCGGGCATGGGCTCCTGCAGCAGCTCTGCCGCGCCCCGGATGGCCGAGAGCGGGCTTTTGACCTCGTGCGTTAACGTCTGCACGTAGTCGGCTACGTAGTTGCGCCCGGCCAGCGCGTCGCGCATCTCGTCGTAGGCTGCGCCGAGCACGCCCATCGCGCGACGGCCCAGGCGCGGCAGGCTGAAGCGGCGCTGGGCGCGCACGTAGCGCACATAGTCGGCAATCAGCCCAAACGGCCGTGCCAGCCAGACCGACACCATCACCGCAAGCATGATCACGGCCAGCACCGACACCAGCCCGACATACAGCGTTTTTTCACGCGCGGCGGACACAAACTGGCCAAAGCTCTGCACCGGTTTGCCGACGGTGACGGTGCCGATGATGTCGCCCTGTTCGCCATTGTTGGTGCTGGCTGTGCTGCCACCGTGCGGCCAGCGCACCGGCGCGCCTACGTACATCACCGAACTGTCGGCTTCGCCCGCCACGTCGGGCGTGGTGCGTGCGCCGTACTCGCCCTTGAGGGCCAGCCGCACGTCGCGCCATTGTGAAAAGTCTTTGCCCAAATTTTGATTTGTCGAGTCAAACACGACGATGCCGTTGCGGTCCGTTACGTAGGCGCGCAGCTCGACGCGGGTTTTGGTGAGGCCAAAAATCTGCGCGGTGAAGCGGCGCGCGTAGAGCGACTTGAAGATCGGTTGCAGACGGGTGGTGTCAAGCCCGTCCCCCGGCGGTTTTCCGGGCGGGCCAACCCGCACGTCCTGCTCGATCAGGCTGGCCATGAGCTGCGAGGTTTCCACCAGGGATTCTTCGGCCGACTCGCGGTAACGTGGGTCCAGGTCGGCCACCACACGGTACAGCATGAAGGCAATGCCCGCGGTGTAGATCAGCAAGATGCCAACAAAGATGCGGTTTCTTTTTCTCAACGGCGTGCCCTCACGCCAGAGTTTCCGGCAGGTCTTCGCTTAGCGCGTAGCCGGTGCCGCGCAGCGTTCTGATCGGCTCGATGTCGGGCGCTGACGCCGGCACAGCCGCCTTGAGTTTGGCGCGCAGGGTCTTGATATGCGCGTCCACTGTGCGGTCAAAGCTGTCGCTGTGGTCATCCCACACCTTGGCAAGCAGTTCGTCGCGTGTGAAGACCCGGCCCGGACGCTGCACCAGCAGCCGCAGTACCCCATATTCATAGCGCGACAGGTCCAACAGGCGGCCATAGAAGCGGATCTGGTGGCGTTCTTCATCCAGCGCAAAAGGCGGCGGCAGCAATGCGGCGGGCGGTGTTGGCGGCGCTGCTGGGGCCGGGGAAACCATGGATGGCGCTGGCCGCACGCTGCGCCGCAAAATGCCGCGCACCCGGGCCACCAGCTCGCGCGGCGAAAACGGCTTGGCAATGTAGTCGTCAGCACCCAGCTCCAGCCCCACCACGCGGTCAATCTCGTCGCTGCGGGCGGTGAGGAACAGCATCGGCACCTGCGCGCCGCCGGGCAGCGCCTGCAGGCGCTTGAACAGCTCGAAACCGTTCATGTCGGGCAGGCCCACGTCCAGCACCACCAGCGCGGGAGGCTCGGCGGCAAACTGACGCAGCGCATCTTCGGCCGTGCTGCACCACACCGGCAAAAAGCCGTCGGTGGCCAGCACGTACTGCAGCGTGTCGGCGATGCCCGATTCGTCTTCAACCAGGAGGATGCGCGGTTTTTGACCAGTTTTTTCCATTTTTATTCATAAAATAGGGCTGTAGCCCTTGTGCAACATGCATAAGCAGCTATATAAAAAAGAGCGTAGACAGGCTGGATGCGTTTTTACTTTTAGCTGCCAATGCCTGCCTCCATGATGCGAACACCGGGCAATTCTTTGGCAGATACAGTCAGGGGCGTCGACATCCCCGATTTTTCCACACCCTTGACCTCACCTTTTACCTCACCTTACCTCCCGCGAAAATCACCATGACATCCAGTGCATCCCCCGTGATTGTTGACATTGACTTGCAGGCGAAGGGCAAGCACTTTGGCCACATTCGCGTGCCGCACTCCACACACGAAAGTGCCTACGGTTTTATCGCCATCCCGATTGCTGTTGTCAACGGATGCAGTGGGCCGGATGTCTTGCTGACCGCCGGAAACCATGGTGACGAGTACGAGGGCCAGATTGCTTTGCTCAAGCTGATGCGCAGCCTGTTGGCGCAGGACGTACGCGGCCGGGTGATCATCATTCCGCGCCTTAACCAGCCGGCGGCTGCCGTAGGGCGGCGCACCTCGCCGCTTGATGAGGGCAACCTCAACCGGCTGTTTCCGGGCGATCCCATGGGCTCGCCAACCGCCCAGATTGCCCATTTTGTGGATACCGTTTTGCTGCCGATGACGCAGGTCAGCCTGGATTTGCACTCGGGGGGGTCGTCGCTGGAGTACCTGCCTTGCGTTTACGCCACGGCGTCGCCCGATACTGCCAGGCAGGCGCGATTGCAGGCAGCCGTTACGGCCTTTGGCGCACCGCTTGTCCTGATGGCGCAGCAGGAGATCTCCAGCCGCTCGCTCATGGCCTGCGCCCGGGCACATGGGCACCTGCATTTCGCAACCGAGCTTGGCGGCGCGGGCACGACCACCCCGGCAACCCAAGCCATCGCTGATCGGGGCGTGCTGCGCCTGCTGGCCCACTTGGGGGTGATTGATCCAGTGGCCCCGCCGCCAGACGCCACCCGCATGATGCGAATCAGCGGGTCTTCGCAGTATGTTTATGCGCCCGTTCGGGGCTTGTTTGAACCGGCGTTTGCGCTGGGGGACACGGTGCAGGTGGGGCAACCTGCGGGGTGCATCCATTTCCCGGAAGAGCCTGAGCGCGCGCCCTGTGAGCTGGTGTTTGCAGACAGCGGCATGGTGGTTTGCCGTCGCGTGCCAAGCCTGGTGGCGCCGGGTGATTGCGTAGCCCATTTGGCTGCGGATTTTTGACGCGCAGTGACGCGGCACAGGTTTTTGCATTATGGAAATCAAACCCTACCAAAACAGCATCCACCGCCCGCAAGTCATCCAGCTTTGGGGCGACGTGCTGGGCTACCAGTCCGGCCA
>JANYJD010000328.1 GCA_025358555.1 Rhodoferax sp.
GGCTCTGGCGTCGCTCACGCTGGCGTAGGCGTGTTTGTAAACATGCTCGTACTTCACGCTGCGCCACAGCCGCTCGACAAACACGTTGTCGCGCCAGGCACCGCGCCCGTCCATGGACAACTTTGCGCCCGAGCCCAGCACGACGTCGGTGAACTCCTGGGCCGTGAATTGACTGCCCTGGTCGGTGTTGACGATCTCCGGTGTCCCGTACCTTGCCAGCGCCTGCTGCAGTATCTCCTTGGCGTGACACGCCTCCAAAGTGGTAGCCACTTTGTGCGCCATCACCCGGCGCGTGGCCACGTCAACAACGGCCGTGAGGTACACAAACCCCTGGCGCATCGGGATGTAGGTGGTGTCCAGCGCCCACACCTGGTTGGCCCGCACCACAGCGACGTTGCGCAGCAGGTACGGGTAGACCTTGTGCCCCGGCGCAGGCTTGCTGCTGCCAGGCTGAGGGGCCATGGCCCGTAGCCCCATGCGCAGCATGAGCGTGCGCACGTGCAGCCTGCCCACACAGTAGCCCAGGCGGCGCAGTTGGCGCACCAACTGGCGCGCGCCCATGAAGGGGTGCTCCAGGTGCAGCTCGTCGATCTGGCGCATCAGGGCCAGCTCGGCTTGGCTCACTCCCAGTGGCAGGTAGTACACGCTGCCCCGGCTGATTCCCAGCAGTTTGGCCTGTGCGCTGATCGAGAGTATGTCGTTCCGGTCAATCATCGCTTTGCGCTCAGCAATCCCGCCTTGGTGAGCGCGCGTTCTAAAAAATCATTCTCCAGCGTGAGTTGTCCGATCTTGGCCTGTAGCCCCTGCTGGATGTGCATAAACAGCTATATATTAAATAGCAATTGGATCACGCGGAGCACCGGCTTCACCCAGTGCGGCCTAAACCCTGGGTTGCGCCAGCATCAGCAGCCGCACCAGCTCTGATTGGCGGCAAGTGCCCGTCTTCTTGAACAGGTGCGCCAGATGGCTGCGCAGCGTGCTGCGGCGCACGCCCGTGCGCTCGCCATAGCTGTCCAGCGTGTCGTTGGCCAGCAGCGCCTCGGCCAGTTTGCACTCGGCAGCCGTAAAACCATAGACCCGCTGCAAATGCGCCAGTCCAATGGCGGCCTCGTCGGGGTTTTGCAGGATGACCAGCGCAAACCTTTGCCCCGGGCCAACAGCGCCATCCGGGGGCGGCATCACGGGGATCACCGACGCCAGCAGCGGCACCGGCTGGTCGCGCCGTCGCAGGGCCAGCAAAATGCCTTTGCGCTCCTCTGCGCGCAAGGCATTGTGCAGTGCCAGGTCAAGCCGTTCCATGTCGGTTTGCACCCACGCTGTCAGGCGGTTGTTCTCCACCCAAATGCCGCTGCCGGGCTTCAACAGCGCGCCAGCCCGGGCGTTCTGAATCACCACTTGCAGGCCGGTGCCCACCCACACCAGGCCAAACGGCAAATGGGCCAGTTCAATCTGCTGGATGGCTTGCCCCACCTGCAGTTGCCGGATGCGGCTGCGCAGGTTGCCCGAGCGCTCAATGTGCGGCGCCAGGCGGCGCATGAGGCCATGGGTGTCTTCATGCGACTCACGCAATTCCCCCAGCTCAACGCGGATGGCGTCGATGACTGCATCAGGCGCACGGGCCCCATTCGCGTCATTTGCGTCATTTGCGTCATTTGCGTCAGTGGCGACGGTGACGTCATTGGCGTCATGCGCGGTGTCGTAGATCAGGCCGACGAGGCGGTCAAAGCGCTCTTCCTTGTTCACTGGGCGACCCTTTGCGTGGTTGATCGGTTTTTTGCGGCAATTGCAGCGGCACTGTCTTGCTGCCTCGCAATGTGGTCACCAATATCGCGCAGTATTCGCAATTGCGCATCCTCCATATTGATGATGAATTGATGCTGCGAACCCTTCCAGAAAACACGACCCCCACGTTAAAAACCCCGCAACAGCGGGGTTTTTAAGGGAAGCAAATGAAGGTTCAGCCTTTTCTTCGGCGCGCCACCAACAGCCCGGCAAACGCCAAACCCATCAGCGCCAGCGAGCCTGGCTCAGGCACGCCTTGCACATTCACCACAATCGGCGTTTGCGTACCCGTAAAGTTGCCGCTGCCAGCAAAGGTAAGCCCGGTGATGAACGCAGTCGTGCTGCTGGGGTTCAGGCCTGCCGAGGTCTCAATGTCAGTGACCCGGAACCGGCTGACCCCGCCCGCCGCAAAATTGAAAACCGAGCCACCCAGCCAGTCGTCGGCCAACAGAATCACGTTGTTCAGCGCGTCATAGCCAAAGATGTCGTACTTGCCGTCGCCAATGCCCACGGGCAGCGTCACCGACTTGAAGTTGGGGTCACCCGCGCCGATTTGGTAGTCGTAGCCAATGGCGACGTCGGGGTCGATGTAGTAGGTCTGGCCAGTTTGCACCACCATGTTGAACTGGTAGGCGCCGTTGATCAGCACCACTGGCAGATTGACGGGCGGGCCGCCGCCGCCGTTGGGGGTGAAGTCGGCGTAGGTCCGCGCGATGGCCTGCAGGTTGCCGTTGCCCAGGTTGATCGAGAGGTGGTCTCTTGTCTGTACCACCGATATCTCGATGGAGTAGTTTTTGTTGAGGGCGAATGCATACCCCGGCACCGTGAAGTCTGCGGCATTCACCTGGTATGACGTAACGGACGGAGCCAAGCTGGTCCCCGCAACTAGCCCGTTATTCACAGGGCCCATCGTGGGATCCCGGTTGATCAGCGATTTGTCAGTAATGTTGATGCGGTAGCCATCCACCACGGCCCCTGGTGGCGGCGTCCAGCTGAAAATTGGGTTGGCGCTTGTGCCAGACAAGGTAATGCTGTTGACAAACGGTGCCTGCGTGGCGCCCGGAAGCATTTGCACCACCGCCTGGGCACTGTCGGCACCGTTTGTGAATGACAGCGTCCACGGGTCGGTTGTCGCGCCAGCCGTCAAGAGCGCTGGGGTGAGTGTCAGGTTGCGGTTGAAAAAATTGGGAATCGCGGGGCCGGGGTTGAAGTTGATGATTCTTGTAAACGTGCCGCCACCCAGAGACGCCACGCCGGTGGTACCGCCCAAGCCGTTTGGCGTGACCGCTTGGGCGCCAACCCGCAAAAACTGCCCAGGCGTGCCCCCGAGCGAGTTAATCCCGACGTTCTCAAAGTTGATGAACGGTGTGTTGATCGTCACCGCTGTCGCATGGGCCGCCTGCCCACTGAACACGGCCACCGCCATGACGGCACCCGCTGCGGCGTGCGCCAGCCGGGCCGCAGGCCGGTAATTAGGGGGTAGAAATTGCATACTGTCTCCTTGGGTTTTTGCCGCGCGAGATTGCGCAGACCAGGAACAGTGCAAGAGACGGGCCAAGAATTCAGCTTGGGCAATAAATCACATGACTGACCCAAAATCCCTTTTTATGCGGATGTTGGGCGTCACTTACCCCTTTTTGCATGGAAAAGGTTGTGAATCGGCGCTTAAAAGAGCCACCGCAGCAAGCGCTACCGCAAAAGATCCTTCAAACAGATGAGTCGGAGAACTTGCCAGACGGTATTTCCGAATCAGTGCTCCAACAGTGTTACGTCAGTGTTCGACTATTGCTTCGCACCTTCAATCACGCGTCGACCGCGCGACACTACATACGGCGCTGCCCGGGCTGCCAACATGGGGTCGCTAGAGGCCTCTATGCCTTTGGGCATCACCATCGGGTTGTAATTGGTCGTCAGGCAAGGCCCGGAAGAATCTTCCGACACGCTGGTGATT
>JANYJD010000331.1 GCA_025358555.1 Rhodoferax sp.
AGGTCAGCATGCTGCCAACCGATGAACCTGTGGCGAAAGTTTTACCGCCTCTGGCCATCAAGCAAACTCCCTGACTTCGCCTGCGCCGTAGAGGTTGCTGGTGCAGCGGCCACAAATCGTGGGGTGGGCTGCATCAACGCCAATATCGTCGCGGTAATGCCAGCAGCGCTCGCATTTGATGCTTTTTGAGGCTGTAGCCCTAGTGGACAGTGCATAACATGCTATTAATTCAATAGTAGAGGTGATAAAAACGAATTTCAGGTCCTCACCCAGGCTGTTCAGCAAAGCGTGGTCTGGCGCGTTGACCGTGAGCGCCACGCTGGCCTGTAGGGACGATCCCACCTTGCCGTCGGCGCGCAACACCTCAATGTCCTTGTTGACAGCATCGCGGATCTCGCGGATGCGGCTCCATTTGGCCAGCAGTGCTTCGTCTGGAGCCGCAAGCGCAGCATACGTTTGTGTGTAGATGCTCTCGGAGTTGCCTACCAGCTTCCAGGCCTCTTCTGCCGTGAAACTCAAGAACGGCGCCATCCACCGCAGCATGGCGTGGGTGATCTGGTGCAATGCGGTTTGCGCACTGCGCCGCGCGAGCGATTTGGCGGCCGTGGTGTAGAGCCGGTCCTTCAACACGTCCAGGTAAAAGCCGCCCAGGTCTTCGCTGCAATACAACTGCAGTTTCGTCACGACTGGGTGGAACTCGTACACCTCGTAGTGAGCCAGGATGTCTGCCTGCAATTGCGCGGCGCGGGCGATGGCGTAACGGTCAATCTCCAGCATCTGATCTGCGGGCACGGTGTCAGTAGCGGCATCAAAATCGCTGATGTTGGCCAGCAAAAATTTCAGCGTGTTGCGGATGCGCCGGTAGGTGTCCACCACGCGTGCGAGGATTTTGTCGTCGATGCCCAAGTCGCCCGAGTAGTCCGTCGCAGCGCACCACAGGCGCAAAATTTCACCGCCGTATTTTTGTGCGGACTCGGCCAGCGGCATGTAGTTGCCCAGGCTCTTGCTCATCTTGCGGCCTTGTCCATCCACGGTGAAGCCGTGCGTGAGCAACCCCCGGTACGGTGCGCGGCCATTCATGGCGGCGCTAGTCAAAAGAGAGCTGTGAAACCAGCCCCTGTGCTGGTCGTGGCCTTCCAGGTACAAATCCGCTTCCGGCCCGGTGGTGTGCGCGTGCAAGTATTGGCCCTGCGCATCCTTATCGCCATGGCTGCCCTTGAGCACGGTGAAGTGCGTGGTGCCTGAGTCAAACCACACTTCCAGAATGTCGGTGCTTTTGTCGTAGTCGATACCTTCCGCGCCCAATACATCGGTAGCCGACAAGCGGCTCCAGGCCTCGACGCCGCCTTTTTCAACAATCGCTGCGGCCTGGTCGATGATCTCCAGCGTGCCCGGGTGCAACTCGCCCGTGGCTTTGTGCATGAAGAAGGGAATGTTCACGCCCCAATTGCGCTGGCGGCTGATGCACCAATCCGGCCGGCCCGCGATCATGTCGCGCAAGCGCGCTCTGCCGTTTTCGGGGTAGAACTGGGTGGTTTCAATCGCGGCTAGCGCTATTTGGCGCAGCGTTTGCGGCGCTTTGTCTGTTGTGAATACCCCCACGCCTTCGTCCATGCGAATGAACCACTGGGCCGATGCACGGTAGATCACCGGCGTTTTGTGCCGCCAGCAGTGCGGGTAGCTGTGCTCAATGTTCTGCGTGGCGAACAGGCGGTCCGCATCACGCAGCGCCTCAACCACCACGGGCGCCGCCTTCCAGATGAACTGACCGCCAAACAGCGGCAGATCGGGCGCGTAAACGCCGCTGCCCTGCACGGGATTCAGCACCTCGTCATACGTCATGCCATTTTTGATGCAGGAGTTGAAGTCTTCCACGCCGTATGCGGGCGCGGAGTGGACAATGCCGGTGCCCTCATCTGCCGTGGCGTAGTCGGCCAGGTACACGGGGCTTGCGCGGTCGTAGCCCGCATGCACGTGGGCCAGTGGGTGCTTGAAATTGATCAAGGCCAGCTTCTCGCCCGCGCAGGTGGCCAGCACGGTTCCTGTGAGCTGGTAGCGCGCCAGGCACGCGTCCACCAGCGACTCTGCCAGCACCAAGAGGCCTCGCGGTGTATCCACCAGCGCGTAGACGAGCTCGCGGTTCAGATTCAGCGCCTGGTTGGCCGGAATCGTCCACGCGGTGGTCGTCCAGATGACGGCAAAGGCGTCTTTGGCCACGCTACCTGAGGGGCTTCCCAAGTTTGGCAATCCGAACGCTGCGGCGAGTTTGTCTGGCTCGGCGCACAAGAATCCCACATCCAGCGTTTGCGATTTTTTGTCCGAGTATTCAATTTCAAACTCGGCCAAGCTGGAGCCGCAGTCAAAGCACCAGTAGGTCGGCTTGAGCCCCCGGTACACAAAGCCGCGTTCCACCACGCGTTTCAAGGCGCGTAGCTCATTGGCCTCGGTAGCGAAGTCCATCGTCCGATACGGCTTGTCCCACTGGCCAAGCACGCCCACGCGTTTGAAGTCGGTCATTTGCTGGGCGATTTGCTCGGTGGCGTAGGCACGGCTTTTTGACTGCACTTCATCTCGCGACAGGCCTCGGCCGTAAAGTTTCTCGATGGCGTTTTCGATGGGCAGGCCGTGGCAATCCCAACCAGGGATGTACTGCGCGTCCGTGCCTTTGAGCTGGCGCGCCTTGACAATCATGTCCTTCAAAATCTTGTTGGCAGCATGGCCCACATGCAGTTGGCCGTTGGCATAGGGTGGGCCATCGTGCAGGATGAATTTGGGAGCGCCATGGCGCGCGTCACGCAGCTTTTTGTAGATGCCCTTTTCATCCCACTCCTTCACCCAGCCTGGCTCACGCTTGGGGAGGTCGCCGCGCATGGGGAAGGGCGTGTCGGGCAGGTTCAGCGTGCGGCGGTAATCAACGGCGACAGTTTCGGCGGCGGCGGTTTCGGCTTTTTCAGTCATGGGGAATATTCAGCAAGGTATGAATTGTGGGGAGCGCAGCACGCACTGGCCTGTGCGGCAAACAGGTGCGACCATGTTTTGTGACGCGGGGCAAAGTGCGTCGCGGACCTTTGGGGTCTGCCCCGTCAAATTCGGGCCTGAATGGGCTGTGGCTGGGCCGGCTGTATGAGAACGGACTGCGTTGCGGCAGTTTGCGCGGCAGGGTTCGACGCGAGCCACGCGCGAGCGTCGTCGCAGTCTTTGGCGATGCCCGTTGTCAGGGCTTCCAGACCGTCGTACTTGAGTTCGCCATGAAGTTTGTGCAGCAGTTCCACGCGCACGATTTTACCGTAACCCTCGTCCGGCCACATTGACGCGGGCCAGTCCAGGCAATGAGTCTCCAGCAGCACGCGCCCGCCGTTGACGTCATCCGGGTCCAGCGAGGGGCGCACGCCCAGATTGGCCACGCCTGGCAGTGCATCGTCAACGTGCTTGCCCAAGCCATACACCTTCACCACAAAGATGCCGCTCGCGGCGGGCTTCCAGTGCGAAAACCGCAAATTCAGCGTGGGAAAACCCAGCACCCGCCCCAGTTTGCGGCCATGCACCACGTGGCCCGAGATGCGGTAGGGCCGCCCCAGCAGCCGCGTCGCGTCCCCCATGCGGCCCTGCGCCAGCGCGTCGCGCACGGCCGAGCTGGAGACGCGCAGGTTGTGGACTTCGTAGCTGTTCATGCGCGCCACATCGAAACCGGTACCGTCCGTGCGCACGTCGCCTGCCGCATCAAGCATCGCGTAGTCGCCCGCGCGCTTGGCGCCAAAGCGGAAATCGTCACCGACCAGAATGTATTTCGCGCCCAGACCATGCACCAGCACATCGTCAATGAATGCCTGCGGCGCTTGGGCTGCGAGCCGGGCGTTGAACGGCAGCACCACGGCCTGATCGACGCCCGAGCGCGCCAGGTCGATCAGCTTGTCGCGCAGCGTGCCGATGCGGGCCGGGGCCAGGTCAGGCTTGTGGTTGGCCTTGGCAAAATAGTCGCGCGGATGGGGCTCAAACGTCAGCACGCAGCTGGGCACGCCGCGTTGCTGCGCCTCGCTGCGAAGCAACGCGAGCATGGCCTGGTGGCCGCGGTGCACGCCATCAAAGTTGCCAATGGTCAGCGCGCAGGCGGGCGCAATGCCCGGGTGCTTGAAGCCCCGAAAGACTTTCATCTGTAAACCTTCATTCCAAACATGATTTGACGGGTATTTTTTTGATAGCGGGCAACGCCTTTTGGCAAAGCCCTTGAGCCCAAACCGTCACGAAAACAGGTTATATTGTGGCTTAGCTGCAAAGCGCGCTTGGTTGCTTTGCCGAAATTCGTGTCATCGGAGTGGATAAGTTTTGTGGATGGGGCTTGCGGCGTGGCCGCTGGCGGTCTGTCCTGCAATGTTTCAGAAGTTCCAGGAGGCGTGTTTTGAAGGTCTTGAAGCTGTCAGCCCAGGGGTTGCCCCAATCGTGGATTTCGCTTGAACAGGCGGTGATCCACTACGCCGCCCTGGAAGTACGCTGGGAGTCCGGCGGCGAGGTGGCGGTGTTCCACGGCGGGCATAACGCCATCACCGGCGAGCAATCGATCATCGCGGTGAACAGCATCATCGGCACCAAGGGCGTGCCCAGCATCAACCCCTTTAACCTGCGCCCGAGCCTGACCAACAGCAAGCTGTTTGTGCGCGACCGCAATGTTTGCGCCTACTGCGGCGACCATTTTGTGGAAGAAGATTTGACGCGGGAGCACATCATTCCCTTCGCGCAAAACGGCGTGGACGGCTGGATGAACGTGGTCACCGCGTGCCGCCCCTGCAACCACCGCAAGAGCCACCGCACGCCCGAACAGGCCCACATGCCGCTGCTGTACGCGCCCTATGTGCCCAGTCTGTGGGAAGACTTCATTTTGCGCAACCGCCGCATCCTGGCCGACCAGATGGAGTTTTTGATGGCGCACGTACCGAAGTCGTCGCGGCTGCTGGTTTGACGCTTGTTGGCCTGAAAATTAACCTGTGGGTTGGTTTTTGGGTTAGTTTGCTGTTTGCGGCTGTTTTGTGAATGAAATTGGCCTCTAGCCCACGTCTAATATGCATAAATAGCTATTTTAATAGTAGCAAATTTGTGATTGATTGACGCTGCAAGGGGGTAGCAAAGCGACACGAAGTGCGCGCAGCCTGGGGGTGAGCCACATCTTCAGGCAAACACCCCCGCAGAATCCTGCATCCGGTCCGACACCTCACCCAGGTGGTGCAGGGTGTCGCCAAAGGTCATCTCCATCTGCGTCAGGCGCTTGAAATAATGGCTGACAGCGTATTCATCGGTGACTCCATTGCCGCCGTGCAGCTGGATGCACTGTTGGCCCACAAAACGCATGGAATTGCCGAGCTGGTATTTGGCGCGGGCCATAGCCGCACGGCGCTCCGGGGCCGGGGTGTTGAGCTTGAGGGCGGCGTAGTAGCTCATGGAGCGCGCCAGCTCGAGTTGCATCTTCACGTCGGCCATGCGGTGGCGCAGAGACTGGAAGCTGGCAATCGCGACGCCAAACTGCTTGCGGGTATTCATGTACTCCACGGTGATGGCCACCATCTTGTCCATCACGCCGACCGCTTCGCTGCAGGTGGCGGCAATGCCAATGTCGATGGCATGCTCCAGTGCGTTTAAACCGTCCAGAGTGATCAGGCTGGCCGGGGCATTTTTCAGCGTGAGTTCGGCCGCTCGGCCGCCGTCTTGAGTGCCATAGCCGCGCGCGGTGACGCCGGTCGCGCTGCGCTCGACCAGAAACAGCGCTATTTTCCCGTCGAGCTTGGCCGGAACAATCAAGGTATCTGACATGTCACCCGCTGAAACTATACTTTTAGTAGCAGATAATGTATATCCGACGAGGGCTTCAGTCGATTTCGCCTCGCAAATATCGAGCTTGTAGCGACCAGCGCGCTCTTGGTACGCCAGCACTACCAGCGCCTCGCCGCTGGCGATTTTGGGCAGCCACGCGGCCTTGACCGCTGCAGGCGCATAACCCGCCAGCACGCCACCGGCGATCAGCGTCTGCACCAGCGGTTCCAGCACAATGCCGCGCCCCAGCTCTTCCATCACCACCATGCCTTCCACCGGCCCCATGCCCAAGCCGCCATCGGCGTCCGGAACGTACAGGCCGCACAATCCCAGCTCGGCAAGCTCGCCATAGGCTTCGCGCGAGAAACCGCCTGATTTGTCAATATTGCGGCGGCGCGCGAAGCTGTAGCCCTTGTCAACCCATTTGCGCACCGCGTCGCGGAGTTGTTCCTGGTCGTCAGAGAAATCAAAGTTCATAAGTCACCCGAGAAAAAGAGGATCGGAATCGGAATCAGCAAAAAGAGCAGAGGCCTGCATACAAAAAAAAGAAAAACGTCATCTGCATCCATCCGGACAGCACCCCTCGCGGGGGGGGGCTAGGGGGAGCAGCATAGCTGTGCATGGCGCAGGCGGTGCCGAGCGTCAGCCGAGCACCGTCTGGGCAACGATGTTGCGCTGCACCTCGCTGGACCCGCCATAAATCGTGGTCTTGCGCATGTTGAAGTAAGTGGACGCCAGCGGCGCGCAATGGGTGGCACCGCCGGGAAAGCCTGGCAGCCCGCCGCCCACGGCATCGCCCTGCCAGCCCGCCTCCATCGCCTCACGCATCAGCGGCAGCGCATAAGGGCCGGCTGCCAGCATCATCAGCTCGGTATAGCGCTGCTGGATTTCGCTGCCACGGATTTTGAGCAAACCCGCCACTTCGAGTGAATTCTTGCCCGATTTTTCGGCCGACAGCACGCGCAGCACCATCATTTCCAGCGCCACGACATCTACCTCCAGCTTTGCAATTTCATCGCGAAAGCGCGTGTCGGTGTAGACGCCTTCGGCCTTGGCGATGCGCTTCAAGCGCTCCAGCTCGCGCTTGGCTCGGTTCACGTCGGCGATGTTGGTGCGCTCGTGGCTGAGCAGGTGCTTGGCATAGGTCCAGCCCTTGTTTTCTTCCCCTATCAGGTTCTCGGCGGGCACCTCCACATTGTCAAACCAGACCTCGTTGACCTCGACGCTGCCGTCCAGCAAGGTGATAGGCCGCACGCTCACGCCCTTGGATTTCATGTCGATAAGCAAAAAGCTGATGCCGGTCTGCGGCTTGCCTTCGCTGCTGGTGCGCACGAGACAGAAAATCCACTCGCCATACTGGCCTAGCGTGGTCCAGGTTTTCTGGCCGTTGACGATGAATTTGTTGCCCTGCCGTTCAGCCTTTGTCTTGAGCGAGGCCAGGTCCGAGCCCGAGCCCGGTTCGCTGTAGCCCTGGCTCCACCACACCTCGCCACTGGCGATGCCTGGCAAAAAGCGCTGCTGCTGCTCGGCATTGCCAAAGGCCATGATGACGGGTGCCACCATCACCGGCCCAAACGGCACAACGCGCGGTGCACCGGCCATGGCGCACTCTTCCTCAAACAGGTGCCTTTGCACCGCGTTCCAGCCGGGGCCGCCAAACTCCTTTGGCCAGCCGTAGCCGAGCCAGCCTTTCTTGCCCAAAATCTTGCCCCAGTTCTGCTGGTCTTCACGCGTGAGGTCCAGCGCGTTGTGCACTTTGTGTGAGATGCTGGCAGGCAGGCTGGCCGCAACCCAGGCGCGAATGTCTTCGCGAAATTTCTGCTCTTCGGGGGTGAATGCGAGGTCCATGTGAGGTCTCCACGTGAAGTTGTTGAGGGCGGTGTTGTCAGCCGAATCGGGTTTTTAGCACGGTCGTTCGTTTTTGAGTGTCCAAATGGTGACATTCGGGGCGGTTTTC
Organism: Rhodoferax sp.; assembly: GCA_025358555.1. Taxonomy (GTDB): domain Bacteria; phylum Pseudomonadota; class Gammaproteobacteria; order Burkholderiales; family Burkholderiaceae_C; genus JANYCG01. Next base: position 7,757 of record JANYJD010000331.1, read on the forward strand.
AGGACAGTACCCGGGGCGCGGGGAAGAGATGAGCAAAGCGCATGCCGTGCAGGTAGTCAGGGTGCCATGCCCAATTCGGAACATAATTTTTGCACTGTTTCACGCAGTTGCGCCACCTCGTTTTCGAGCAGCCCTACACGCTGTGCCAGATCGCCCGGGTCCGCGCCTGCGCCTGCCGCGCCATCGCGTGTCGCCGGTTGCGCCATTTGCGTCATATTCACCGGCCCGCTCAGAAGATGCGCCCAGCGCTGTTCGCGGGCACCGGGTGCGCGCGGCAGTTTGACGACCAGCGGGCCGCCTTTTTCAGCCGCACGGTCCTGCAACTCTTCCAGAAAGCCGTCTACCGAAGAAATGTCGGCAAAGCGGTACCAGCGCTCGCTGTTCAAGCGCAGTTCCCCAGCGGTTTGCGGGCCACGCAGCATTAGCAGGCCCAGCAGCACGGCAGACTGCTCAGGCACGCCGATGCCGCGCTGAAAGTTGTGCTCAAACCGGGTCACGCGGCTGCCGCTGGATTCGCGCACCAGGTTGAGCGCTTTCAGGTTTCCCAGGGCGTCAGAAGCTTGCGCGTCGGACACGTTCATGAGCGGCTCGCGGCTGCTTTTCTGGTTGCAGCCCAGCACCAGCGAATTGAGCGTGAGCGGGTAGCTGTCGGGCACGGTACGGGCTTTTTCCATCAAGGTGGCCAGTACCCGCGCCTCAATCGCAGACAGGGTGAAGGCGGGCCTGGCTGTGGGTGTGGCGAGTCGTGCCTCTGGCAAGGCCGCTCCGCTGCCGGTTGCGGAGCCTGGCGTGGTGTCGTTTTGCAAAGTGATAATCCTGATCTGTGAAGGGAAGCGAAGAAAGCGGTTGTGAAAAATATCGTAATTTTGATCTCAGGCGAAGGCTCCAATATGCAAGCCATTGTGCGGGCGGTGCAGCAGCGCGGCTCGGCGGATGAAAAGACGGCTGCGGGCGGGCCTAAACGAGGGCGAAGGCGAGGGCTCAATGGAGGGGCGCGCGTGGCTGCTGTCATCAGCAACCGGGCCGACGCCAAAGGGCTCGATTTTGCCCGCAGGCAAGGCATCGCCACCCAAGTGCTCGACCACACCGCTTTTGCTACCCGCGACTCTTTTGACGAAGCGTTGGCCGGCGCCATCGACAGCCATGACCCGCAGGGCCAGCCCGCGCTAGTGGTGCTGGCAGGCTTCATGCGCATCCTCACACCGGGGTTCGTTGCCTATTACGCGGGCCGGCTGGTCAACATCCACCCGTCGCTGCTGCCCGCTTTTGCGGGCTTGAACACCCACCAGCGCGCCATCGACGCAGGCTGCAAAGTGTCAGGCGCCACCGTGCATTGGGTGACGGCGGAGCTGGACCACGGCCCGATTTTGGCGCAGGCCGAGGTGCCCATCCTGCCGGGAGACACCCCTGACACGCTGGGTGCAAGGGTGCTCGCGCAGGAGCATTTGATCTATGCCCAGGTAATTTTCGAATTGCTGCAAAATAAATAGCTAATTAGGCATTGTGGACGAGGGCTATGGCCCTATTTGTCATCCATTCTGGCAAACCGAGGCTGGCGGACGATGCCATTGGGCCCGTCAATGTCCACCATCTCATTGAACATCGCTGCCGGGCGCACCCACAGGCCATGCGCGCCGTAAAGCGCGCGGTACAGCGTCATCGGTTCCAGCGTTTCGCTGTGGCGCACGGTGCCCACCACATCGTACAAATTGCCCTTGTAGTGGCGGTAGCGGCCAGGCGGCGTGGTGGTGAGAGGCGGGATTTGCTCCTCTGGCAGCGGCTCTGGCGGGTGGGTGGACGGTGATTGGGGCATGGTGGTTGTGGGTTCAATGGGACAATCGAAGGCTATGCATCCTAAAGCCCTGCTTGACGCCTGTGCTGAGCTCGTCAGGCTCACCCTCAAATTCGACAACCCTGCCGACGCCACTGTGCAGCGGTTCTTCCGCGACAACAAGGGCCTGGGGCCACGTGAGCGCGCGACCATCGCCGAGACCGTCTTCACCGTGTTGCGCAAGAAGCTGCTGTTTGACCATTTTGCGCCCAGCGGCAGCGGCTCCCGGGAGCGCCGCCTGGCGATTAAGGGCTTCTACGGCCCGCGTGACTTTTTGGTCAGTGCATTGACTGAACAGGAAAAAAACTGGCTGGAGCAGTGCGATAAGGTTAAGACGGTTGACCTCATGGAGCGCCATCGCCATAACCTGCCGGATTGGCTGGTGCAGCCGCTCAAAGACCAATTGGGCGAAGGCTTCTGGCCGCTGGTGGAGAGCCTCAACCAGGGTGCCGGGCTGGATCTGCGCGTCAACGCCCTCACGGCCAAGCGAGCAGACGTGCAAAAGGAACTGGCCAAGGCCGGCATCAAGGCCACTGCAACGCCTTATTCGCCTTGGGGCCTGCGCATTGCGGGCAAGCCGAGTTTGAACAAGTCAGAAGGTTTCCTGCGCGGCGATTTTGAGGTGCAGGATGAAGGCTCGCAGCTGCTGGCGTTGCTGCTGGACGCCAAACGCGGAGAAATGGTGGTTGACTTTTGCGCGGGCGCGGGCGGCAAGACGTTGGCCATTGGGGCAGGCATGCGCAGCACGGGGCGTCTGTATGCGTTTGACACTTCGGCGCACCGGCTGGATGCGCTCAAGCCACGCCTCAAGCGAAGCGGTTTGTCAAACGTGCACCCCGCTGCCATTGCCCATGAGCGCGATGACCGCGTGAAGCGCCTGGCGGGCAAGATCGACCGGGTGCTGGTGGACGCGCCATGCTCCGGCCTGGGCACGTTGCGCCGCAACCCAGACCTCAAATGGCGGCAAAACATGCAGGCAGTAGAGGCCATGGCGGTGACCCAGGCCGCGATTTTGCAAAGCGCGGCCCGGCTGCTCAAGCCCGGCGGGCGGCTGGTTTATGCCACGTGCAGTTTTCTGCCGCAAGAAAATGAGGCCGTTGCCCAAGCTTTCACGGATGCAAATAATGAGTTCGCCCCAATTGAAGCGGGCGAGATCTTGACCCATCTGAAGGTTGAAGCTGCGGCCAGCCTGTGCAGTGGCGGCGAAAACGGCCAAAAATACCTCCGGCTGTGGCCGCATCGCCATGCTACGGACGGGTTTTTTGCCGCCGTTTGGGAGAAAAAGTAAAATTTAAGCCCCATTTGCCGATTTTTAGACTCATTTAGCTATTTCGAAGGGATTCGATAGGCAAAATGTTGCAAACAGTTTAAAATTGACAGTCTTGGCGGTTGCGAGCGTGTGCGGTGATGCTCCCAGCCTTCAAGATTTACTAAAGTTCACTGAAACGTCGTTTGGAGACATACGAAATATGCTGTTACCTGATTGGACTGTGTTGAATTCGGCCATCGAATGGCTGGGCCATGGCGCGTGGAACCTGGCGTGGTGGCAGATCATTCTGTTTACGCTGGCACTGACGCACGTCACCATGATCAGCGTTACCGTCTTCCTGCACCGCCATCAGGCACACCGCGCGCTTGACCTGCACCCCATTGCCTCGCATTTTTTCCGCCTGTGGCTGTGGCTGACTACGGGCCAAGTGACCAAGGAATGGGCCTCTATCCACCGCAAGCACCACGCCAAATGCGAGCAGGCCGAAGACCCGCACAGTCCGCATGTGTATGGCATCAAGAAGGTGCTGTTTCAAGGGGCTGAGCTGTACCGCGTGGAATCCAAAAACCTCGAAACCATGGCCCGCTTCGGTCACGGCACGCCTGACGACTGGATCGAGCGCAATCTGTACACTCGTTTCTCGTGGCAAGGTGTGGGCCTGATGATGATCATCGACATGTACCTGTTTGGCGCGTTGGGGCTGGCTGTTTGGGCAATGCAAATGGCTTGGACGCCGATCACGGCGGCGGGCATCATCAACGGTGCCGCGCACTTCTGGGGCTACCGCAACTTTGAGTCGGCAGACGCCAGCACCAACCTCGTGCCTTGGGGCATCATCATTGCCGGTGAAGAGTTGCATAACAACCATCACACCTATCCCACATCTGCCAAGCTGTCAGTCAAGCCCTATGAGTTTGACATCGGGTGGATGTACATCTGCATGATGCAGGCTGTGGGCTTGGCGAAAGTCAAAAAGACGCCGCCCAAGCTGGCTTTGGGCGACGTGCGCCCGGTGGCTGATGAAAAAACACTGGAAGCGTTGATCTCAAACCGTTACGAAATCATGGCCGGATACGCCAAAGGCATGCGCGCTGCGTTCAAGCAGGAGCTCGAAGCGATGAAGGCGCGCAGTGCAGACGCAGCGGTCATCAAGTCCGCACGGCGCTGGCTGCACCGCGATACCGACAAGGTGCCCGCGTCTGCGGTAACGCAGCTGGCGCAGGCCCGCGCTGCATCACCGGTGCTCGACAAAATGGTCACCATGCGCGAAGAGCTGCGCCAGCTCTGGCTCAACACCTCCCATTCGCGTGAGCATCTGGCGACAGAGTTGCAAGGCTGGTGTCACCGGGCTGAGGCCAGCGGCATCGCGGCGCTTCGGGAATTCTCTTTGCGGTTGAGGGCTGCCAGGGCCTGATTTTCGCGCCGTGGCATACGAAAAAAGCCCGTACTTGAGCGGGCTTTTTTAATGGACTGGCGAGTCGGAATCTTTCCCCGTGTGCGGCTGACTTTGCGCGGGCAGTTGCGTTTCTGGTGTGGCAAAGGCCAGACGTAAAAAAGCCCGCTGGAACCTAAATTTACAAGCGGGCTTTTTCAGCGCGGGGAAATCGAATTACTTCAGTTTCATTTCCTTGTAGTCCACATGTTTGCGGGCTTTGGGATCAAATTTCTTGATTAACATTTTCTCGGGCATTGTTTTCTTGTTTTTGCTCGTGGTGTAGAAGTGGCCGGTACCCGCAGTGGATTCCAGCTTGATTTTTTCGCGTCCGCCTTTGGTTGCCATGATGCTTCCTTAATGTGGGTTAGGCTTGTCCGCGTGAGCGCAGGTCTGCGAGCACGACGTCAATGCCGTTTTTGTCGATCAAGCGCAGACCAGCGTTGCTGATGCGCAGGCGGATCCAGCGGTTCTCGGTCTCGACCCAGAAGCGGCGGTATTGCAGGTTCGGCAGGAACCGGCGCTTGGTTTTGTTGTTGGCATGGGAAACATTGTTCCCGACCATGGGGCCTTTGCCCGTGACTTCACATACGCGTGCCATAAGGACACTCCGATACTTAAAAACAGTTGCATCAGGTCTGGACTTTCACAAGCCAGCCGCTGCAACCTCACCTCGCCAGTTGATGGGTGGCGGTAAACCCGATTTTCGCGCGATTTTCGAAAAGCTTTCCATTATATGCCATCCCGCCCAGCGCTCACTGTTCCAGAAAGCGCTGGGCGTCCAGCGCCGCCATGCAGCCCGTGCCTGCGCTGGTGATCGCCTGGCGGTAGATGTGGTCCTGTACATCGCCTGCGGCAAACACGCCGGGAATGCTGGTCATGGTAGCAAAGCCTTTCAACCCAGACTGAGTCACGATGTAGCCACCTGCCATCTCCAGTTGGCCATGGAAAATCTCGGTGTTGGGCGCGTGGCCTATGGCGATGAAGCAGCCTTTCAGGACGATGTCTTCCGTGGCGCCGGTCACGGTGCTTTTCAGGCGCACGCCAGTCACGCCGCTGGAGTCGCCCAGCACTTCGTCCAGGGTGTTGAAGGTTTTTAGCTCGATCTTGCCGGCAGCCACTTTCGCCATCATTTTGTCGACCAAAATGGCTTCCGCTTTGAACTTGTCGCGGCGGTGCACCAGGTACACCTTGCTGGCAATATTGGACAGGTACAGCGCTTCTTCAACCGCCGTGTTGCCGCCGCCCACCACACAGCAGATCTCGTTGCGGTAGAAAAAACCGTCGCAGGTGGCGCAGCCCGAGACACCGCGGCCCATGAAGGCCGTCTCAGAAGCCAGGCCCAGGTATTTGGCCGACGCGCCGGTAGCGATGATCAGCGCATCGCAGGTGTAGGTGCCGCTGTCGCCTTTGAGCGTAAACGGGCGCTTCGCCAGATCAACCGCACTGATATGGTCGAAGATGATTTCTGTGTTGAAGCGTTTGGCATGCGCCTCAAAACGCTGCATCAGCTCCGGGCCCTGCACCCCGTCCACGTCCGCAGGCCAGTTGTCCACGTCGGTAGTGGTCATGAGCTGCCCGCCCTGGGCGATGCCAGTGATCAGCACTGGGTTGAGGTTGGCGCGGGCTGCATAGACTGCGGCACTGTAGCCGGCCGGGCCGGAGCCAAGAATCAGCACTGTTAAGTGCTTTGGTGAGGACATATGAATCAACCCTTATTGGCTAAGTTTATAAAATCTGAATTGCCGCACGCGGATGGTTTGCAGGCCGTGTACAGTTTGGATGGATCCGCAACGCTTCAATGCCCGTAGCTTGTGAAGCATTTGCAGCGCAATCCGGGGACAACGCAATTATAAAAAATCGCAATCAATAGAGGATTATCCGATGTCGATGCTGACCAATCTTGACCTGATCCGGCGGGTTCCGCTGTTTGCCATGCTGACGCCTGCCCAGGCCGAGTCGCTGGCCGATGCCGTGGACAAGCGCCGCTTCAAGCGCGGCGAGCTGATTGTCGAGCAAGGCAAGAAATGCGACGCTTTGTACATTATCCTGGCCGGCCGGGCGCGGGTGGTGGTGACGGACCGCAGGGCGCGGGAAGTGATCTTGGCCACGTTACAACCGGGGGACTATATCGGCGAAATGAGCCTGATTGACCAGGCCCCCCATTCAGCCAGCGTAGAGGCTGAAATCCAGACCGACGCGCTGGTGCTTGGCGGCCACGACTTTGCACGCTGCCTGCTCGAAAACCATTCAACCGCGGCGGCGGTGATGCGAGGCCTGGTGGGGCGCCTGCGCAGCGCAGACCGGAAAATTGAATCCCTGGCGCTGATGGGCGTGTACGGCCGGGTCGCCAATGTGCTGCTGGACAGCGGCGTGCCCAATCCGGACAACAACATCAGGGTCATTCGCGACAAGATCTCGCGCCAGGACATTGCCAAAATGGTGGGCGCATCGCGCGAAATGGTGAGCCGGGTCATGAAAGATTTTGAAGAGCAGGGTTTTATTGAAACCAAGGAAGACGGTGCCATCTGGGTCAAGGAACGCCGAAAGGTGCCGCGCTGAATGTCCGCTGCTTTGACGTCCGCTGATTTATGACTTACTCACTCAATACCCTCAATTCTTCCCGCGCTGACGTGCCTGCCCGTTCCGGCTGGGTGCGTTTCGCCAGTGAGTTGGGGCTGTTCGGTGGCCTTGTGATTCTGGTTTTGTGGCTGCTTGCGATGGCGAGCTATTCTGGCCAGGATGCCGCCTGGTCCACCTCAGGCGGTGGTGCTGCCATAGCCAACCGCGCCGGAAAACTCGGTGCGTGGCTGGCTGACATCAGCTATTTTCTGCTGGGCCTGTCGGTGTGGTGGTGCTTTGCGGCGGGCGTTCGGGCCTGGCTGTCGGCGCTGGCGCGCTGGATGCGGGGTCTGCATCCGCAGGCTAGAGAGGCGTCGCACGGCAACGCTTCAATGGCAACGAGGCTGACCTCCAGCCGGACAGGGTTCTGGCTGGGATTGGTGGTGCTTCTGTGCGCCAGCACCGCGCTGGAGTGGTCGCGCATCTACCGGTTTGAAAGCACATTCCTGCCCGGGCACGCGGGTGGCGCGTTGGGCTATCTGGTTGGACCGGCCAGTGTTAAATGGCTGGGTTTTTTGGGGTCCGGCCTGGTGGCGATTGCCTTGGGCGTTCTGGGCTCGGCTCTGGTATTCCGCTTTTCATGGGGGCACTTGGCTGAGCGCATGGGCGGATGGCTCTACACGCAAATCGAGTCACGTCGCTCCAAGCGCGAAATCGCCCAGGATTTGGTGCTGGGCCAGCAGGCCGCCCGCGAGCGTGAGGAAGTGGTGATTGAGGAGCGCGAAGAAATTGCCGTTCACCATCCGGTGCGGGTGATGATTGAACCCGTGCTGGTGGACTTGCCCAAGAGTGAGCGGGTTGCAAAAGAACGGCAAAAGCCGCTGTTCACCGAGTTGCCCGACAGCAAGCTGCCCCAGGTTGATCTGCTGGATGGCGCTCAGGTGCGGCAAGAGACAGTTGCTCTGGAGACGCTGGAAATGACCAGCCGGATGATCGAGAAAAAGCTCAAAGATTTTGGTGTGGAAGTTCGGGTGGTTCTGGCGCAGCCTGGGCCGGTGATTACCCGCTATGAAATTGAGCCCGCTACAGGCGTGAAGGGATCGCAGATTGTGGGTCTGGCGAAGGACCTGGCGCGCTCTTTGAGCCTTGTTTCGATTCGCGTGGTGGAGACGATTCCAGGCAAAAACTACATGGCCCTGGAGCTGCCCAACGCCAAGCGCCAGTCGATCAAGCTGTCAGAAATTCTGGGCTCAACCATTTACAACGAAGCCAAGTCCCTGCTGACCATGGGGCTGGGCAAAGACATCATTGGCAACCCGGTGGTGGCCGACCTGGCCAAAATGCCGCACGTGCTGGTGGCGGGCACCACGGGATCGGGCAAGTCAGTCGGCATCAACGCCATGATTTTGAGCCTGCTGTACAAGGCCGAGGCGCGCGATGTGCGCCTGCTGATGATCGACCCCAAGATGCTGGAGATGTCGGTCTACGAAGGCATTCCGCACCTGCTGGCTCCGGTGGTGACCGACATGCGCCAGGCCGCGCATGGCCTGACCTGGTGTGTGGCCGAGATGGAACGCCGCTACAAATTGCTGAGCAAAATGGGCGTTCGCAACCTGGCGGGCTACAACGTCAAGATTGACGAAGCTAAAGCGCGCGGAGAATTCGTCTACAACCCTTTCAGCCTGACGCCCGAAGCTCCCGAGCCGCTGGACCGCCTGCCCCACATTGTGGTGGTGATTGACGAGCTGGCCGACCTGATGATGGTCGTGGGCAAGAAAATAGAAGAATTGATAGCACGCTTGGCACAAAAGGCAAGGGCTGCAGGCATACATCTTATCTTGGCGACGCAGCGGCCCAGCGTCGATGTGATCACCGGCCTGATCAAGGCCAACATCCCCACGCGCATCGCGTTTCAGGTCAGCAGCAAGATCGACAGCCGCACCATCCTGGACCAGATGGGTGCGGAGGCCTTGCTGGGCATGGGCGACATGCTCTACATGCCCAGCGGCACGGGGCTGCCGGTGCGCGTGCACGGCGCGTTTGTCAGCGACGAAGAGGTGCACCGCGTTGTGAAGTATCTCAAGAGCCAGGGCGAGCCGAATTACATCGAAGGCGTGCTGGAAGGCGCAACGGTTGATGGTGAAGACGAACTGTCTCTTGACGGTGTTTCGGGTGGCGGCGGTGAAAAAGACCCGATGTACGACCAGGCGGTGGAAGTGGTGCTGAAGAACCGCAAGGCCAGCATCTCGCTGGTGCAGCGGCACTTGAAGATTGGCTACAACCGCGCGGCCCGGTTGGTCGAAGACATGGAAAAAGCCGGCATGGTGAGCGCCATGAGCACCAGCGGGCAGCGTGAAATTCTGGTGCCTGCACGGGCAGAGGCTTGAGCCGACGTGTGAGCAGAGGTGTGACCGGGCTGGTTAGCGTGAGGTTAAACGTGAAAAAACTATTTACTATAATTATAGTAGCATGCTATGCACTGTCCACAAGGGCTACAGGGTTAGAAAGCCTTGAATCGTTCGTAAAATCCGTCAAAACCGGTCGTGCCGACTTCACTCAGGTGGTGACGCCGCCTGCCAGGGACGGGCAGGTGGCCCGGCCTAAAACGTCAACGGGCACGTTTGAGTTTTCCCGCCCCGGCCAATTCAAGTTCGTCTACAAGAAGCCATTCGAGCAAAGCATCGTTGCGGATGGACAGACCCTTTGGCTGTATGACGTTGACTTGAATCAGGTGACCGCGCGCAAGCAGGCGCAGGTGCTGGGTGCAACGCCGGCGGCGCTGATCGCCTCGGCTGCGGACCTGACTGCCCTTCGGGCTGAATTTGCGCTGGCCGCCGCGCCCGACAAGGATGGGCTGGAGTGGGTGACCGCAACGCCCAAAACGAGGGACGGCCAGGTGCAAAGCGTGCGCATCGGTTTTCGGCAGGGTCTGTTGGCGTCGCTTGATATTCTGGACAGCTTCGGCCAAAACTCGCGCATGAGCTTCCAGGCGTTTCAGGCCAATGTGCCAATGGGTGCCGCCAGTTTCCAGTTCAACGTGCCGACGGGCGCGGATTTGATCCGGCAATAGGCGAATCAGGCCGGGCTCAAAAACCGCTTTCTCGAATAGCCACCGCTGCCACCCGTGAAAACATGGCAGGAAGCCATGCGTGGCCTTCGCCCGAAATGACCACGTCGGCAAGCATCATCTGCTGGCCGGGCGGGGCGCTGTCCAGCGTGATCCTGACGCGGTAAATCGCGTCTTTGGGCGCGCGCTCTGGCCTGCGTTCTTCTGCCGACGGTTTTAGCGTCGCGATGGGGCCGCCTGTGCTGGCGTCCAGCATGCTGTGTGGCAGGGCGGCGGTACGGGCTGCGTCCACCTCCTCCACCCTGCCTGTCAGGACCCTTGGCGAACGCAAGCCAAAATAGACGCGGACTGCATCGCCCACCCGCACCCGCGTCACCTCGGCTTCGGGCACGTAGGCTTCAACGACCCATCGCGCCGGGTCCAGAACGACCGCCAGAGGCTGTCGGGGCTGCACCCACACCCCCACGGCCAGAAGCGGATCAAGATCGCTCAAAACCCCTGAAAAAGGCGCTGCCAGCTGCATGCGCGACTGCTCGCCCTCATACAGGCGCACTTCTGCCAAAAACATGTCCTGCTGCGTTTGCACCTGGGATCTGCGCTCTTCCCCATCAGGCAGGCCACTCAAACCCAAAAGCTCTTTGGCCCGGGCGCTTGCCAGGCCGCTGGCCCGTTTTTCGGACACTTGCAGGTCAGGCGACTCCAGAGTGAACACCACCTGCCCCTGCGTCACACGGCCCGCTTTGGGCAAAGCCGTCAACTTGCCGGCCAGCGGCGAGTAGATTTGCTGCTGGCGTTCGGGGTGAGCCCATCCCACGCCGTGCACGTTGGTCTGCCACGGAAGCAACCCCAGCAGCGCAAGCGCCACCATGAGCGCCAGTGCTGCGATTTTGCGGCTGAATCTGATTTCGCGGCGCCGCTGCCGCCAGACGCGCAGCTCAGAGGCGACCGGGCGGGCGATGAACCAGACCAGTTCCACTGCCATTAGAAAGATGCCCAGCAACTTGAAGAAAAAGTAGTAGACCAGCAGCGCAATGCCCAAGAAGACGAACAGGCGGTAAAACCAGGTGGCCAGTGCGAAGCCAATCAACAGCGTGTTGCCGTGCCCCTGCGTGCGCTCTGGCCAGGGCTCGTCAAAGCCCAGCAGCGTCCGGCGCAGCCAGGTTCGTGCCAGTGCGCCGCTGCGCTCGTGCAGATTGGGAAAATCGAACAGATCCGCCAGGATGAAATAGCCATCAAACCGCATGAACGGGCTGGCGTTCAGCAGCACGGTCAAGGCCCAGCTGGTGGTTGCCAGGAAGAACATGGCATTTTTGAAGGAGCCCTCGGGTGCCAGGCTCCAGGCCAGAGTCGCCAAACCCGCCAGGGCCAGTTCCGCAATGATCCCGGCGCTCGCTATCGCCAGGCGTTGGCGTGGATTGGTCAGCTTCCAGCTCTCACCGGTGTCGGTGTAGAGCATGGGAAACATCACCAGCATGGCAACCCCCATATGGGCAACACGCACGCCGTAGCGGGTTGCCGCAATGGCGTGGCCCATTTCATGCAGGGTCTTGGCAAAAACCAGGGCCAGGGAGTAGCCCAGCAAGCCGGACCAGGTGAGATGGTCAACCACCGTGCTGGCAAAGGTTTCCCATTGGCGGGCCGCAAGGAAAATTCCGGTCAGGGTCAACCCGGCGATGCAAACGAATGTTGCAGGCGTGAAAATCCATGAAAGGTATGGCAGTATTTTTGCCAGCCAGAGTTGTGGCCGCACCAATGGAACGCGAAAAAACAGGTAGTGGTGCAGCAACCACTCATAGGGGTTTTTCTTGAGAAGCAGGGAGCGCTTGCGCAGGCGGTCCACCGCCTGTGGCGTATCGGCCTTGAGCAGGCTGTGTTGCTCAAGAAACGACAGCAGTGCGCCGACATCCGATTCATCTGCGCTGAGGGTGGTTTCAGAGCTCACCGAATCCGCAACCGCTTTGGCGCTCCCCTGCGTCCAGCGCAGCAGCACTTCAAAATCAAGCCAGCCGATGCGGAAAAAGCGGTTGTTGACCGGGTCTTGCACCATCCATGCAGGCGATCCGTCGTAGTTGGCCGCAGCGGGCAGCAGGCGTAACTCGTCTCGCAGCGGCGGCAAGCCCGGCGCAAGCCCGACGATGTTCACAGGCCCGTCCATTCGCGAATGGACGCAATCGGCCGACGGAATAGGTAGTAACCCAATATCGCCCAATCGCCGGAAACCCTTGCGGTGCCACGCAAGCCAATGCGGGCCTTGCCGGCGCCCTCATCGAACTGTCCGCGCAGCCGGTAGGCTGATACGCCTTCGGGGCTCAGCACGGCCTGATAACTGGTCTGCAGCAGGGTGGCGGAAAGCGGGTTCAACGGGGTGGTGTGCAAAAACAGCCGTATTGGCGCGCCTGCTTCAAGATTCAGCGCGTCAGCCACGGGCAACCAGACCAGAACGCCCGCATCGTGCGGGTCTGCCAGTTGCATGACGCGCTCCCCGGTTTGCACCGGGCGACCCAGCCAGTCGTTGGGGTCGCCAAACACGGCAATGCCATCCCGCTCGGCTTTCACAACAACGCGGCTCAGTGAGCCTTCGACCAGTGACAGCTCGGCTTCTTTCTCCCGCACCCGGCCCAGTGCAGAGGCAAGCTCGCCTTTGCTTTTCAGGTCGTCAAAAGCGCGCTGCTGGGCGACCAGCGAATCAGCACGCGCTATGGAGACGCCTCTGCGGGCCACCTCACGCCGACTTGCCAGGGCGCTGTCGTCCAGGGAAAAAAGGCTGTCGCCCGCTTTGACGGGTGAGTTGGGTTGCACGTGGAAGGCGCTGACAACGCCATCCTGCGGCGAAGCAATGGCCATGGCGTTCAGGGCGATCACTTCAGCCGGCGCGAGCGCTGATAGGCGAACCGGGATGAACATGGCCAGCGCGGCTGCAAGCACCATCCATTTTGCGAATTTTCCTTGAAATAGTGAGCCAAAAGTTGCGCCAAAAGGACGCGGTTTGCGCTGTAGCGACCCCAAGCAATAGCCGTATGACAGGTGAGCCCGGTCAAGCAGGGCCATGTCTCCATCAAGCCACGGGGTTTCCCGCGCGTAAAGCGCAAGGCCGACCGCCAGGCCTTCGGCGTCAAAGATGCTGCCCGAAAGAAGGTGCTCTGGCAGCCACTCTTCCCAACCGTCCACAAATTCGGGCGACGCGTCGGCGAAGTCCACTCTTGCGCATGTGCGAAGGTTTGGAAGAGTCTGTGCAAAGCGGGTCAGCCAAACGGCATAGGGCGAGTCTTCGGCGACGCTGACGAGCCCAGACGCCGTGGTCAATTTGAGCCTGCTATTGGGGGCACATGTGAAAAACGCGGCTTGCCGGTAAGGCGCCAGCGCCAATGCTTCGTTGACGATTGTGAAACCCAGCGCGGCGGGAGTTGCGGCCATCATCGCGCTTTGCTCCAAATGGAGCAAAGCGCTCAGGGCCTGCAGGCCCGCTGTGTCCAGGTCAACGCTCATTTGTCTCGTGTGGGTGCAAACCGGGAGTGATTGGGCAACCAGCCGGACCGGCTGCCGCAGCAAACATCCAGGTTAGCGTAGCAGGTTAAGGCTGGCCACGCCACTCATGCCAGGCAGCAGCTCAGTAAAGTTGCGTACGATCGACGCCTCAATCTCAACGGTTTGGCTCACGGGATCCACGCGGCTGTTGACCGCAAGAACACGTGCCTGGTAGGTTTTGCCGGTCTCGTCGATGGTCACGTCAAACAGGCTGCCCGGCTTGACCTTTCCAACCATGCGGGACGGGGCGTTCAGCTTGAGCCGCAACGGCCCGCTTTTGACCAGATCGACCATGGGCTGCCCGGGCGTCACGCTCATATGGGTCCGCACATGCACCTTGGCGACCCGTCCCGCCCAAGGCGCCTTGATGGTGCACTGGGCGACCTGCGCCTGCTGAAGTTCCACCTGGCTGCGGGCTTTGGCTGCGGCGCTCGCGGCGAGCGCCACCTCAACGTCGCTGGCCTGTTCCAGGCCCTGCATCCGTATTTTGGCCTCATGGGCTTCCACTGCGCCCGCCAACTCGGCGTTGGCCATGCCCAGTTTTGCAACGGGTTCTTCGCAGTCAAAGCGCACCAGCGTCTGGCCCTCCCCAAACTGGACGCCGATGGACACGTACAGCATCTTGATCTTTGCTGTGACGGGGCTGGACAAGGTTGTCTCGCGGTCTGCCACCAGGAGTACGCGCACTGCATCGGTGGGCGATGGGGTTGAAGGCGCAGGCACGTCGGCTGGTCTGGGCGACGGCGAACCGGAAACACCTGGGCTGCGCGCAGGCGCTGAAATCTGGGCCATCGCGTTGGCTGTAGATAAGCAAATCAGCCCGGCCACTACGTGCTGCAACGTGCTCGAAACTCTGTGCGCGATGTGCATCACTTGGCCTCTTGCGAAAGCTCTGCCAGCCAGTGCCGCAATTGCGGCAACCGTGACGTCACTGCCGCGACAAGTGTTGCCTCGTATGCGGTGTTGCGGGAGTTGGCCGGCAGCGTGCTTGCGTGCCGTGTTTCACCTTTGACGTTACCGTTCGCGTCTGCCAGCACAATGGACCAGCTTGCATTTTCAAGGCTGTCCTTGGCTTCACGGGACAGGGTGAACGTGACCGGCACGCCGTTCGACGCGTCAACCTCCACCTGGTTTCTTGCGAGCAGTTCGCTGATTTGCGCTTTCATCCTGACATTCATGATGGGATTTTCAACGCCCACCAATCGCACCGATACGGAAGGCGCGTGCCCGAACAGGTTGGAGGTCATTTTCAAGGTGTCCTGCTCGGTCGCTTTCAGGTGAGTGCGCACGCGCTCAGTCAGCGTGGGCAGGTCGTTGCCGTCAAAATCGTCAGGCAGCGGGTCAAAGCCAAGCGTGTTGTAGAGGCGTCCAAATGCGATCTGCGCACTGGCATAGGTGTTGGCGCGCTGAAAACTGCCAAGCACCGCCCGCGCCTGCGTGCGGATGGCTTCCAGTTCGCTTTCCAGCCTGGCCGTCACAGCGGCGCGGGTGTAATCGGCCATGCGCTTGTCAACTTGCGCCGCAGTGTCAGCCAATCTGAAATCTTCAACCGCCAGGCGGTAACGCTCTACACCTACCCTCAGTTGCGTCATCACTGCCATTGACAGCGCCATGCGCCGGGCTTCGTCGGTTCGGACCTGCTGCTGCTGGGTGGCCTTCAGTGAGGGCAGCGCCACCAATTGCAGCAAGTTCCATGAAATTCGAACTCCGCCTTGGGCCCAGCGATTGCTGCTAAGAAGCTGGTTGGAGTCGTATTGCAGACCCGCGTCGAAGCTGATGCCTGGCAACATGCCCAGTAACTGTTTGCGGGTTTCGTCGGCCGAGATGCGTTTTTTAAAGTCTTCCTCGCGCAGCTCGGGGCGCTGGAACAAGGCCATTTCTTCAAGCTTGCGCACATCATTGGGTGGCGCTGGCAACCGGGCCTCAGGGGTCTCTGCCACGGTGAATGCCACGCCAGGTTCGACATTCATGAGCGCTGCCAGTTCATGTGACGCAAATTCGAGGTCTTGGCGCCGCTGGTTCAAGAAAGAGATGGCATCCAGCAGCGCGCGCTGGTAGTTCAGGGCCTGCACCGGGGAAATCACGCGCTGTGTTTCAGCTTCGCGGGATCTGGCCAGCGCCAGTTGGGCCCGGTCAAGAATGTCTTTTGTCTGGGCCGACAGGCGTTGTGCACCCAGCGCCCGCCAGTACGCTGCACGCACGTCCTGCACCATGTTTTGCACAACTTTGCGGCGGCGCTCTTCGGCAATCAGGAATTGGTCTGACTGCTGCCGCGCCCGGTAATACGACACCCCAAAATCCAGCAGATTCCAGGAAAACTCAGCACCCGCCAGGGTGTGGCTGCGCTCCTCGGAAGTTGAAGGCCGAAGTGACTGCACACCGTCCAAGATGCCGATGCTGGTGCCCCCAGACTGGTTGCTGCGGGTGCGGTAACCCGCTGTTGCGAGCAGCCTGGGCAAGGTGTCATAACTGGCGTAGTCTGCCAAGCCCAGCGCCAGGGCTGACTCCATTTTTTTCAGGCTGTAGTCGAGGTTGTATTTAAGCGTGCGGGCAATGGCTTCTTCCAGTGAAACAGGTGCGGAAATCGGAGCCTGGTTCACGTACATGCGGTCAGTGTCAGACTTGACACGTTCACGCACCTCTTCCTGGGTTGCCAACTTTGGGGTTATGGTGCATCCGGCCAACACCAGGGCTGCCGCAAGAATGGCCAGCTCGGGCAAACGCAGGGGCTTGGCATGCTGGGTGGTGCGCTTTAGCAAGGGCATGGTGTTTTTTCGATCAAAGTGTGTGGCTGCAGCGTGCATAAAGATATATCACATGAATTTGCGTTGAGCTTGCGTAATTTGCGCGGTACTGGCGGTGCCAACAGCTAAATTATCGGTGCGTGCCAGACCCGACCGGAAGTCTGTAGCGCTGCGTCTGAGCTGGGCACCGAAACCGGCTGCGGCGCGGCGCAGGGGCAACTGCCTCTCCCGAGTGCCATGCGCATCTTTGGCTTCTGCCTGGGCAACATGTTTGACTTGTGTCTCAGAGTCAGTCTGTGAGGCTGTTTCAGCGGGCGCTAGCAAAGCCGTTTTTTGCTCGCCTTCCCTTGAAAGCGCCGTGATGTCTATTGCAGGTGCAGGTGCCCCCAGCGCAAACGGGTCAAACAACGAGGTGACACCTGCTACAGCAGAGTTAAAACTTTGAATGCGCAACCCGCGGGCCATTGACTCCAGGTGAGAAGCGTGCACCGCTTCGTGGACAAACACCCCTTGTTCGGTTCCTAACGGCTGGTGCCGCACCGCCTGTTGGACAAACAGGTCATTTGTGGGTCTTGGAACATTGGTGCGTTGCCCGCCGAGGCCTTTTGAGCCGAATTGATTGCCCTCGGCAAAAGCCAGGTTGTACCGCAAGCCATCGTTCAATTCCGCCATCGTCACCCGGTCGGTTTGAAAAATGCCCAAGCCGGACTTCAAGTCAAACTCGGTGGCAGAGTCGTCGACGCTGTACAAGACGAACAATGCCGGGTCGGCAACTGTCGTGAAGCCTGGCAGGCTCACAAGTGGGTTCAATTGTGAATAGAGTCCGGTGACATCGTTCGGCAATGCGACCGGTATGCGTGGCCCTGGATTCACCGTGAGGGTGACAGTGGCTGTGGAGATTGCGCCCTGGCTGTCGCTGACAGTGTAGGTAAAGCTGGCCGGACCGCTATAGCCCGGCGCGGGCGTGAAAACTATTTTGCCAGCGACCAGGGCTACGCTGCCGTTGGTGGCGTCCCGCACGCTGGCAATGGTGAGCGGGTCGTTTTCAACGTCGGTATCGTTGCCTAGCAAGCTGGCCGCTGTGATCGTGGTGGGGAAATCTTCATTGGTTGCCGGTGCCCTGTCATTGACTGCCATGGGCGCATCATTGGTGCCAGTGACGTTGATCGTCAGCGTGGTGGCGTTGCTGATGGCCCCCAGGGCGTCCCTGAGGTTGTAGTTAAACACCTCGGAGACCACCTGGCCCTGGGCCAGCGCCTGGGTGGCCGGACGGGCATTGTCCAGCGTGTAGGTGTAAGTGCCATTGGCATTGACCTGCACGGAGCCGTAGATGCCGTTGATGACGGAGCCCACATTGGCTGCCAGGCCATTGACCGTGTTGACGGTCTTGGTATCGCCCGCATCGGGGTCGGTGTCATTGACCAGCACATCGCCTGAGGCCAGCGGGGTGCCGGCAAAGGCGGTGTTGCCCGGGTTCACGCCGGACTCCACCACGGCGTTTGAATCAGGCACAGCCACCGGCGCGTCGTTGGTGCCAGTGACGGTGATGCTCAGTGTGCTGCTGCTGGTGGCTCCGGCGGTGTCGCGCACGGTATAGG